>WGNT01000190.1 GCA_016124425.1 Cytophagales bacterium
CTTGAGTACAGCCTTTTTGCAGAGCAGTACGTTGGTTACGCTAATGGTGCTGGCCTTTTTAGGTGGAGGGATGATAAGCTTGGGAAGTTCTCTTGGTGTGGTGCTGGGTGCTAACCTTGGTACGACGGTTACCGCATGGATTGTTGCGACGCTCGGATTTAGGTTCAATGTGGCGGACTTTTCATTTCCTTTTTTAGCGATAGGTACCTTAACCTATATCTTAATTGACAGCAGACCCGTTCTTAGAAATATCGGCGCTTTTCTGATTGGGTTTGGGTTGATTTTTCTAGGGTTGGATTTTATGAAAACGGCAATCGAGGCGATGGCAGGACAACTCGACTTATCCCAGTATAAAGCCTATGGACCCGTTGCGTTTCTACTAGTCGGACTGGCCATTACCGCACTTATTCAATCGAGCTCGGCAATGATCGTCATCGTGCTTAGCGCATTAAGCGCGCAGATATTGGATTTGACGCTGGCATTTTCAATGATTATCGGCGCAAATATAGGCACTACCTTTACCTTAATCTTATCGGCTGTGGGAGGAAGTGCTGACAAAAAGCGGCTAGCCTTGTTTAATTTTGGTTTCAACGCCATTACCGGTACCATCGTTTTTCTTCTATCCAAGAAGATCGTTCTGCTTTTTGAGACGTATTTTATGACAGTAGATCCACTTATGGACCTGGTACTTTTGAATTCGTTATTAAATGCTTTCGGGATAGTACTATTTTATCCGTTTTTGATTCCCCTGGAAAAATGGCTCCGGGGTAGATATCAGGAGAATGAACCGACAGGAAGCTCCACCTATATTAAAAAAGTAGGCACTGACGTACCTTCCTTAGCCATATTGGCATTAGAGAAGGATGTGGAAATTCTTTTAATGCATGCATTGGACTTTATTAGAGCCCTTTTCCTGACTCTACCTGCGAACGAAGACAGGCTATCCGTATGGAGAAAAATTATTTATAGGCCACAAGATTTGTTAGCGGACTACAGGCACCTTAAGGTACTAGAAGATGAACTCACCTCATTTGGTATCTTTCTGCAGGAAAAGCACCTTTCGCCCGAAGAGGCAAAGAAACTGACCTATCTGATGCATGCGCTGCGGGAAATTATATATGGGATAAAGGACTTCAAAGATATCGCGCACAATATAAGGGAAATGGGACAATCGGACGAAAAACTCGTCTTGTCGCTACTGGAACAGCTGACCGGGCAGACAAACCGATACATTCAAGGTCTTGAGGATTTTGTGCAGAGCACGTCGCCCGAGGGAAATACAGGAGAGAAACCAGCGTTCCTCGGAGACAACTATGAGGATATGATTCTTATGGTATATCAACATCTGAAATTCCAGAAAACAGATGTACCCCTTTCCACGCTTGCCAATGTGATTCGACAGGTAGCATCCGGATTGGCGCATATCGTTGAATCGGTGCAATACCTCTGGCCAAATCCGGTAGGTGAGGATAGTGCCCCAACCGAGCAGTAGAGCCGGTTGGGGTCCTTGAGATACCTTAGATTTTGACGCTTAGGACAGGGATTTCCGTTTTGAATAAGACGGTTTCCGTAGCGCCAATTTGGTAGCTTGAGTGGGTAGACCGCACGTTGGAAGCCATTCCTATGAGTCCCGCCTGCTGACTTTCAGCAAAGGCAATGATTCCTCGTTCAGCTTCTTCATGACTAAATACGTGCTTATGGATGACAAGATCTTCCTGGCCGACGGCGTATGCTTTCATCATTGCTTCAGCCTTTGTACTGTCCACAAATTTTGAGGGTGTATTGACATACAAAAAGTGAACGGATGCACCTACTGATTTAATCAACGGTTTCATGCGCACAAAGGCAGGCTTACTGTCTTCGTTGAAGAGCGACGCAAATACCATTTTTTTGATGGATCGGCCATTTATAAGTTTTTTTACCGCAAGCACGGGGCACTCGGCATGGCGTAAAATCTCTTGCATGGTAGAGCCTATAAATTTCCCCTCCTCATATCCTATGCCATAAGCGCCGATAACAATCAAATCGGCTTTTTGCTCCCTAGCAACTTCAAGAATACATTGGGAAGGTACGCCGACTTTCACGACGCCCTCTACTGGGTTGTGCTGCGTCTTTTGGTTACTTATAAACATCTTCAGTTTGTCAACTGCTTCCGCTTCAGTATCCAGAATGGCTTGGTGTTTCACTTGTTCTTTTTCGGGAAGATTCTTCCAGTCCAATCCAGTATTGACCACATTGATACACGTGATGGATGCATCACTTTTAGCTGCTAGCTTCGCCGCACTCAGAAAAGCTACAGATGAATAGGAAGAGAAATCCACAGGAACAACAATTCGTTTCATAGCTTATTTAGGGGTTATGGTTAACATTATTGGAATAAGTCCCTTTATCAGTAGCTGTTTGGTCTTTTAAACCGGATACCGAATAGGTGGTTGAATCCCAAACTTTATAGCATCAAAGTAACAACAATGAGGCACAAAATTTTATGACAAATATCATTGAATAGGGTGATTATTGTTGGAATACACCATGTTGTCGAAGCTGGCAAGGTAAAGACGACAGGCTACCGTAGGCGTTTTGTTTCTACAGCGAATGCATTTGCTGGATTTTCCACCAGTAATTGATGACATTCTTGCTCGGTAAATCCATTCCGTTTTAAAAGAGGGATAAATTTTTCAGCAATTGTCGTAAAAGGCCGAAAGTTTCCACCATTCTCTTCCCGTGGACGATACCAGCCGGCATCGTGTGAAATCAACACCCGGTGAAGCTGGTTGTGTGATTTGATGTAAAGTAAAAAATCCAGATAAGTATCTAAGTTAGTATCGGAAATACCATCTAAGCTCACCCATGCACCTCTCTGTGCAGCTTGTACATGCTTGGTCTTGTCTTTTTCGTTTTGTGCATGGACCCAGATAAAGGCATCCGGGGCGACACCCTGTTGTTCAAAAAGGTCAATTTGCTCAAAGGCGGGCAAAGAGGGACCTGTATGGGAGGCAACTGTCAAGCCTGTCTTAAGGTGGGTAATAGCAGCTGCCGTTACCAACTTCTTGTGGAGGGGGGATAGACTTCCGGGGTTGACGCCTATTTTGATAAATCCGGGCTTGACTTCCGTCCCGTCAATGCCGTTCTCCCACTCTCCAATCCACCGTATGGCAAGTTCTTCGGCCGTCTCTCGAAATGCATGTTCAGGTATGTAAGCATTATCAACAGCACCGTAGTAGCCGGTGTTTGTGATCAGGTTAATGCCCGACTCGTCAGCCAGTTTTTTGAGGAGCCGAACATCCCGACCCAAATAGGAAGGCGTACATTCTACCAAGGTCTTTGTTCCCAAGTTCCGTATTTGGATTAAGTACGGCATCACTACAGGAACTACCTCATGAATCTTCCAATCCGAGGAATCGATCTTATCCGCACCTATAAAGTCGACAAGCAGGTGCTCGTGAATAAGGGTCGAACCCATTTCTGATGCTGCTATTGGACCGTTCACCGTCATTATTCTAGCTGGCCCTTGAGCGTAAGCGCAAAGGCAAGTAAGTGGTAAGGCGCCAAGAAATAGCCATATTGAACGCATATCTCATCCAATCATTTTCGCCAAATATTGGCAGCCATAGCGGCACCAATAATACCTGCATTATTTCGTTTTTCCGCGACTATCAGTGGCACGTCCACTGTGATTTCCTTTTCGAAAAGATCCAACTTATTACTCGCTCCTCCAGCGATGATAAAAAGGTCGGGGGACATGATCCGATTAGTATGCTTCAGGAATTTGTTAAATCGTTTTCCCCATACTTTGTAACTCAGGTTTTCCTTCTTGCGTGCTGAGTCAGCGGCAAAGTATTCAATGATTTCGCCGTTTTTATAAAATACACGCCCAAGTTCAAAATTGGGGATCAATTTGCCGTCATAAAAGACGCCTGTTCCTAATCCCGTGCCTATTGTGATGGTGATTACCAATCCCATTTTACCTTTTCCCGCACCAAAAGCCATCTCAGCCAAACCCGCTGCATCGGCGTCGTTGATCACCGTTACCGGAAGACCGGTCTTCTCCTCAAATAGCTTATCTACCGGTGTACCCACCCAACTCTTGTGAAGGTTACTTTTGGTAACGGACATCCCGTTATTTACCACGGTCGGGAACCCGCAGCCAATGGGTCCTTTCCATTCAAAATGGTCTACAAGGAGTTTTACCGCATCCGCTACAGCATCTGGCTTGGTTGGCTTTGGCGTCGGCACCCGGAAACGTTCTGCTGTCAATTCTCCTGTTGTGATGTCTACAGGAGCCCCTTTGATTCCGGATCCTCCAATGTCAATGCCTAATATTTCCATAGTTTACCTGTAGTTTTGGGAAAAAATACCCTGATTAGTATAATTGCGCATACTAAGTTAAGGAATTTACCTACGCTTCGACGCGAAAAATAAAACTTTCTACTCCCCAAATAGAAATTCAATTTGTCGCAACACGTCTATTATGACTCAAGATTCCAAAAAAACAACAAAATAATTGTTAGTATTGCCAAAACATCCTAAACACTCAAACCTGAAATTATGGCGAACTTAAGAAGAGAATTTTTAAAAAAGGCATCACTAATCACACTAGGTGGAATGGTATCTCCAAGTTTGATCGAAGCAAAAGCTGTCAAACAAATTGGCCTTCAACTCTATTCCCTCCGTGATGATATAAAGGACAATATCGAAGAGATTCTGGAAAAAGTGGCTAGAATAGGATACAAAACACTTGAGGCCGCCAATTATCAAAACGGACAGATTTACGGGATGGCTCCTAAAGCGTTTAGAAGCGCGGTAGATGGGCTAGGAATGGAACTACGTAGCGCCCATGTCGGCGGGCCCAATTATTCACCCGACAAGCACGCAGAAGCTATGGAATGGTGGAAAAGAGCATCTGAAGACCATGCTAATGCCGGAGCATCATTCTTGATAAAGCCCTCGATGCCGATTCCGAAAACTCTTGATGCGTTAAAGGTGTGGTGCGATTATTACAATAGCACGGGGGAAGTGACCAAATCAAACGGATTGATGTTCGGCTTTCACAATCATTCTAGGGAGTTTGAGCAAATTGAAGGTCAGATAATGTTTGATTTCATGCTCAAAAACACGGATCCCAGTTTATTTTGTATGGAACTTGATGTGTTTTGGTGCCAAGAGGGGGGATATAATCCGGTGGATTACCTAAAAACTTACAAAGGAAGGTTTCCACTTTTGCATATCAAGGACGAAAAGGAAATCGGAGAAAGCGGAAAGATGGATTTTAAATCGATTTTTAAAGCAGCATATGCGCAGGGAATGAAAGACTATTTTGTCGAAGTGGAGAAGTATAATTACACACCACTGGAAAGTGTTAAAAAAAGTTTTGATTACTTGGCGGATGCATCTTTTGTAAAACGATAAATAACCCCGGCCTCATTCGCTGTCAGGTACGCGGTGAGGCCGGGATTTTTCAATTAAATAGCATATCGCTCGCGGAAAAGGCACATTATTTTATTTCCTCTTTGCCGTCAGCGTGGATTGCGAATCGATCACGTTCTTTAGGATGGGTGTGTTCGTAAGTTGGCCATGGCCATCCGCCAAATTGTGTTCGCTGAAACTCACCGATTGCTGCCTGGATTTCCTCGTTGCTGTTCATTACAAAAGGACCGTGTTGAACAACGTTTTCGTTGAGGGGCTTTCCCTGTAGAAACAGGCATGCAGCTGGCATATTGCCATTGGAGATGCTTATGTCCGTTTCCGGGGCCAAATCCACCCCATGTGATACCGGTACGCGTGTACCTTGGATTTCCATACTTTCTCCGCTATAGAAAAACAATGTCCGATTTATGCCGGAGGAAGATTTTGGAAGCGTCAGCTCTGCGCCAGGTTCTAATTGTATCAACCAAATCTGAACATCATTTGCCGGATCGGAAGCCCATGAGTCTGGGGCGGGCGAAAGTGCCGGTCTGTTTCCATAATTTCCGCTGATTATTTTTATCCTTGAAAGCTTACCTGAGGAATCGCTGTGCTGTTCTACTGGGATATCTTCGTGCCACATCATCTTGAAATGGGCTGGAACATGCTTGCTTTTTTTGGGCAGGTTGAGCCAAATTTGAAACAGAAGCAGCTCATTTTTTTGGTCCTCCTGAAGCATGGGAAACATTTCGGAGTGCATTACCCCTTTGCCGGCGGTCATCCATTGTACATCTCCGTCACCAAATCTACCCGCTGAACCTAGCGAATCCGAATGATCCACCAATCCTTTTTCGACGATCGTCACGGTTTCAAACCCTTTGTGTGGATGTGAAGGAAAACCTGGAATTTTGGTGCCATGGTACATGTTCCATCCGTCTTTACCTTGAAAATCACTCCCCAAAGAACGGCCTTCAAGTGAGGCTTTGGGGGCTAGGTTGCCGTTTCCCTCGGGAAAGATGTCATGATGGTACGCGCAAAACAAAAATGGGTCCTGTGTTCGCCATTGTGACCCCAACTGCTGTATATTCAAAATAGTCTTCATAGTGCATCTAGATTAATGTATATACATCAAACAAGATGATCTCAGCGAAGAAAGTTCCCTTTCTGAAAGGATTTAGTAAACTGCTTTAATGGAAGACAAGTACCTCCTGTACACGATTTGGCCTTGGAGAAGATGGTCGTTGAACCTATTGAACTCCTTGGTGCCGTCTATTCTATCAGAAAATGTGAGAAACAGCGATCCTTCTAGAGAAATGTCGTCGTATATCCCAAGTCGGTAACTCACGCCTAAGCGAAGCGGAACATAGAAGGAAGAGCGGAGTTCGTTTTCAGTATAGGTTTGCTGGTTTTTTAGCCTTAGTTCGCGATTAATAGCTAATAGGTATCCGAAACCCGCGCCAGCGTTGATGTTAAAATCCTTTCGCATGGCGTGGTTTGAAAATTTAAATAAATATACGGATGGCATTACATCCATAAAAAAAATATTGGAACGTGTGTCTACCGAATAGTTTTTATTGCCCCAGTTGGTTACCAATTGCTCATCAAAATAGTCCATATCTTGACTTTTGTAAAACTGATACCCAAGCGTGGCCTTTAGGTCTAAAAGCGAGTTCATTTTTTTGCCAATGCTCACCGCTAATGCGGGTCTTATATTGAAATCCACATTCCTTAAACCTCCGGCATTGTCAGCGTACATAAATGACGGCCCCGCTCCTAATTGTACATATTTTTCTCTGGAAATTTTTTCTTTATAGAAATTTTGTGCTGCTCCTTCATAAGAGAGCCATAGAAGACCGGTAAATAGTATAATAATATGTTTTTGCATAGGATACTTTATTCTACGAAAAGAGGTACGGAATTTTCGTGGTAGTGTTGGGAATTAAAAGAACGAATATAATGCTTCTTTTTTTATTTTGCAGCTGTTATATTTAAATGTAAATATTTCAGATTACTTTTAACGTGACTTTTAAAAAGAAACACAGCTCAAATACAAATTTTAAACATGATGAAAGGTATTGTTTTAGCCGGTGGTTCCGGCACTAGGTTATACCCCCTTACACTTGCTGTCAGTAAGCAGTTGATGCCGGTATATGACAAACCAATGATTTATTATCCCCTGTCAGTTTTAATGATGTCCGGCATCCGTGAGATACTTATTATCTCTACACCAGAGGATATTGGTGCTTTCCAAAAGTTACTTGGAGATGGTACACACGTGGGATGCCACTTTTCTTACGCTGTCCAGCCGAAGCCAGAGGGTTTGGCCCAGGCTTTTATTATTGGGGAAGATTTTATAGGGAAGGAAAAAGTCGCACTCATTCTTGGCGATAATATTTTTTATGGTACGGGGTTACAGCTTACACTAAAGGAACATACCGATCCGGATGGCGGAGTTGTTTTTGCCTACCACGTCAACGACCCGGAGCGTTACGGCGTCGTGGAGTTTGACAAAGACAAAAAGGTGATGAGTATTGAAGAAAAGCCTGCAAATCCTAAATCCAATTTTGCAGTTCCGGGACTTTATTTTTATGATAATCAGGTAGTGGATATTTCTAAAAATATACAACCTAGTCACCGGGGAGAACTGGAAATTACTGATGTAAACAACGTGTACCTGAGAATGGGCAAATTGAACGTGGGGATTCTGAACCGAGGTACAGCCTGGTTGGATACAGGGACGCATCAATCACTGCTTCAGGCTGGGCAGTTTGTGGAGGTCATTGAGGAAAGGCAAGGATTGAAAATTGGCTGTATCGAGGAAATAGCCTTTCGAAATGGCTACATTAACGAAGAACAATTGCTTGAACAGGCTCAAAAGCTAGGGAAAAGCGGCTACGGTGCATATCTGCGGCGTTTGGTCGATATGAAATAGCAGACACAACCCCGCTTTCTATCAGTTATTGGATAGAATAATAATTCAAACGACATTATTAATAGCTTAAAATACAAAAAAAAGTAGAAAAAAATTTTCAAACGCTTGGTTTTTGAAAATCTTTTTCTACTTTTGCATAGATCATAATGTTTTTTATATCTATTAATTTGTATTTCGATGGTAAGGATTGTGTTGGTTGATGATGATGCGGTTAGTAGTTTCGTTACGGAGAAGTTCATTCAAAAGAACATTAAGCAGCCGTACCAAATTTTTAAATTCTCTAGTGCCTCAGACGCATTGAGAGAGATTTATGAGATAAAACCGCGCTATTTGTTTTTGGATTTGATGATGCCGCAGATGTCGGGCTGGGATTTTCTTGAAAACCTTGATGATAAATCAATGGAGACCGAGATTTACATCCTCAGTAGTTCTATGGACGAGAGGGATCTTCAAAAAGCCTCTTACGCGCAAAAAGTCCGCAAATTCCTTCCCAAATTTAGCGTAAGGCACTCTATCGAGGATATCTTCAGAAATTGAAAGTGTTTATTCCGATTTACTCCTTTTACTTATCTTTGGAAGCATCAGCGATACTGCTAGGGGCTAACTTCCGTTTTCCTAGGGATGCGCACCATATATATCGGTAGAGCCTATTGCATTTATATCCATATGGCATTATCCTAATTTTATAGCGGCACGTAGATGTAGGGTTTAAGCTGCTTAACCTTTTATTTTTTCGTCGAGTAATACCGCCTTTTATGATTCTTGATCGTGTATAAAATTTTGCACAGTCATTCGATGGGGTGGTTTGGTGTTTCTTTAAGAATGATCCTTGTTTCTCACAATCAAAATCCAGTCGTTTTCAAGTTCCAGATAGCCGTATTCATAGCAGTATCCGTAGACGTTTCCCTTTTTGGTGGTATAGGTATGCGTGATGTACTTAAATTGAAATCCTAATTTTAATAGGTTCTCCCTAGACGTTTTGATCGTTTCTCCATTTTCCGGGAGCAGACGTTGTAAGACATCTCGATTTTTTTTAAGGGCATTGTTGATATTCCTGATCAGATTGTTGCTGATTGCTTTTTGTTGATTGTTGTAGGTGTTTCGGCAATAATCGTCACAGTATTTTTTATCTACACGGCCTTGCAATAGGTTGCCACAACTCAAACATTTTCTTACGTCGGTTTCCATAAAATTAGGTTTGATAGCATTCGCTTGAAATACAGGGGAATATAGGAAAAAAAATCCGTTTACAAACGTTTACAAACGTTTACAAACGGAAATAAACGATTGAATACCGACTTTCAGTTTTGAAGCAGTTGATATTTGTACTGTTCGATTCTTCGAGTAGCAATTACAATTAATTTCAACTAAACTATAATAGGTCATGAACGCAATGAAAAACAAAGTACAACTAATCGGGAGGCTGGGAGCCGACGTGGAACTCAAGACACTTAACGGTGGCAAAGCTATGGCAAAATTTAGTCTGGCGACCAATGAAAGTTACAAGAATGCTAAAGGCGAAAAGGTAGAAGAAACCTACTGGCACAATCTAGTGGCGTTTGGAAAACCTGCGGAAATAATCCATAAGTATACCCGTAAAGGGTCAGAGATTGGTGTTGAAGGTAAATTAGTAAGTCGCTCCTATGAAGATAAGGACGGCCAAAAAAAGTATGTCACTGAAGTACAGGTTAATGAGGTCCTGTTAATGGGGGACCGTGCCGGTGTATTGTAGGCCTCTGGGGGCTAGGTATTCGCATAATTTTTCAGCAAGGTAGAATGAGCTTTTCTGTTTGTAATTATTCCATGCGACCGCTTGGAAGCACCTCATTTTTTTAACAACTTTTTTCTTTAGCCATGGTCTAACGGGAACTGGACCATGGCTTTTTTTCTCCATATTTCTAAACCGCTCACCAAAGCGGATGTATGGAATCTTTGAGAAATTCCGCGTAAACTTCACTCACCACCTGCATCTGATATTCGTTGAAATGCGGTAATTCCGCAGCCCGTATATTTGCCAGTACCTGTCCGGGAGAGGATGCACCCGGAATTACCGTGCCTACTTCCGGAAACATAAGTATCCACCTCAACGCGGCTGCAGCAAGTTCTTGTTCTATGCCCAACCGCTTTTTCAATGCGCTTACGGCATGAAGCCCTATTTCAAAATCTACCCCAGAAAACGTTTCTCCTTTATCAAAAGCTTCCCCGTTTCTGTTGAATGTGCGATGATCCTCCGGTTTAAAGACGCTCGTTTCGTCCATTTTCCCTGCGAGGAGCCCACTTGCTAAAGGAACCCGTACAATAATCCCGCAATCTCTCTCTTTTGCAATTGCAAAAAACTCCTCTGCTGGTTTTTGCCGAAACATGTTAAAAATTATCTGCACCGTGGTCACGTTATCGAAGGCAAGAGCAGCTTTTGCTTCCCCTACCTTCTCCACACTCACCCCTAGATGTTGTATTTTGCCTTCTTCTTTAAGTTTGACGAATTCGCCAAATATTTCCGGTCTGCTGTATACTTCTGTAGGGGGACAGTGAAGTTGGATTAGATCTATGGTTTCCAGCTTCATGTTTCTGAGACTGGCTTCGACGTATCGCCTGAGAACCTCCGGTTGATACCCTGTATTGATATGGGGCTGTATTTGCCGGCCGCACTTGGTAGCTACAAATATCTTTTGGCTGTAGGTTTCAAGCACTTTGCCGACCGCGGCTTCACTTAAGCCTGCATCATACACATCGGCAGTATCGATGAAATTTATGCCTGCGTCTATTGCAGACCGGATAATCCGGTTGGCTGCCTTGGGATCAAAACTACCTCCCCAACCTCCTCCAACCTGCCAAGTTCCAAGTGATATTTCAGACACATGCATGTCGCTTTTACCTAATCTTCGGTAGTTCATGTCGGTGATCGTTTTAGTTCTTTTAAAATGTATGCCTTTTAGCGCGGTCGCCCAAGCATTCAACTACTAGCTTTCGTTATAGTATAAATTAACGTAAAAGCATGTACTCGGTAAAGGTACGAATTCACCCATAAATGTCCGGCGTTGCAAGAAAAAAATGACAGATCCCGCGTTTTGTAAGGGTAATCGCCGTGGAACGGTTTAGAGCACAAGAAGCCGCCACTGCTTCCCAAGCAACTTTCTAAAACGCTCAGAAGTCTAACCTGAGGGACCCGTATTTCGGGAGCATTGTAAGCTGGGGAAAAAGCTTTCGACCACCCATCTCTCTGACTATCAATCCGGAGGTGCGTCTGGTTCAGGGGAGCTTTTTAATTTATTTTTTTTACTGTAGGCTGCGGCAATGCAGACCAGTAAACCCTTTGCGGCATTTTTAGTTACCTCCATACGCCTTACAAGCCGAAGGTGAATGGCCATATTGATAATAGGTTCTTAGCCGCCTTAAAATTTATCAGGTAACTATTTATTTCTAAGGTCTTCTGGATTAATTTTGACTCATGAACAAAACCCCTACCGATTTGTCTCCTTCTTTAAGCCATCTGGCTACGTTGTTAGATGGAGAATTGCATAGTGACCAATTGATGAAAACGCTATACGCCACGGACGCGTCCGTTTATCGGTCACTTCCATTAGCGGTTGCTTTTCCCAAGCATACAGCGGACCTCCAGACCCTTATCAGCTTTGCTACTGAAAACGGAACGTCACTTATCCCCCGGACCGCCGGCACGTCCCTTGCAGGACAATGTGTAGGCGAAGGTATTGTTGTGGATGTTTCCAAACACCTCAATAAGATCCTTGAGTTTAACAAAGAGGAAGGTTGGGTAAGGGTTCAGCCGGGGGTTGTTCGTAACGAACTCAACCATTTTCTGAAACCCTATGGCTACTTTTTTAGCCCAATTACCAGCACCGCCAGTAGGGCGATGATTGGCGGTATGGTTGGCAACAACTCCTGTGGGACCACTTCCATTGTCTATGGAAGTACGCGCGAGCATACACTAGAGCTAAAGGTACTGCTAAGTGATGCTTCCGAGGTGGTCATTAAGGCGCTTACAAAAGATGAGTTTGAATATAAGTGTGGTATGGACTCACTCGAAGGGCAGTTATACCGTCATATTAAAGGGGAACTTAGTAGCCAACAAACGCAAGAACAGATTAGATCCAACTTCCCGAAACCTTCCATCCACAGGAGAAATACGGGGTATGCGGTAGATTATCTGCTTGAGACGGAAATATTCACGGAAAAGGACGTGCCCTTTGACTTTTGCAAGCTAATATGCGGATCAGAAGGGACACTGGCAATCGCTACGGAGATTAAGCTCCATGTAGACCCGCTGCCAGATCCTTTCGAGATTGTGGTTGCCGCCCATTTTGAATCCATCCACCAAAGCATGAAAGCCGCTCAGATAGCGATGAAACACCAGCCATCCGCAGTGGAGCTTATGGACAAAATCATTTTGGACTGTACCAAGGAAAATGTGGAGCAAAGTAAAAACCGGGATTTCGTAGAAGGTGACCCGATGGCCATATTAATGGTGGAGTTTCGGGGAAAGGATTTGGCATCTGCCGAATTGCAGGGTGAGGCATTTATTCACTCGTTACAGGAGGCAGGATTGGGCTATGCCTTTCCGGTGATTGGTCCTGACCGTACCAAAAGTGCCTGGGAGCTCAGAAGCGCAGGTCTTGGCCTTCTGGCAAATATTCCGGGGGATAGCAAAGCGGTGGCCTGTATTGAAGATACCGCGGTGGATATCGAGGATTTGGCAGACTACATTGATGAGTTTGCTGAAATCATGAAGGGCTTCGATCAACATCCAGTTTATTATGCCCATGCGGGTGCGGGAGAAATACACCTCCGTCCCATTTTGGACTTGAAAAAATCAGCTGACGTAAAGAAGTTTCACGAAATAAGCGAAGCCTCCGCAAAGCTTGTGAAAAAGTACCAAGGTTCGCTTAGTGGGGAGCATGGTGACGGAAGAGTAAGGGCGGAGTTCATTCCCTTGATGGTTGGCGAACAAAATTATGCCTTGTTTAAGCGTATCAAGCAGGCCTGGGACCCCAAAGGTATTTTTAACCCCGGCAAAATAGTAGACGCGGCTCCCATGAATACCTCCCTCAGGTATCAGCCTGACGTCCCCACGCCCGAACATAAGACCATCTTCGACTTTAGTCATGAAGGGGGGATTTTGCGTATGGCCGAAAAATGCAACGGGAGCGGTGATTGTAGAAAGCTACCCGAAACTGCGGGAGGTACTATGTGCCCAAGTTATATGGCTACCCGAAACGAAAAAGATACCACCAGAGGAAGGGCGAATACCTTGCGGGAATTTTTGACCAACAATACCAAAGAAAATCCCTTTGACCATGCCGAAATTAAGGAGGCCTTGGATCTTTGCTTGTCGTGTAAAGGCTGTACTTCCGAATGCCCCTCTAATGTAGACATGGCTACCATGAAGGCTGAATTCCTGTATCAATATTACAAAACCAATGGCGTACCCCTCCGGGCTAAAGCGTTCGCTTATATTAATCGCCTGAATGGCATAGGCAGTAAAATTCCCGGTATTTCCAACTTCTTCCTGAAAAACGCGGTCTCAAGTAGCCTGCTGAAAAAAATACTTCAGGTAGCTCCACAACGTTCTTTACCAGAGATTTCGCAGGTATCCCTGAGGAAATGGTATAGGAAAAATTATCAAAAACTATCCGGAAGTTCGCGACCGGTCAAGTCAGTTTATTTTTTTGCCGACGAGTTTACCAACCATAATGATACCCATGTCGGTATTAAAGCCATAACGCTTCTCAAACACCTAGGCTATGATGTCAGAATGGTAGATCATCCCGAAAGCGGACGGGCGGCGATTTCTAAGGGACTGTTGGAATATGCCAAGCAGGCTGCTGACGAAAACGTACGCATTTTTAGTAAATTGGTGGGTCCCGACTGCCGCCTTGTAGGAATTGAACCCTCTGCGATCTACAGCTTCAGGGATGAATACCCCAAACTCGTCTCGAAAGACCTGGTGCTAGCAGCTAAATCACTTAAAGTTCATGCGGAATTAATAGACGAGTTTATCGCTAAGGAAATTATCGCAGGTAACATTACAGAAGATCAGTTTTCTTTCGCAAAGAAAAAGGTGCTTCTACACGGCCACTGCCACCAAAAGTCACTCTCCTCGGTGAGCTACAGCAAGAAAATACTCAGTTTCCCCAAAAATTATGACGTGGAGGTCATCCCGTCAGGGTGTTGCGGAATGGCCGGTTCTTTTGGATATGAAGCGGAGCATTTTGATCTCAGTATGAAAATCGGTGAAATGGTCCTGTTTCCTGCAGTTCGTAAGGCATCAGATGAGACGATTATAGCTGCCCCGGGGACGAGCTGTAGGCATCAGATTGCGGACGGGACCGGCAGGAAGGCAATGCATCCCGTCGAAATCCTGTATGAGGCAGCCGGTTTAGGATAATGGAATTCTTTTCGTTTAGTAATCGTTTTTAGGGCAACTGGTTTTGAAAAAACCGATCGGTTCAAATAAAGGTACCTGATTTATGGAATTCATTGATTATTATCGAGTGTTGGGACTTGATTCGTCGGCTTCTTCTGAGGACATAAAAAAGGCCTATCGGAAATTGGCGCGAAAATATCATCCGGATTTAAATCCAAACGATGTCTCAGCCCAACAGAAATTTCAGGAAGTAAATGAAGCCAATGAGGTATTATCAGATCCTGAGAAGCGGAAGAAATATGACCGGTTTGGAAAGGACTGGAAAAATGCGGATGCCTACGAACGCGCTGGGGGAGGATACTCAGGAAATACAGGTAGCTTCGGCAACCGGGGCAGGGGTGGAAGTGATTTTGGAGATCCCTTTGGCCAGGCAGGTTTTTCGGATTTTTTTGAGCACCTATTCGGCGCAGGACAAACGTTCAATCGATCACAAGGCGGATATAAGGGGCAGGATTTAAACGCCACCCTCCAACTGGAGCAACGGGAGGTGTTTACAACCCATAAGCGTACCTTAGATATTAATGGTCAAAAAATACGCCTGACGATACATGCCGGGGTGGAAGATGGGCAGACGATCAAGGTGAAGGGATATGGGGCTCCCGGTCCTAATGGCGGCCCCAAAGGAGACCTTTATCTTACCTTTCAATTATTACCTGACCCCTCTTTTAAGCGTGAGGGCAAGCATCTTTTCAAAACGGAACATGTGGACCTGTATACCGCCGTGCTTGGCGGAGAGATTACCGTCCACACCTTTGACGGAAAAGTTAAGCTTCAACTCAAACCTGGCACGCAAAATGGTACTAAGGTTAAGCTAAAAGGAAAAGGATTTCCTGTATACAAAAAAGAAGGGGAGTTTGGGGATTTGTTTTTAACCTTTCACGTCGATATTCCAACTACGCTTACGCAAGAGGAACGGGAGCTTTTTGACCGGCTGGCGAAAAGGTGACAGTATCCCAAAGCAATTTAAGTAGGTCGTACCAGGCTCGAACTGGTGACCTCTGCCCTGTCAAGGCAGCGCTCTAAACCAACTGAGCTAACGACCTAATTCACTTTGCAAGTATACGGGTATTTGCTATTAAATTCAACACGGCAAATACATTAAATTAGTAAAGTTTTCACGTTAGCTTTGTGCAAAAATAAGTCAAAATGATACTTAGTGGGTTATTGTTATTAGTGGGGTTTGTAATCTTAGTTTTCGGGGCGGAAAAACTCGTAGAAGCTGCTTCGTCGCTTGCTTCGCAATTTGGGATCTCCCAATTGGTGATTGGCCTTACGATTGTGGCATTTGGGACTTCGGCACCAGAAATGGTCGTTAACGTTTTCGCTTCCATTAGTGGCTCTTCACAGATGGTATTGGGGAATGTTTTGGGAAGTAATGTTTTTAATGTCTTGGCTATACTTGGGATTTCAGCATTAATTTTGCCCTTACAAGTAAAAACTAACACAACTTGGATTGAAATTCCCTTAAGCTTCTTGGCAGCCGTTTTGGTGCTTGTACTTGTAAGTGATGTATGGCTCAGCAATTTGGTCCAAAACAGCGTGACAAAGGGAGACGGTATCGTCTTACTCCTGTTTTTTACCGTTTTCTTAGTGTATAACATTACCGTCTCAAAAAATCCGACCGAAAGTGGCGATGAAGTAGAGATCGTGCCCTATTCAGCGAAGATGGCTATTGTATGGATACTCGTTGGACTGACCGGACTTATCATTGGTGGAAAGCTAATTGTTGATAATGCAGTTTTTATAGCCGAAGAAATGGGGCTTTCCCAACGGGTAATTGGATTAACCATCGTATCAATTGGGACTTCTTTACCTGAACTAGCGACTTCCATTGCTGCCGTTCGCAAGAAAAAAGTTGACATAGCGATAGGAAATGTAGTGGGATCCAATATCTTCAATATCTTTTTTATACTGGGTGTTTCCGCCGTTATCAATCCAGTAGCTGTCGTAAGTGCGAATTTTCTGGATATTCTGATTAATATCATTGCCGGCTTCCTTTTGTTTGTTTTTGTGTTTACCGGAAAAGGAAGGGTCCTCGGACGTTGGGAGGGAGGCATTTTTATTGTTTTCTACCTCGCTTACATTACCATGCTTGTCATCATGGCATAAAAAAAGCCCACCTGCAAAGGTGGGCTTTGATTCTGGGTCTTTTTCTAAATGTTAATTCACAGCTTCAGCAGCAGGTTCTACAACTGTACTGTCTTCAATCTCTCCTTCGATTAACTCCTCAGATGGAACTTCTTCCACAGCTGGAGTTTCTTCGATAATGGTTTCGATTGGTTCAGAAGATTCCTCTTCAGTTTTTTTCTGGCCGCAAGAGGCAACTACCATGGCTGCGGCGATCATCATCGCAAAGATGCTTGTTTTCATTGTTTTTTTACTGTTGTTTAATGTCCACTTAGACGATGCAAATATACAGAAATTCGGATCAAAAAAATATAAACGGTAAAATATAAGGTTAAAATGGAAAATATTTTTTTTAGCGGCAGGTCCCGTTGTTGCTCCTTCCTTTTGTTGGCACATGTAGGCTACGGATTAGACTTCATTTTCACAATCACGAACGACAATTTTTAGCTAATTCAAGCCATTGGCAGTGTTTTTTGTTCTAATATTCAATACCTTCCCACATGATGATTCCATTGAATAAAATTTTGGTGTTCGGTATGATAGTGTCAATAACTGGCGTCACAGAATCACTCTATGGACAACATGTCACTATCCCTTTGTTGGAAGCGGTTGAGCTACAGTTTTTGGAGGATATGACGAAAGATGTCCTGAATGAGTCAAGGATATTGCCTCACCAATTTGTTTCAGAGACATTTGGTTCTAACCTTTCAGGAGGTACGCTAATTCGCCCGGGTGGTAAAAATGCCTATCCATCTTTTTGGATAAGGGATTATGCGATGTCTTTAGAGACTGGAATGGTGACAGATGAGGAGCAGCTTCACATGCTTACATTGACGGCGACCACGCAATCAGATAGGACTTGGATAACGAAAGCCGGTGGGTTGGTGCCATTTGGCGCTATTGCTGACCATATCCGGATTGACACGTCAGAGCCAATTTACTACCCCGGTACGTATAGTTTTGATGCACAAGGCACACCTGAATGGGGAGTCACGCCACCCTATTGTGATCAATACTTTTTTATCCATATGGCTTATCATTATGTCCTAAGTACGGGAAATGCCGAAATTCTTAGGCGCCGGTTTAACGGAATACCATTGATTGATCGTCTGAGGGTTGCCTTTGCGGTTCCCCCAGCTCTCGCTGGGACGGAACTTGTTCATACCACGGAGCAAATTCGCGGTGTTGATTTCGGGTTTCGGGATGCGGTGACGCTTACTGGAAGCTTGAGCTTTCCGTCTATCCTAAAGTACAGGGCTGCCTTAGAACTGGCGGACCTTTTCAGGTTGCTAGAAAGCACAGAGACCGCTCAATATTCAGCCATTGCCGATGCGTTAAAAGAAGATATACCGCGTATTTTCCAACATAGCAGCGGACTTCTGCTAGCGTCTACGGGAAAAAGTAGTCAGCCGGATGTTTGGGCTACTGCTTTGGCCATTTACTTTGGGATCTTGGCAGGGGAAGATCTTCGCAACGCCTGCGCAGGTCTTTTATACGGCTATGAATCCGGCTATCTCAGTTATAAAGGAAATATACGCCACCTGTTAACCATCCATGACCACAATGATTCGACTGCTTGGGAAGTATCGATGGTGCCAAAAAACAACTACCAAAACGGAGCCTATTGGGGCACACCCACCGGGTGGGTATGCTTTGCACTTAGCCATATCGATAGCTCTGCAGCCAAGAAGCTAGCCAAAGAGTATATTGCGCATCTAATCGAGGCTGATTTTCGAAAAGGAGGGGGTAATGGGGCTCCTTATGAATGTCTGAATATGGAGGGTTACACCCAAAACCCGATTTATTTGACCTCAGTTTCAGTCCCGTTGATCGCGTTTAAGAAAATGCTCCTTTTGGCGGATGAAAAGTGATTGTGCTAGACACTAGTGATCTGTTTGTTGGCGTCAGCTTCATCATTGTGACATGCAGCATTACTGTGTTTTGGTACAACGAACACAGAAACATGCCGTTACACGCGGATTGATCTCTAAGTGAGCGGAAGCGGCGTACCATTTTGGTGTTTTTGAAGCGGCGTCTTGCGGACGTATACCACGAAATCCAGGTCATACTGGTCTGATGTTTCCCGCTTATCGACTTTAACCCGCGATTTTTCAGTCCACTCTCCATCATCAATCGTCGGAAAGAAGGTATCGGCATCCGGGTTGGCATGTACTTCGGTGACAATCAACTCGTCTGCAAGCGGAAGAGCTAAGGTATAAATCTCGGCGCCTCCTAAAATAAATATTTTCTTCTGATCTTCTTCCAGCGCAATTTTGAATGCGTCTTCAAGCTTTTGAACCGCATAATGGCCTGCAGGAGGACTATAACCTTCTCGTCTGGTCAAAATTATATGTTTTCTACTGGGAAGGGGTTTCCCCAAACTTTCAAAGGTTTTCCGGCCCATAATAACATGGTGGCCGGTGGTAGTTTGTTTGAAATGTTTTAAGTCGGAAGGTAAATGCCATGGCAATTTGTTGTCAATGCCGATGGCGTTATTTGTTGCTTTGGCTACTATTATACTAATAATCAATTTTTTATCTTTAATGACCTGACTTGCTATTGAATGAGCTACTTTGTGTTTTTCATAACATTAGGGTAGGACTCCATGTCGAAGGTATTTGATTTATCTTCATCAATGTTTATCATCCTGAGTGAGGTGCTTGAGTCGTCCTCTTTGCTCGTAACGGTCATTTCCATTACGTTTCCTTCTGGGAAATTATTGAAACCCTGGTGATTTTGCGTCCGCATGCGTTGCGAAATAAAAGGACTACTTTGACCCCAAAAGGTGTTCAGGCCCACTATCGGCGTTGTGCTTATCCAATATACCGCTTCCATTTCTTCGCTTTTGCCAATGTATTCTTCACAGGAATAACCCAAAATGGTTTTAGTATTGCCGGTTTTTTCAAATTGTATATCCTTCCACTCAACGGATTCTTCCGGTTCTGCCACACTACTTTCTTCCATCATTTTTTGCCAATCCAATCCAAAGGCCATGCTGGATTTTCCCTCTTCGTTTTCTACGAGCATGATGGTCGCATTATTTTTAAAGTCAAATATCATGACCGTCTTTTCTTTGGAATTCTTTGCCCCTTCACGGAACTCCATTCCCGTAAATAGGTCGTTGTCGCTGAGATAAGATATGACGAATACGGGATCCTCCGACTTCCCTTTTTCGTCTGTTGCTACCAATTCCAATTCGGCCAATCCCTTAAAGGCATAGGAAGATTCGGTATTGACGTTCATATTCACGGACTCCATGATTTTGCCGAAGTCATACGTACCGCTAGTTCCTGAAGGGCCCGAATAAAGATTCCCGAAAGCCTTTTCAAATTGCTTTTGAGTGGCTTTTTCCACTTCGCTTACTACCCGCCTTTCCACAGCCCTTGCTACGCCTTCCTCTGCGGCATTTTTTAGCCTTCGTAACAATTGTGCCTCAACAGAGAGTGGGGTGACAACCATAGTTGTTGTGACGAAAAAAATAGTTAGTAAAATTTTCATTGTCAATTTTTTTAAACGCGACGAATAGTTAAAGTTATCAAATTTACTCCAAACTCCAAAAGAACCGTTTAAATATATAAAAACGCACTTTATTATATTTCCAAGATGTATTCTAAGATGCCGGCATTTTTCCCTTTTGGGCGGGTGACAAGCAGTGGAAAGGCATCATTCATTTGGATTAGCCGCTCTGCCATACTTCCTATAAAAAGTGCCGTAGCTGCCGTCCTGCCTTTGGCACCGATGATAATGCCGTCTGCTTCGATCTTTTTTGCCATCTGCAGGATGTCTTCTACAGGATCATCGTCTTCATCCTTCGTATACAGCGGAGTAATCTTGATTCCCTTTGTATCTATTTTCCGGATAAACTTTTTATAGTTGATCTCTGCATGTGTCTGCATAATGGAGGCGAATTCTTCATAGGTTTTTCCGGTAAAATGGTATCCAGAAGGTACGGTGAACACGTTTTGGCAGATGATATCCACTTTGTTTCCGTTTTTTTCCGCGATGGTAATCGCTTCTTCCATTGCATCCCTCGAGTAATCAGAAAAATCACTTGGCACCAGTAGGCGCTTGATTTTCGGTTTGCTGTTCTCTGGTACTATCAGTAGGGAACAGCTGGCACGTCGTGCTAGCCGTTGAGAAATGACGCCTGTACCAGGAAGACTTACCTTCCTTCCCACCAAGATCATATCCACCGACTTTTCGTGCGCAAGCTTAAGCAGTTTTTTCGACAGTTGGCCCTCTTTCACCACGAAGGAAAATTCCACATCCCCTTTTTTGCCAAAATGTTCCTCCACAGTCTGCTTCATTTGGGACTTCCTCTCTTCAATCATTCCCTCAATTAGATTTGGAAACTCATTTAATACTTCTTTTGGGATGCTTAGATTCCGAATGACGTTGGTAAAGTATATCTTTTTCGATTGATTGGTCTCTGATATAAATGATGCAAACCTCACCAAGGTTTCATCCATTGGGGTTTGATCCAAGCATACGATAAGTTTTCTGATTTGATACATCTTTTACTGTCTTCTTGTTGTATGTTCCTTGCTTACTGAATCACAAAATAATAGGTTAAAAATCTGATTAGTTTACAATTTATAGTATTTCATCAGTTATCCAAAGGAATATGTTTCCGATACCCAGATTAAGCTGTTGAATTGCTTTACATCCATTCAGTGTTGGCTGCCACGGACTAAATCGACCATTTGTTTTTATTTTTGCAAAAAATATTTCACCCGTTTGCTTCTTTCGTAGGATTTATATTGAATTTGGTAAGTTTGTGAATTGCGTGCCCGATAGTTTTAATTTTTTGGTATCTAATTGTATCTTTGTAGCGGGTTCGGATCTACGACATGTTCAAACTTCACAATTTAATTAAAATGCCGAGTGAAGCTCTTTTTCAAAACCAGGCCTCATCCATGTTCATTCATGAATATGGACCTTGCTTCTAAGGAAGCGGGTTAACAGTGGAAGGTTGCGATTTCGGAGCAGCTCAAATCTTGTTATACCGGAGGTTTGTAACACTCCACGGTCCGGACTCAATTTAAAAAGGAACCTTTTCCGTTACAACGGTAAGGTTCCTTTTTTTGTTAAATGCTAATAGAGCATTCTAAAGCGAATTGTCCCGTTGACGCTTTTCAGCGCATCAATTACATCCGGGGAATAGGCTTTGTCGATGTCCGTAATGACATATCCGATTTTTTCATTTGTCTTCAGATATTGACCTACAATGTTTATACTATGGTTGGCAAGAATCTGATTGATTTTCGCCATTACGCCAGGTTCATTTAGGTGGATGTGGATCAAACGGTGTGCATCCTGGAGAAAGGGCAGTTGGATGTTAGGGAAATTTACACTGTTGTAGGTATTTCCCGTATTTATGTATTCTATAATTTTTCCAGGAACAAATTTCGCGATGTTTACCTGCGCCTCAGAGGTGCTTCCACCGATGTGTGGTGTTAGGATGGTATTTGGTAAATTTAACAATTCAGAGGCGAACGGCTCATCGTTGTTTTTTGGTTCAGAGGGGAACACATCGATCCCGGCACCTGCAAGGTGTCCGCTCTCTAGTGCATCTCGAAGGGCGGGGATTTCGACCACGTGTCCCCTGCTCAAATTGATCAACAAAGCGCCTTTCTTCATCTTCATGATCCGGTCACGGTTTAGCAACAGGTGGTTTTCACTTCGTCCGTCCACATGCAGGGATACGATATCACAGGTTTCCAGTAACTCGTCCAGGGAGTCCAGCTTCGTGGCGTTTCCGAGCGCCAGTTTCTCCAACACATCGTAATAATAGACATCCATTCCGAGATTTTCAGCCAACACAGAAAGCTGTGCGCCGATGTTTCCGTACCCCACGATACCTAGCTTTTTCCCTCTCACCTCAAAGCTTCCCGTAGCTGACTTATCCCAGACACCCTGATGCATATTGACGCTTTTATCGAAGAGCTTCCTTCGTAAAAAAATGATCTCGGCTATAGCCATTTCCACCACAGAGCGGGTGTTGCTAAAAGGAGCATTGAATACGGCTATTCCCTTTTCTTGACAGGTCTCCAGATCAATTTGATTGGTGCCTATACAGAAGGCGCCAATGGCCATAAGCCGTGTAGCATTTTCCAGTACCTTTTTGGTTACTTGCGTCTTTGAGCGGATTCCCAATATGGATATAAACTTGATCTTCTCCGCAAGTTCTTCTTCCGATAACGCGGATGATACGACTTCTACGTTGTATCCCTCTTGACGCATCAATTCAACACCTACCGGATGCACATTCTCCAAGAGCAAGACGTTAATCCTGCTTTTGGGATAAGAAAACTTTTTGTTCATTTTGTTTACGTATAAAATCTCATCTAGACTTGGAGCCACATGGTCTGCTTTTGCCAGTACTTTGGGACGGTTGACGTTTTCGGTAAAGGCGTAAAACTTGTTCGCAACCCCTGAAGCTTTAATTTCATAATCGGTATAGCCGTCACCAATCACATAAATGTCGCCTTCTAAATTCAGACGCTTGATTGTTTCCGGTTTACCGTTGTTTTTTGAGAGCAGGTTTTCCCGATTAAAGTCTATAATGTTTCCGTTTTCGTCATAAATAAACTCATTGGCGAATACATTTTCTTCCTTGATGCCATACTCTGATACTATCGGGATAATGAAATCTTTGAACCCGTTTGAAATAATGTAGATATCCGCCGCATTTTCCTGAAAAAACTCCCTGTTTCGCTGAAACGATTTTGACACCTTATTCTTCAATGCTTCTACCAGCGCGGCGATTTGGGGTTTTGTGGCATTTAAAAGTGAGATTCTTCGTTCAAGGCTCTCACGGAACGTAACGTTTCCCTCCATTCCCTGATCGGTGATATCTTTGATTGCTTGTAGCTTTTCTTCTTTGTTTGGATCTCCCATTAAACTGATCTCCCCGAGAATATCAAGGGCTTCCACTTGTGTGAAGGTGCTGTCAAAATCAATAATAAATTTCTTGGTAACGGTCATGTCGCGGGTAAAATTTTATTTGCAAGCTGCAAAATTAACAGATTATAAAATAGTATGCAGGTTTGACCTAAAAATTACTTTAGGATTTTGGAGGATTATTGGTCTTTAATCCCATTCATTCCTCTAAGAACTAGGGTTTTGAATACATTGGCGCTAATTAGCAACAGCCGCAAAAACCTGCTTGCTGTCCTGCCCTCCCTGAGCATCAATAACCTTTAGCGTATTCCATCCTTCTTTGAAATGAACTGGAAGGCTATGGTTTTCTCTTGTAGTGCCTAAAAAATGATCATCCAGGTACCAATAAACCGATTCTTCAAATTGGTTGTGGCCCACTCTACACAATACCGCTTGGGTTTTCCCGTCAAAATCCCGGGGAAGAAAGACGTTTGCACCCAAATTAGGATAAATGATACTGAGCGTATGTTCGGCTTGATAGGCCGGACACGTCGGAAAATGAGATACTAAGGGGGCGATGTATTGTCCCTTTAAGCGGAGGTAATAGGCAATATCAGGCGGATAAACGGTGGTGGCCTCCCGGATATGTCCGGGACCGTCCCAACAGCGGGAACAGGTCTGATGGGCGTGATCCCGCGAAAAATAACGAAATTGATGATATTCGCAGGTTTTGAGGGGTTTCATACCATAGGGTACCTGCTTTATGGTCGATGCAGGGCAAGCTTCCGTTGCCCTAAAGCCCGACAAAGAACAAATGGACTGGTCTTTAAAATGAATTTCCTTCTTTTCAAACCAAGTTTCTGAGTTCGGGAAAGTTTGTAAAATTTCAAAAAGCAGCGGACCTGCTGTACTTGCTCCACTTAAGTTTTTGTTGCTTTCACCGTTGAAGTTCCCAACCCATACAGCTATAGTAACATCCGGATTTACACCTATGGCCCACGCATCCTTATGGCCGTAACTTGTACCTGTCTTCCATGCAAAATTCCTTGCGCCAGTAAAGCGTTCCCAAAAATATTCGCTTCCGGGACGTTTTAGCTCTTTTAACATTTCTAGAGTCAAAAAGCAGCTACCTGGGCTAATAAGCCGGCTACCAGTGGTTGGTTTTTCCCCCTGTATAAGAAAATTGCTGCTAAACATTCCCTCATTAGCCAATCCCCGGTACAAGGAAACCATATCCCATAGCGATACTTCAGCCCCGCCGAGAATCAATGGCAACCCATAATCATCAGCGGATCTAAATAAAGATCCTACGCCTGCCGCTTTTAAGAAGCCATAGAACTGATAAAGGCCATAGCTATTCAACAGCCTGACAGCTGGGATATTTAGCGACTGAATCAATGCATCTTGTGCTGTTGCTACTCCTTGATACTCCCGATTGGCGTTTTTAGGAGAAAATCCGTCAAAGTAGGTGGGTAAATCCCGAATATAGCTGTCTGGAGTAATTAGCCCTTCATCCATGCTCAGGGCATACAAAACGGGCTTGAGAATGGAGCCACTCGATCGGGACGCAGTCACTCCGTTGACCTGACCACCATGTTGGGTGTCAAAAAAATCAGGTGATCCCACATAGGCTCTTACGGCACCGCTTTCTGTGTCCGTGATAAGTACAGCAAGATTATGTATCCCAAACGGAGCTAATCGCCGGGCGTATCGCGCTGTAAGGAGATTGACCCGGCGTTGAAGCGATTCGTCCAGCGTCGTCTGTAAAATATCTTGGTCCGGAAACTGGCTTTTGAGCAATTGGGCGACGTGTGGTGCCTGAGATGTCGATCTGATGAGCCCATCCGGTACAGTCTCGAGTTGAGCCAGTTCGGCTTCCTGTGCATTTATGAGTCCTTTTTGATGAAGTTTTAGTAGCAGCCGGTCCCGTTTGTCCTTGAGTGCGTTTGAAGTTTTTGACGGATAGATTAGCCCTGGTGCATTGGGCAATACGGCAAGTGTGGCGGCTTCACTCCATGTAAGTTCCTGCGCCTCTTTCCCGAAAAACATTCTTGCTGCGGTTTGATAACCCACCACATTTCCCCCATATGGCGCATGGTCTACGTAGAGCCGAAACAGCCCATCTTTAGAATAGTGTATGCTCAGCTTAATGGCGAATAACGCCTCCAGTATTTTGTTGATGTATGTTCGCGATTTCGGCCGTGACATACGGGCCACCTGCATGGCAATGGTACTTGCGCCACGGACCGTTTTTCCCGCTAATACGTTTTGGTAGATGGCCCGCCCCATGGCCGGCAAATCCACACCAAGATGCCGGTAATACCCTTCGTCTTCAAAGGTTAAAACAGCTATTTTCAGTTTGGTATTCACTTCTTTTTCCTCTGGAGGAAAATGCCACTGCTCACGGCTATTTAAAAAGGCGTGCAATATTTCGCCGTTTTCAGCTTTTATCAAGGTACTGTAGTCGGGCTGAAAAATTGCTCCTGGCGGTATAGCCAAGTATAGCAGAAACCCAGCTAGTAGCAGTAACGAACTTATCCTAATTTTTCTGTTATTCAAACGCTTCCACATGAATCTTTCTGCCTTCAGTTTTAGCTTTGTAATCGTTGTTATACATGGCTTCAAGTAGGGTGCCCGGGAGCCAATAGTCTCCCGCCGTTACCACATTTATTTTTAGGATGAAGTCCTTTATCTCTGATCCGTTTAAATCAAAAAACCACATGGCTCTGTCATCACGAAGATCCAAGTACTCTTCCTTGTTAAGGTTTAAACCGTTGGTCCATTGTGGAAGAAGGGTGTTGTTGAGCCGCGTGTTTTCAATCTGCCATCCGGAGGGAAGCAGCTGTACAAGAGCGATCTCGCTTACGTTGGTGACCGGCCCGGTATTTTTGGCGCTGAATTTCCCGTATACTGTTTGCCCTTGGGTAAGGGAGGCGGGGTTGATACGCTTTCCTTCTTCGTCATGCCAACTGACCTCAAGACTAAGGTTTCGTTGTACCGCAGGCCTGTTGTCTTTTAAAGGTATGCCACTCCATGAAAGGCTTGCATATACTTCCTCTACTGCAGAGCTGTTACTAAGGCTTACCTGAATGGACTTGTTGAAATTATCCGGGATGGGAAGTGTCACTTGGCCTTTTTCGTTAAAGTCGATCTTTTCTCCATTAGCAAGGGAGACTGTGCCGGTGAAAATTTGCGAGCCAGAGGCATTTACTCCTGCTGCATCAAAATATTTCCCAATCGCCAGCAGCATGTATCCGGCGCTTTGCGTGCTAAGGAATTCTTTCCCGGATAAGGTAGCGGCGAGCGATTTGGCCAGCATTTCCGCTTGATCCATTTGATTCATAAGCGTGGCGCCATAAAGCCGAATGGCATCATCACGATGCACCGAACCGAAGTCATAGGAAAACGGATCGTAGGTATAGGTCGCTGTCATAGGAGTGGAGAGAATCTGGTCCCGCACGTTCTCGGCTCCTGATAGATGATAGGCAGTTGCCAACATGCTTTTTTCGGTTCGATCCATGTTGGATAGCTCGCTTTCCAGCAGTAGGTTCATTTCCCCAATGGGTTGTTCTCCTGCCAAGGCAAGAATAAAAACCCTATTTACCCGGGTGGTTAATTTTCCGCTGTGTTGGCGGGCGCCATCATTGAGCGCATTGATAGCGCCATCGTATAAGTACGCCGGAATAGCGTAGCCCATTTTCTTGGCTTCCACCAGAAAGTGTGTGGCGTAGTTGGTTCCCCATTCTGATTGTTCGTAATCTCCGGGCCAATAAGAGAATCCTCCATTTGACAGGCTAAACTGCTGGAGTTTTAAAATACCTGCATTTATGTTTTTGTCTATTTCAGCATTTTCAGATTGCGGGAAGTAGCCCATTTTCTTCAAATATAGCTGTGGAAACACCGCTGAGGTGACCTGTTCCAAGCATCCGTAGGGATAATTTATCAGCCACTTAATGCGGTGACCGAATTCCATATTTGGGAAAATGGCTAGCGTTAGCTGCGCAGTATTGGTACCTGCGATACCGATCGTGGGTATGGGTATGGTGAGTGGGGTAGCTTTGTTTAGTTTTTCGGTTGAGTTATCGTACATGCGCGGAGATGCGGGAACCACTTGGATGTTGGTGGTGGTTTTTGCGGCGAATGTTCCGGACTGCCCAGTGAGCCTGATTTGCGCTGGTCCCGCCGCATCTTTAACCCGCAGCTTAAAGGATAGGGTAGCTTCGTCTCCTTGGCTGAAGCTAGCCTGCGTCGACGCCGGGCCAATCACCTCGAGCGGTCCGGTGGTCTGAAGGTTGATTGTTGCAGCGGTTATTTGCGGATTGGTTCTAAAGATCGCCACAGGTAGCATAAACTCATCCCCCGGCTTCAAGGAACGGGGAATCCCAGGTTGCATGATCAGGTCGGAGGTTACCGGGACGGTTCGCTCTGCATGGCCAAAACTACCTCCGCTTGCGCCGACCACCATGACGCGTACTGCCCCATTGTAGTTAGGCATGTTGAATCTAACCACAGCCCTCCCTTGGTCATCTGTGCTAATCGGTCCGCTGAACATACTTACCGGAACAAAACGGCGTTGTCCGTCTACCGGATCCAGTTGAGATTCCCTGTAGTCTAATCCTTCTGCGCCTCCAATCGAAAACGTTTGGAACACATCTGCCTTGTTGGCACTTATCACATGCGAAAATACATCAAAGCTTTCCACAAAAAGCCCTACTTTTTTATAAAACTCATTCCAAGGTTTTGGAGTGGAAAATTGGGTTAGGCTCAAAAGCCCCTCATCAACGACAGCAATCGTAAACTGCGCCCTCTTCTGATTGGCGGTGTTAACCCGAACTTCAAATGGTTCATTGGGGGCGAGCGTTTCCTTGACGGAAAGGTTAAACTGAATCTTCGTATCGGAATCTTCCAGCATAATAGGTATAATCCCAAACATGCGGATAGGCCTGTCATTTACCGTCTGATCGTGTGGCTGCATCACCGATACGGTCACATAGATGTTAGGTAGCATGGATTTATCCAAGGGGATATCCAAGATAAGTTCATCTCCTTTCTGAGATGTAGGATCTACCCAAAACCAATCTAACATTTGCCTGCCTTTTTCAACAGTAACCAATACATTTCCATGGCCGGGGTTAGGGAGTTTGACTTTGGCCGTTTCTGTGGAAGTATAGGATGATTTGTCGGATTTTAAAGCAAGGGTTCCTTCGTTAAGATCACCGCCTGGTACACTGCCGTAAGGGTAGGCGCTGAAAAAGAGGGAGCTGCTGTGGCCGTTGCTTCCGTCGCTGACTTCAATAAGGTACTCACCGTTTTCCTGTGGGGTAAATGGAATATATCCCGCACCATTCTCTGTATTGACAGTTCCCTCTGTTTCAAAATAGGTCTGACTATCTTCTTTATATTTTAGCTGGTAGGACCGCCGGTTGTCGTATTGGTACCACCACATTTTGTCGTTGCGGTAGATGCGGTAGGAAAGCTGTCTGCTGCCTTCTTTCTTTCCGTTTAGGTCCAATAGAATAACCGGGAATTTTACTTCTTCATTTGTCTTGAAGTAGCTATATCCACTCGGATCGCTGATTCCAACAAATCGGTCATAGGGATTGATATCGACTACGTTCCAGCCCTCGTTGGGCTGACCGGATTTGTCAAGCACTTTTGCGATAAGTTTCGCTTTTAAGGCAGAAGGGACTGTTCCCAAAGCAGGTACCGTCCAACTGCCGCTGATGTTTCCGTCTTGACCGAGTTCCCCGCTCATCACCTGCTGGGTAATTGAAGTAAACTCCAAGTCTGACCGTACGAAGGAATAGTTTTTATATTGTGGAAATTTTACTGTGTAAGGATGAATCTCTATAGTAACTTCTGCTTTAAGTGCGGCGGCAGGAGCGCCAAAAAGGTAATTGGCCTGTACATCAAAATCTACCGTTAGGTCATTGCGCCGGATTTGGCGCCGCGCGGGTTTTACCTGCACTTTTAACTGTTCGGCTACCACAGTCTCAATCTTTAGGTCTTCGTAGAAATTCGAACCTCCGGCATGAATGTGTATGTTGTAGTTACCTGTAGGGGCGTTTTCGGCTGTTTTAAAACCGAAAACATACAAGCCGTCGGTACTTTTTACGGCAGTGTGCTCATATACCGGATTGTATTGGGGATCGTTTACCGTGATGCTTACAGGATGGTCCTTTGGAAAGGTATTATCTACATTTCTTACCATAAGGCTCACATGTACGGAGTCTCCTGGTCTGTACACTCCCCGTTCTGTATAGATAAATCCTTTGGTTCCGCTGTCATATTCTCCTACCCCACCTACATCAAAGCCGGAGCTGCTCCAGCGCATTTCACTTCTGTTAAGTAGCGTTGTTTGTCTGCCGTTTTCGGCCATGACAAAATAAAAATACAGATTGGACGGAAAAACCGCGGTTCCCGCCCTATCAGTGGTAGCTGTCTTCTTGACCTCTCCACTATAGTCTAATAGGGAAACCTTGACACCTGCTTTGGGCATGCCTGTCAGGATGTCTGTGACGAATACCCTATTTTGCTGATCCGCTGCTTTGAGCGTAATTGCCAAATCACTTAAAAAAACTGGTTTATAAATTTGGCCTTTTTCCTGAATGTGGGGGAGCAAATCTCCCACTATCGGCACCGCGACATCTTCGGGTGTGAAATTGACCCGAACCAGAAATAGACCATCTTCATAGGTCCCAAACAAGTCAGAAAGATCAAACTCCTGAAGTACCCATTGGTTTTTCGGTGCTTTTAGGGTAAGGGTTTGGTTTTTGATGATCACGCCTACGCTTCCTGAGTAGTGGTCCGGAAAACCAGTGTTCCTGCTTTTGGTACTATGTAGCTGGGAAGCCTGTGCAAATCTGCCAATATGGGAGGTGTACACCTTTTTAACCTCCAAATGTACCTGATTCAGATTTGTGATATAAAATTGAATTCTTTTCTGATTAGAACTTGGTAGAATGATGCCATCCGCTCCAAATTCAAGTTGGGGAGGAATGTCAGCAAATGTGAGCTGACGTGTTGTTTCGGTTTCGGTTTTATTTCCCCATCGATTGCTTATCCCCTTCAATACGGTAATGGTATAGGTTTCACCAAACTTGAATTCACCATCTATAATAATGGAGCTACCTAGCTTTTTTGCCTCATACCTGACCGCTGGTGTTACCCGTATCAGACCGTCCAAGGTTTGGTCAATATCGAGTTCATCAGAAAAATTGATGCGTATACGTGGGCTTTTGCCCGATTCATCTGCCGAAAACGCGGTAGGGGACATGTTTTTTAGCGGATAGACAATGAATCCTTCAGAAAAGTCTTCTTCCAAATCCAGTATTTTCCTACTTATCTGAAGGGTTAGTTGCTGTTCCTTATCGGTACGGATGATGTTTCCGCTGGTAAACTGAAAATTCCTATCATCTACCTGGCTCCATGTCAAAGATATGTCCTTCATTCCGCGGATCTGGGCACCTGACTGGATCTTTTCAAGAGAGGTGTTTTCGGAAAAGCCCATAGACCCGCTGAAATACACGATACTTGGATCATTTCTGTCCTTCAGTGTGACGCTACTCGTGTAGGACGCAATCTCTCTGCCCAATACGTTGAACTGGAAAACGAGACCTTCAAGTTGTTCTTCGCGGTATCGTGGGTCTAGTTTTTGCATCTGCAAGGTACCCGTTATTAAGGTGCGGCTGGGAAGGTCCTCTTCGGGTTGAAACGTCAGTACCTGCGTACTTGTCCATACAGCCTTTCCGGCAATTTTTGGCGAAAAAGTAAAGACCTCTTTAGGAGAGCTGTTAACTTGTTCTTCTTCTACCATTTGCTGGTTGAAGATGACCTGTATTACGTCTGTTCGCTGAATGTCTCCGCTGGTTACAAAACTGATTTCCCTGGCCATTGCTTCGGAATACACAGGATCGAGCTGTGCCGTTTCCTTTTTCTGACAGGAGCAAACTAAAAGAAAGGAGATAAAAACGGATATGAGACTGGCTTTAACTAGGTTCATAGAGCAGCAGTGTTTTTGGAAATGATCAAACGTGTCAAATCTCTTGGTAGATTTAGAAAACGTTGGCTTTATATCAGGTAGTAATCGTCAAAACGAAACTTGTACGTTGCTGAAAACCTAACTTTCCAGCGTTCTTCTATTGTATTGAGCCAGTAGACGTTTATATACGTCGGTGGCCATCACCCAAAACCTACCCTATAGTTCCGAGGTACCGAAGCGTGAAGCGATAGTGTTGTTTTGATTCACCTAAGTCTTTCATGAGGGGCATCATCCGTTTTTTGTTTATTTGCCCGTTGTTCCAGGCTGAAAAGGGGTTTTTTCCGATGCCTACATATCTTGGGATTTGTCTCCAGTTGGGAATACCATTTTTTCAAACTGATGTACTAATTTCCGATGCGCTCCATGAATTCCGGCACGCGTCGAGCTTTGGTCCCCTGCTCAAAAGAATAGGCTATCTCCAGCAAAAGGGGCTCGGACCATGCGGTGCTAAAGAATGAAATTCCGACAGGTAACCCATCAATCATCCCCATAGGCACTGTAATACTCGGATATCCGGCGTGCGCCGCAGGTGAAGAGCTTCCCAAGTGGTAGCTGTCTCCATTTGTCCAGTCTGTCTTCCATGCGGGACTACCTGTAGGAGCGATGATGGCATCGAGGTCAAATTCGGCCAATACCTTGTCGATACCTTCATCCTGACTAAAAACCCGTAACTTTTCCAGTGCTTCTAGGTATTCTGGATCGGAAAGGTCCCCTTTTTCCTGCGCCATCTCAAGGTATTTTTGATTGTAATGCATTAGCTCTACAGAATCTGCTTTATTAAAGGCGATTAATTCCTGAAGGTTTTTTATAGGTGCCTGATCTCCAAGTGACTGAAAGTAGCTATTCAATCCTGCTTTGTATTCGTACAGCATCACCTGGAAGGAGTGGCTGCCGGGATTAGATGTGGAAATCTCCTGTATTGGGATAATCTCCGCTCCCTGACTTTCCATGAAGGCAATAGCATTTTCCATGAGCACGTCTACTTTAAAATTTACGCCGGCTTTATCCTTGAGCCATCCGATTTTTTTGCCGCTTAGCCCGTCTGCTTTTAAGAAGACAGTGTAGTCGGAATGGTATTTTCCTTCACTTGCTGCCGTCTTGTCATCCCTAGGATCAATACCGACCATTGCCCCAAGGCTAATTGCACCGTCACGTACAGTCCTCGTCATCGGCCCCGGCGTATCTTGGGTGTAGGAAATGGGGATGACGCCAGACCTGCTGATTAAGCCTACTGTGGGTTTGATGCCCACAATCCCGTTAGCGGTAGAGGGACATACAATAGATCCATTCGTTTCGGTTCCGACGGCCATTACTGCAAAATTGGCGGAAATAGCCGCACCGGACCCTGCACTTGAGCCACAAGGATTGCGGTCCAGCACATAAGGGTTTTTCGTTTGGCCGCCCAAGCCGCTCCATCCGCTGCTGGACATTTCCCCCCGAAAGTTGGCCCATTCGCTCAGGTTGGCTTTACCAATGATGACCGCTCCGGCCTCCCGTAATCTTTCGGCGACAAAACTGTCCCGTAAAGGGCGGGAACCGGCTAATGCCCTGGATCCTGCAGTAGTGTGCATGTTGTCATGGGTGTCTATATTATCCTTCAACAATACCGGGATGCCATGCAAAGGGCCTTTTCGTTTTCCCTCTTTGAGCAAGCTATCTAGTTCCCTTGCAATGGCGATGGCGTCCGGATTCACTTCCAACACTGATCGGATTTCTGGTCCAGCATGGTCTAGCTCGCTTATACGTTGCAGGTAGGCACTGACTACTTCTTCTACCGTCACCTGCTGGGTGCGATAGGCTTCTTCAAAGTCCTCGATGCCCCATTCCAAATAGGCAAATTCATCCGTAGCTAGCTGTTCTGCTACCGGTGCGGCGTTTTGACATGAGTAGGCCAGAAGCGCAAAAAGTATAATGGCGAGCAAACCATTAGTAATCCGTTGAGGATAGTCGAATTTTTTCATACGCATCGGCAGAAATAGATATAGGGCACTTTTCATAGCGGGCTGTTTTTTAGTGGTTTCAAGGTTTGAATGCTCAATGATCGGTTAATAATACGGCATTATATCTTCGTGATTGGGAGAACTGTGCCTTTATTTTCCCGTTTAACTGTTGCGAGGCGGTTCATTTGCTTCAAAATTGCGAAGCTACCCGTTTGAAGTATTCCATACTTTCAGCTACCTCAGGGAGATTATTTTCCCAGTTGTGTTCGTATTCCGCGGAAAACACACCTTTAAAGCCTTGACGGTTTAGCTCGTGCAACACACCCGCAACATTACAGGTCCCTGTTCCCCAAGGCACATCATGGGCATTTCTTGTTCCCCAAGCGTTGAGGTCTTTGAAATGTAGACTGATGATTCTGCCCTCTAGTTTCTTAATGCCTTCTACGGGATCTATTCC
>WGNT01000117.1 GCA_016124425.1 Cytophagales bacterium
AATTTATTTTATTTGTATTAAATAATTTAATTTGATTGTATTTAATACAAACTGTTTGTAAATGTATATAAATGTAGTTTTTTAGATTAAAAAAATTACGCTAGATCTTATGTATACCAAAACGTCATACGGCTTGATCGACGATCTATTTAGCGATTGGCGGGTAAAGTAGCTTGATTCCCGCTGTTGTATTGCGGGTAAATATCCCGAAAAACCGTGCGTTGGTAACGTGTTAAAAAGCAAATAACCCTCTTCCGAAAAATAGCCTATTACGTACGTGCTCGATTAATAAATTTGGTATCGGAAGTATGCATTAAGAAGTTAACGGAAAAACCCCTTGTAAACCGGATTTCGTTTTACAAGGGGTTGGACTTAAAAGAATAAATACTTGCCAGATTCAATAAGTGCATCTGCCACTTGCCGGCGTAAGGCCTTTGTGTTTACAGGTTCGGATTTGGTGAAGCGCTTAAGGCCCATTAACATCACCTTTTGCTCATCGCCTGTAAGAAAAGACATAATTGCCTCTTTACCTGCGGATTGTATCTTTTCTACTGCTTCGAAAAGATATACCTGAGTCGCTGCAATGTGTATAGCATTAGCTTCAAGGCCATTTTTCTCGATAAGCTTCTCGGTTCGGAGTAGCGCGGATTCGGCAGCATAGATTTCGATCATAATGTCCGCAAGGTTCATCATAATCTCCTGTTCGCTTTCGAGTTTATTGCCCAGCACTTGGGCCGCCCGTCCACCAAGCATCAAAAATACTTTCTTAAGTTGTTTGATCGTGTGCTTTTCAACTGCTAATGGTTGTGACCTGTCTACCGTTTCAAAACTGGGAACAGCTTTCAACTCTTCACCTACAGCCATCGCCGGACCAAACAGGTCTATTTCCCCCTTCATCGCACGTTTCAGGACCATCCCAACCATTAAAATGCGGTTGATTTCGTTTGTCCCTTCGTAGATTCGGGATATTCGGGCATCGCGGTAAGCACGCTCCATCGGTGCTTCTGCCGAGTAGCCCATGCCACCATAAACCTGTACCCCTTGGTCTACCACATAATCAAGTACCTCAGATCCATGCACTTTTGCGATAGCACACTCGATGGCAAATTCTTCAACCCCTTTCAGTTTGGCCAAGGTGGGATCCATTCCGTCATGAGTCAATGCGGCGATTCGGTCTTCTACATCCTGTCCTGCGCGGTAGCACAATGATTCGCACGCATAGGTGCGAATGGCCATTTCTGCCAGTTTTTGTTTGATGGCGCCAAAGCTGTTGATAGACACCCCAAACTGTTTTCGTTCGCCTGCATATTGGATCGCGTCGCGCAATACCTTTCTGCAACCTCCCAAAACTCCGGCTCCTAATTTTATTCGGCCTATATTTAAAATATTGACGGCTATCTTGAACCCATTCCCACGCTCGGAAAGCATGTTTTCCACAGGCACCTTGCATTCATTGAAAAAAACCTGTCTTGTAGAAGATCCCTTGATGCCCATTTTCTTTTCCTCTTCGTTCATGCTAATGCCACCGAAGGATTTCTCCACGATAAATGCCGATAAATATTTGTCGTCCGCTATCCGGGCAAACACGATAAACAGATCGGCAAAGCCACCGTTTGAGATCCACATTTTCTGTCCCGTAATGAGGTAATGCGTCCCCTCCTCATTGAGCACAGCCTTCGTTTTTCCACTGTTGGCATCCGAACCGGCGTCGGGTTCGGTCAGGCAGTAACAGGCAGCCCATTCCGCGTTGACAAGTTTGGGAAGGTATTTTTGTTTTTGCTCCTCAGTTCCATAATACAAAATCGGAAGCGTACCTATACCAGAATGCGCTCCATAGGTAGTGGAGAAGGAACCCGCTGATCCAATGATATCAGCGATTAGCATGGATGTATTGAAACTCATCCCCAGGCCACCATATTCTTCAGGAACAGCTATTCCCAGCAAACCGAGGTCTCCGGCCTTTCTAAGTATAGCCGGCACAAGTTCGGGATGTTTCATACTGTCGATAGCATCTCTATGGGGTTCGATCTCCGTATCCAAAAAGTCCTGACAGGCCTGTGCCATCATCATTTGTTCTTCACTGAATGCTTCTGGTATAAATACCTGATCAGCTTCAGCATCCTTAATGAGGTATTCTCCCCCGTTAATTGATTTTTTTAGCGTTTCCATTTTGATAGTTGCTTTGAGATACGTGATACGTGCTTTGGTGAGAAATGTAACGTTAGCTGGTTACGCGATACACTAGCTAACGAACCTGTGTTTGACTAGAATACTTCAATGACGCCGGCTACACCCTGACCCCCGCCAACACAGGCTGTAACAAGGCCGTATTTCTGGTCTCTCTTTTTAAGTTCGTTGATAATTTGAACACTCAATTTAGCTCCTGTGCAACCGAGTGGATGGCCTAAGGCCACTGCGCCTCCATTGACATTTACAATTTCAGGATCAAAATCAAGTGCCTTGATAACCGTAAGTGCCTGGGCAGCGAAAGCTTCATTCAATTCGATAAGTTGTATAGCTGATAGGGACAGCCCAGCCTGCTTTAATGCTTTTGGTACCGCCTCTTTGGGTCCGATGCCCATAATTCGCGGCTCTACGCCAGCGACACTATAAGAAACCAAACGGGCAACAGGCTCGAGGTTGAGTTCCTTCACCATTCGCTCTGACATCACCATCACGAATGCGGCGCCGTCTGAGGTTTGGGATGAATTTCCCGCGGTGACCTGTCCTCCCTGCTTGAAGGCTGGCTTTAGATTGGAAAGTACCTCCATGGTGGTTCCAGGACGTGGGCCTTCATCAGTATCTACCGTAAACGTGCGGGTTTTCCGTTTGCTATTTTCATCCAAGTAGGTTTCCTCTATTTGAACGGGCACAATTTCATCTTTAAACCTGCCCTCAGCGATAGCACTTAACGCTTTCTCATGTGAGCGAACCGAAAACGCATCCGAATCCTCCCGGGTGATGTTGTATTCTTTTGAGAGTTCTTCGGCGGTTAATCCCATATTGAGGTAGTAGTCGGGGGTTTTTGAAGCAATGTTCCAATTTAACGCCGTTTTGTAACCCATCATAGGTACGAGGGACATAGACTCTGTTCCGCCCGCAATAATGCACTCTGCCATTCCAGATCGGATTTTTGCCGTGGCCAATGCTATGGCTTCTAAGCCGGATCCACAATAGCGGTTCATGACAAATCCAGGTACATCTTTGCCTAATGCCAATAACGCAATCATACGCCCCATCTGCATCCCTTGCTCCGCCTCTGGAATAGCATTCCCGACTATCAGGTCATCCACCATCTTGGGTGTCACCTGTGGTGTTTTTTCCATTAAAAACTTAATCACATCAGCGGCCAAATCATCCGGTCTGTAAAAACGAAAACCTCCCTTTTTTGACTTTCCAACAGCTGATCTATATCCATTTACTATATAAGCTTCCATGTTTTTAAAATTAGGTTTTTTTGAACTTGTTTGTTGTTAGAAATAAGCGAACGTGCAGGTGTATTAGGTATACAAACAGGACCGTAGAAAAAAGGTGTGTCTAGCGGTATACGTAAATGCGAACGTCGCTTCTTGCCTTTTCAATTTCTCAACGGTTTACCCTTAAACAGAATGCTGTTAATTCGCTCTAGTGTCTTCTGTTCACCCGTAAGGCTCAAGAAAGCCTCGCGTTCCAAATCTAGCAAGTATTGCTCACTCACTTCAGTGGGAGTAGATAAATCACCCCCGCTCATTACCCAAGCCAGTTTGCGGGCAATTTTGGCATCGTGGGAAGAAATATAGGCGCCGTAGCGCATTCCTGTGATCCCTGCTTCAAACATCGCCAAGGCTGTTTTGCCCAAGACGCGTATGTTTGTTTGTTGCATAGGTTGCGTATATCCGGCCTCATGCAACGCAAGTACCTTTGCTTTCGCCTCAGCCAGTTGTCTTTTTCGGTTTAGCGTGATTGAATCTTTCGCCTCTAAATAACCCATATTTCTGGCCTCTTCAGCCGAAGTCGATACTTTAGCCATGGCAATGTTCATAAAGGTTTCCTGCAGGCGGTTGAGTTCGACATCTCCTGTGACAACGTTATTGGCAAACCGGCGGGTCATTTCCTTAGTTCCCCCTCCTGCAGGTATAAGGCCTACTCCTACTTCTACCAGTCCCATATACAGTTCGGCATGTGCTTGAATAGCGTCAGCATGCAGTGACATTTCACAGCCTCCACCTAATGCCATATTGTGCGGCGCAACGATAACGGGAACGGATGAATATCGAACCCGCATCATCGTATTTTGAAACTGCGCGATCATTAGATTTATCTCATCAAATTCCTGATCGCCCGCAAACATGTAGAGCATCGCCAAATTTGCACCCGCGGAGAAATTTGCTCCTTCATTTCCAATAACTAGTCCTTTATAGGACTTTTCTGCCATGGCTATAGCGGTATTGATCCCTTCAATCACCTCTGCGCCTAGCGAATTCATTTTTGTATGGAATTCTAGACCTACAACATCATCGCCCATGTCGTACAATGTAGCTCCTTCATTCCCCCAAATTTTCTTCTTGGCTGCCTTTAGGGTATCAAGCAAAACAAACTCGTCTTGGCCTGGTATGAGTTGGTAGGTTTTGCTTGGGATATCATAGAAGTGCCGTTTTCCATTTTCTACTTTGTAAAAGCTGTCCTTGCCGCTTTCCAGCATCTCATATACCCAACTGGCTGGCTTTTGATCCGCCTGTTCCATCTTTTCTACGGTCTGCCTTACCCCTAGAATATCCCAGTTTTCAAATGGTCCATACTCCCAACCGAAGCCGGCTGACACTGCTTGATCTATACGGTATAACTCATCAGCTATTTCGGGAATTCGGAAAGAACAATACCGAAATAGATCATAAAAGGTAGTTCTAAAAAATTCGCCCGATCTATCTGGATAGTTTACTAAGAACTTTATACGTTCTTTAAGATTTTCTATCGGCTTGGCTTCATCAAGAGATTTGAGACGTGGCTTTTCTACGTCCTTATATTCCATCGTCTTCAGATCGATTTCCTTCAATTCTTTACTGCCGTCTTTGTGGCGAATCATTTTGAAATAGCCCTGACCTGTTTTGTCCCCAAGCCACTTATTTTCATGAAGTACCTTCATGCTGTTTGGCAATTCAAAGCGGTCCTTGGATTCGTCGTGCGTTAAGACCTTTGACAGGTTCGTAGCAACATTAACAGTGGTATCAAGACCTACCACATCCATCGTTCTAAAGGTCGCGGATTTAGCCCTCCCAATGACCGTACCGGTAAGCTTGTCTACTTCGGATACACCCATACCTAACTTTTCAATCGTATGGATCGCAGAAATGATGGAATAAACACCTATGCGATTTGCAATGAAAGCCGGCGTATCCTTGCAAAGAACCGTCTCTTTCCCTAAAAAGCGATCGCCATAGTCCATGAGAAAATCAATGATCTCCGGCCTAGTATTAGGACCCGGGATAATTTCCAATAATCTAAGGTATCTCGGTGGATTAAAAAAATGTGTACCTGCGAAATGCTGTTGGAAATCGTCACTCCTTCCCTCCGACATCAAATACATCGGAATTCCGGATGTATTTGACGTAATTAATGTTCCTGGAGTCCTATATCGCTCTACCTTTTCAAATAAGGACTGTTTGATTTCCAATTTTTCTACGACAACCTCCATTACCCAGTCCACTGATTTGATTTTTGCTAGATCATCATCAAAGTTTCCGGTCTGAATGCGATCGGCAAACGCCGTATCGTAGATAGGTGAAGGTTTAGATTTCAACGTATCTTGTAAGGCGTTATTTACCAGTCGGTTTTTCACTTGAGTACTATCCAACGAAAGTCCCTTTTTTGTTTCCTCTTCTGTCAATTCTCGGGGACTAATGTCCAGTAGAAGTACCTGCACACCTATATTGGCAAAATGGCAGGCTATTCTGGATCCCATTACGCCGGATCCCAAAATGGCTACTTTTCGAATTGTTCTTTTCATAAGTCGTATAAGGTTTAAGTCTTATTTTAATTCATTTGCAATTACTTGGTCGATTTTTTGGAATATGGAAAAGAAGGAATCCCATTCTTCCTCAGATAGTGCCTGCTTTACTTTATGGTTAAAGTCCATCACCGTTTCTATTGATATTGCTTTCTTTTGCCTTCCTTTCTCTGTCAAACAAATCCTGACTGAACGTTTGTCAAAAGAGTCGGCGAACTTTACTATCAGGCCTTTTTGTTCCATTGTTTTTAGAACTCGAGTTAGACTTCTTGATTCAAGCCCCATCATTGGAGCTATTTTCGTTGCCGGAGTACCGTCTTTAGAATTGATATTTATCAATACAAACCCTATAGAAGTGGTGATATCCTCTTGTACAGCTTTTTGGTTGTACATTCTTGAAATCGAATGCCATGTTGATTTAATGTGAAAATCAACCGTTTCCTCTTTTTTTCATCTGTCTAAAAGTTTTTTCTAGCCATCATAACTTGCCCCGTTCAGAATGGGGTTGGAATCCCTACTTGCGGCAGGAAGGTTTCACGATTTATAATAATTTCACTGTCTATCACTTGAGTGGAGATCGATTCCATTTGTTCTGATCTCTGTTTAGAGACACTAATTTCCGCCGCACGCAAGGTTAGGACAGCTTTTTTCAGTTTTGAATAGGTAATATCTCGCAATGAATTCGGCGCTGTGTGTTAAAACTGAGCCATACCTAGATTTATGCATACCTTTTATACGTAAATTTTCATCTAGATAGCTAAATATAATCAAAAAAGTTATGCATGCATACTAAATCAGGAAAAAAATTAGGCTCAGTGAAAGCCATGCTATCACTCAAACTATCTACTGCATCGATTTAACGTTTCGGCGGGCAAGGTTCCCTAATGGAATCAGAATTAGTTGTTCACACGCTATTTTTTATATAAGCTTTATTTAATTAAGAAAATAGCTGTCTTTATTAGGTTGTTGATATGTGGGTAATTTATGGGCTTTTTCTTATTCACACTGGTGTTAACACTGTTTCGATAGGAATTGCCCAGTTATCAACAGATATTTTTAATGTAAGTAATTATGAATGAAATAGTTACAGGAATATAAGCTATTTTGTTGATAATGAGATGTGTGGTTGCTGTTGATGGACTTCTGTGGATTAAATCGTTAATGGCTGGGGACAATAGGGAGTTTATCCTCAGTGACAGTGCGGTTAGTTGGTCCGGGGATTGGTCATGTGGGTATGTGTATAGCTACCCTTGGTTTTATGTGGGGTTATCCACAGTCGATCCACAGGTTTTAATGAATTTTTGATTTTGTTGGGATAGAGGTTTTTAGTCCTTTTGAGGACTATTTCCAGTGTCCGGTCGTGTGTTGATGTTAATTTCGTTCAGTAGCCATCCCCCTTTTAGCATAAATTCCTGGGTCTTTTTTTCGTTATCATAATAAAAATAGACGGGTTCAGGTTGCTGGTTTTCGCGGTAGTTGCCAGGATCCCAGCGTTTATTTGAGTTTCGGTCGACGATTGCCCTAAGTTTGTAATCTCCAGCTTCGATTTTAGTAAACTCGTATTCGTTAGTTTCCGTTAAATAAAGCTCTTGTACGACAGTGTTCTGTTTATTTATCAATTGGACAATTATCGGTCGCTCTTCTGTCAGGATTTTGCCGGAGATGCCGTCTGAAAGCCTGTCTTGTTTCAATTTTTTATAACTAGCTTTTATGGGTTCTTTGTTGTAGATCCCTTCTATGTCCCTTATCGTTGAATCGCCGACATAAACGGTATATGTTTCTATATTTAGGGAGTCTGGTATTTGGACTTTTATATTGAGCTGGGTGAATTTCGTGCTGTCTGTAAAATGCACATCTTTTGGTGCTATGGGGATCCTTCCGGCAGTATCATATGTCACATATAGGGAATCAAAATTGATGGTTTTTATTGGTTTGTTGAAGTTCCATTGTGATTCGATGGTGTTTAAAAAGGATAATCCTGAGTTAACGGTTATTTCTAACTGTTCGGGTTTTCTGTCACTTTCTTCAAATTTGGCGTATAGTGCTGTATCAATTTTGAATCCTACGGAGTCTTGTATGTTAAGTTGAATCTGTGTACTGTCGTTTAATAGTTCTGTACTGTAAATTCTTATCGTTTTGTCGTTCAGCCTGTGAAAGATTGTTTTTCCTACTTCTTCGTGTTCTATCGTATAGGAAATCGGTGGTTTGCTAAGGATGATATCATAATTTGTCCCACTGGTTCCGGAGCGGTTTATTTTCAGTTCTGATAGGTCTCCTTTAAAAAGGTTAAGATGAAGGCCTGTCATATTTTCTGTTATTTCTAGTGGTTCCGGATAGAAGCCATAGGATTCATTTCTGAATTCAGCTTTCAGTGAATTGTTGTCGTCATGCCAGGTGTATAGACGGAATCTTCCAGCTTTTATGTTAGTGATCGCAAACCTCCCTACCGTATCCACTTGTGCGATGTAGTAAGGTGGGGATGTAAATAGGTCTGTGGTATCTTCCTCCGCATAAAGGCCTACCAAAACATCTTTAAATTCGTTGTCTTTGGGTGGGAAGATGTAGTCTACCGTTCCGGAAAGGGTAAGGCTATCTATAGTTGCGCCTGTAGAGAATACCAGTTTTAGGTTTTCAGCCGGTGTTTTTTCGGTAATATCCTGCACACTTTTCTGGAAATTGAAAACATATGTAGTTTCTTTTTCAAGTGTTTGGTTTAATTTGATATTTACCCTGTTCTTGATTGCTAAGAACTCAACTTCGTCTACTTTAATCCTTGGGGTAATAATGATAAGTTTTGTAGGATTATCAAGTTGTACATACTCGTTAAAAGTCAGGTTTATTTCCTTTGGTTGAACGTTGGTGGCTTGGTCTTTTGGGGATGTTTCTATTAGAATTGGTGGGTCTTCATCTTTTGGGCCTCCCATAGGCGAGCTTTGTTTTGCACAAGAGAACCATGCTGTTACGATGATCAGTAGAAAGAAGTAATTCCTTATTGATATCATTTCTTTTTCATAATAAAGAGGATACTTGAATAATTATCGTTTTGGTTGCTTGCTAGGGTGTTAAACTTATAACCTTTCGTGATGGAAGAAAAAATGGAGGAAGTACCTTGTGCATATTTATCAGACAGTATGGAGATGTAATAGGTATCAAATAACATAGGTTTCGTGTCAATGATTTTGAGTCCGTATTTGTCTGCGAGGAATTCCATTGATTTTTTATTGAAATGATATAGATGCCGTGGTATATCTAAAGCAGCCCAATTTTCTTTATAGTAGTTTGAGTCGGGTGCCTCTCTGTTTGGCACTGCGATATAAAGGGTTCCTCTTCGTTTTAATAATTTCAATAAGTGCTGTAGGGTGTTCTTTAAATCATGTACGTGTTCAAGCACGTGAAATAATGTAATGACGTCATATTTTTTCTCTTTAGTTAATTCATCAATGTGTGTGCTGACTGTTATGTTATGCTGTTCGTCTGTTGTGGCCCTGGCGAGTTCGTTTGGTTCAACTCCTGATACCGTCCAGCCGTGATTTTTTGCTGCTGCGAGAAAGTATCCAGCTCCAGAGCCGTAATCCAATAATCGCGCCGGAGTTTTGTGGCGTTCGCTTATCCAGTTAAGTTTCTGTCTGAGTGTTATTTTTCTTACTAGTTTGTAAAGTATATTGACAAGGCTGTTGCTTTTATTGGAATGTGATATGTAGTCTTGGTGGTTGTAGTATTTTTCTATAGCTTCCGCTGTAGGTCTTGGATTTGTTTACCATAGGTCACAATGTGTACAACGGCATATGGTGAAAGATTCCTGTGTATTTGCGTGGTCTTTAACAATGAGCTGATTTAAAAAGTGTGCTCGGTTGCAAAGCGGGCAATGGGTTAATCGTTCGTACATGTTATCGTTCTAAATATACAGTAAGTATAGACACGTCTGCAGGGGTTACACCGCTTATTCTTGATGCTTGTCCCAATGTTTCCGGTTTTACGGTCGAAAGCTTCTGACGTGCTTCTGATGAGAGCGCGGTAATTTGTGAGTAGTTGAATGTCGTAGGGATCCGATAGTTCTCAAGCTGTACCATTTTGTCAGCAATGGCTTTTTCTTTGATGATGTAGCTTTCGTATTTTAATAGTATTTCTGCTTGCTCTAAAACATCTTTTGAATAGGTGTGAAGTGTATTGCTAAAGTTTGTGTCAATCGAAGCGATATCGTTTATACTAAGATGTGGACGTCGTACCAGTTTATCAAAGCTGGTTTTTTCTCTAATTTCGGCAGTTTCCAACTTTAAGAGCCCCTCATTGTGGGTTTCGGGATCGAGTTTCAATACGTGTAATTCTTTCAAAAGCCTTGCAGTTTCCTGTTCTTTCGTAAGGACTAGTTCTAGGCGTTCATTGCTTGCTAGTCCTTGCTTATGGCCAATCTTTGTTAGGCGAAGGTCAGCATTATCCTGTCTGAGTAACAGTCTAAACTCAGCTCGCGATGTAAACATCCGGTAAGGTTCTTCGGTCCCTTTATTTATTAGATCGTCAATTAGTACCCCAATATATGCTTCTGATCTTTTCAGTAGAAGGGGATCTTTTTCTTTGACTTTGTTATGTGCGTTCATGCCAGCGATGAGGCCTTGGGCTGCGGCTTCTTCGTAGCCTGTTGTTCCGTTTATTTGCCCCGCAAAGAATAAGTTTTCCACTAACTGCGTTTCTAAGGATAACTTAAGTTGAGTTGGTGGAAAAAAATCATACTCGATGGCATATCCTGGACGGAACATTTTGGCGGTTTCGAAGCCGGGGATTTTTCGCAGCGCTTTATATTGAATATCTTCGGGAAGCGAGGTAGAAAAGCCGTTAACATAGATTTCTACCGTATTCCATCCCTCGGGTTCGACGAATATCTGATGCCTGTCTCTTTCGGCAAAGCGATTAATCTTGTCTTCGATAGAGGGACAATATCTTGGCCCGAGGCCTTTAATTCTCCCGTTGAACATGGGTGACCTATCAAAGCCTTCGGTTAAAGTCTCGTGGACGTCTTTGTTGGTATAGGTTATCCAGCAGGTTTTCTGTGTTTTTAAGGTTGTTGTAGATGGAAGGTAGGAAAATTTTTCTGGTGCTGTATCTCCGTATTGTATCTCCATTTTAGAGTAATCTAGGCTTCGTCCGTCAACCCTAGGCGGAGTACCTGTTTTCATTCTTCCTGACTCAAAACCAAGTTTTCGCAGGTCTTCTGTAATGCCGGTCGCAGCTGATTCGCCGGTTCGCCCCCCTCCCATTTGTTTTTCACCGATATGGATAACTCCGTTTAGGAATGTACCGTTAGTTAGGACGACTGATTTGGCTTTGATCTCGATACCAATTCCTGTACGGACGCCGATTACCTTATTTTCGTTGACTATTAGTCCCGTAACCATCTCCTGCCAGAAATCAACATTTTCGGTTCCCTCCAAGGCTAACCGCCATTCCTCCGCAAACCGCATACGATCGTTCTGACTTCTGGGAGACCACATAGCGGGTCCCTTCGATCTATTTAGCATTCTAAACTGGATCATGGATTTATCGGATATAATACCGGATAATCCCCCAAGCGCATCAATTTCTCGTATAATTTGGCCTTTTGCGATACCACCCATCGCTGGATTACAGGACATTTGAGCAATAGTGTTCATGTTCATGGTGCACAACAACACCGTAGAACCCATGGTTGCTGCTGCGTGCGCGGCTTCACATCCGGCATGTCCGGCACCTACTACGATTACATCATATTGTTGAAACATATTATTACTTCGCTAAGTGTTCCACGTGGAACATCTGTGTTTTTTTATTAATCATCCAAGTGTTCCACGTGGAACACCTTCAAGATTTGAGCGTATTCAAAACACGCAAGGCTTCGTCTTCTTTCAGACGCATGTGTAGTTTTTCCTCTTTGTTTTTATCTGAATACCCACATAAATGTAACAGTCCGTGACTAATTACCCGTTCCAGTTCAGTTTGAAAAGGAACCTTGAATAACAGTGCGTTTTCCGATACCCTATCTACACTAATATAAATTTCTCCTGATATTTCTTTAGGATCATCCCGCTGATCAAATGTAATGATATCCGTAAATGTATCATGATCTAGATAAGCTACATTAATTTGGAGAAGGTATTCATCTGAACAAAAGATGTAATTCAACTCGCCCATGGAGTAGCCTTCATTTTTAGCAATTTGCTTAATCCAATTTTTGTAGCGGTTTTTTTGGACCAATTTAAACGTAGTTTCTTCCTCGAAAAAACGGACGGGCATATCAGTTCATGTAAAAAGTTAGAATCGTTTTTCGGCCACTGTCTTCAAATGAGATGTCATCACAAAGATGTTTCATCAAAAACACGCCTCTTCCACCAGCCTTTTCAAGATTTTCTGGAGCTGTAGGGTCACTTAGGTGATGATAATCATACCCCTCTCCCTCATCGGTAACAACAAACTTTATTTGATCCTCATAGAACCTTAACTCCAGATTGACCGTCTTTTTCGGGTTTTCCTTGTTTCCATGAATGATCGCGTTACTGACGCATTCGGTGACTGATATCATTATATTGCCATAGATGTCATCGCTGATGTGAAACCTCTCCTTGGCATTATCAATAAAGCTTTCTATGATTGTTATATTTTCAATCAATGAGGGAATTGAAATTTTGATCGATTTCATTAATATTTTGCCATTAATTTTAGAATAATTTTAATCATTCATCAATCGATCTCTATCAATATAGGACAATGATCTGAATGTGTAACATTCGCGAGTATGGATGTGCTCCGTATACGTTTGTTTAAGTTTTTTGTTGTCATGTGATAATCAATCCTCCAACCCTTGTTATTAGACCGGGCATTTGCTCGGTAGCTCCACCATGTGTATTGATCTGTGAGATCCGGATGTTTGACCCGATAGCTGTCTTCAAAACCTGACGCTGTAAATTTATCCATCCATGCCCGTTCTTCAGGCAGAAAACCAGATGAGTTTTTGTTCGAAACGGGATCATGTATATCTATCGGCTTATGGCAAATGTTGTAGTCACCACTCCATATTAAGCATGGGTGGTTTTCGCGAAGATCTTGGGAAAAGCCGTACAAATCATCGAGAAATCTGTATTTAAACGCCTGCCTGACGTCACCGGTTGTCCCTGAAGGAAAATAGGTATTCACAAAAGAAAATCCGTCGAAATCCAAACGCAGTACCCTACCTTCATCATCATAGATAGGCATGTTCATACCATAATGGATAGCAAGGGGTTTTATTTTAGTAAGTGTTGCCACCCCGCTATATCCCTTCTTTACGGCGTCATGCCAATAAACTTCATACCCAAGGTCCTCGAATAAGGAAACATCAATTTGTTGGACTGAGGATTTCACTTCTTGTAGCCCAATAACATCCGGGTCTGCAGATTTCAACCATCCAATGAAGTCTTTCTTAATCGCGGCCCGTATCCCGTTGACGTTGTACGAAACTAATTTCATGTGTCTATAATTATTTTTCAAAGGCCATCCTGACTAGTCGGGACAGGCTTGGGAATCCCTGCCTACCGGCCAGGTAGGCCTGCCCGGTAGGCAGGTTCGATTCATCTGTTTATAAATTGCCTTGCAGCTGTCACAATTCGTACCGATCTATCCGTGCTAGTTGTCGGAATTAAAGCCAGGAGAATCTTCCCATAACGACCAACTTTATGTCTGAGCCTGTGCCCTTGTTAGTTAATCTGAGTTTCGAATTCCCGTTCAAAGTATTCTAGCACGTGTAATTTCAGCATTTTTTCTTGTTCTGCTGCATTCAAATGGGGTAATTCATTAACTAATGTCCAATGAGGCCAGCCATCTTGATCTATGAACTCCAATGAGTAAAACCCTGACAAGCTGAGGATTTTGCATACCGCTATATGCATCAAATCTTGCTTTTCTTCTTTCGTGAACACCCGGTTGCCCTTACCTAATTCCTGTACCCCTATTATAAATAGAACGGCATTTAGGTCTGTGGGTTTCTTCTGAAACAATCCGGCTAAACCTGACAAAAGCTTGCCCCACCGAATTTCGAGGTCTAAGTCTTTTTTAAACATAGTTGATTTTTTGTCTGATTTCCCCTACTTTAATAACCGTTAATGAGTTGACTGACAAATATAGTAGTTTTAGACGTACTAGTAACCTAACATCCCTTTTTCGATATGCGTTTCAATGTATTTGAAGATTTTTTGACACTAATTTTCCCGGAAACCTGTGTCGTCTGTAGACGGAGCCTCTTTGCCTTCGAAGACCATCTTTGCCGAGTTTGCCAAGCGAATCTACCCGTTGCCTCATACCACCTTTTTCCTGAATCTAACGACCTAAAGACGAAAATAATGGGGCTGGCACATGTAGAATGGGTAATGTCTTACCTGAAGTATTCGAAAAAGGGACTGAGTCAACAAATATTACACCAGCTGAAATATAAAAATAAACCAGGACTTGGTAGGGTATTGGGCCGTCTCTACGGACAATTACTGATAGAGCAGGGCTACCAAACTAGGTGGCATTCGATCATACCTGTACCGCTTCATACCACAAAGCTTCGGAGAAGAGGGTATAACCAAAGCCAGTGTTTCGCTGAAGGACTTGCGGAAACGTTGGCAATCACAGTCGTTTCTGGACTGAAAAGAACGGCAAATACTGATACCCAAACGAGAAAGTCGCGCATTCAGCGATGGGAAAACGTGTCCGAGGTTTTTGAGCTCACTCCGCAAACGAGTATTTATGGAAAACGTATTTTGCTGGTTGATGATGTGATGACAACAGGAGCTACGTTGGCGGCCTGCGCGTGCGTTCTTAGAGCGGCGAATCCGGAAATCCTAGATTTGGCAGTAATAGCCGCGGGAAAGGGTTAACCGTAAATCTCGTTGAGTATACCTGCAAGTCTAATTCCCGCCGCGAGCAACTGCTGTTCAACTATGGGGAAAGTTTTATATACGTAGGGGTAGGAAAGCCGTTTGTTTTCGGGTAGATCGTAGATTATTTCACGGAGAGATACCGCTTCTTCTAGCCACCTTTCAATTTCCGCCGATTGCAACTTTAGCACCAATGATTCATTTACCTTTCGGTTCAGGTGTGTGGCTAACTCGCTGAAGCTGAGTTGTTTTCCGTCAATTAGTTGGCTGTCCCATACCCGATGAAGATTTGAGTTTTGGTTGAAGTACGTGACCTGTATCTCATTTCCTCCACGATCGTCGCCTTTGCCTACATGTAACGGCTGATGAAGATCCCCAACTAAGTGTACTAACATTTTTAGATACTCCTGTTCTGACTGTTGGCTGAGGCCACCCTCCTTTAGTAAGTCAATGATCATCTTCGTTTTCCCATAAGCATCTCCTCCAGCTTCCTGTATAGCGGGGTTATATCCTTGACCTGCTTCCACTGTGAGGTAATGCCAGGTATTCAGATGGTCGTAGTTGCGGTCGGATTTTACATCATCCATCCAATTAGAAACCATCGCTAGTGATTCAGTACCTAATATTCTACTAATCTCTCTGCTAGCCTTTTTGTTAAGATGCCATTCAGCGAGTTGGCCTACTACTCTATGGCCAGTGAGTCCCCACCCGAATGACGAGGAGACAAAAAGCTGAACCATGATTAGAAGGGTAAGTTTCTTTTTCATATCCATCACATGCCGTTGTTTGATACTTCAAGTTCCTTTAATGCCAGCCAAGCCATCAGACCGGTGCTAACTTCGAAGGCATCTTCATCGATGTCGAAGGTGGGGGTATGAACGCCGGAAACAAAGCCTTTTTCTTCGTTTCTAGTGCCTAACCTGTAAAAGCAGCCAGCCATTTCTTGGGTATAGTAGGAAAAATCTTCTGCGGCCATCCAAAGATCTAGATCGACTACGTTCTCTTCCCCCATGTAATCTTTTGCCGCTTCTGTAGCCCTGTTGGTCAGTTCAGGATCATTCTTCAAATGGGGGTAGCCATGGACGATAGTGAGATCAGCAGATCCTCCCATCGCTTCAGCAATTCCCGTGACCATGGTTGTGATTAATTCTTTCGCTTTTTTTCGCCAGGACTCATCGAGCGTCCTGAAGGTACCTTCAATGGTAACTTCATTTGGAATGACGTTTGTTGCCCCATTGGCAATTACTTTTCCAAATGAAAGCACAGAAGGTACTTTTGGATCAGAGTTTCTACTGATGATTTGTTGTAACGCTACGATGATATGGGAAGCAATCACAACCGAATCTACGAGTGTTTCCGGCATGGCACCATGGCCTCCCTTACCTTTTACCGTCAGGTATATTTCATCTGCACTTGCCATATACATGCCTGGCCGAAAACCGATTTTCCCCACGGGGATAAGTGGCATCACATGTTGGCCAAAGATGGATGCTGGCTTTGGATTCTCAAGCGCATTATCACGAATCATAAAAGATGCCCCACCTGGAGCCTTTTCCTCACCTGGTTGGAAAATCAACTTGACCGTACCCTCAAACTCTTCCCTTAGGGTATGAAGAATCTTTGCAGTCCCAAGAAGTGATGCTGTGTGCACATCATGTCCACAAGCGTGCATTACGCCGTCTTTAAGCGATCGATAGGACACATTGTTTTGTTCAAAAATTGGCAAGGCATCCATGTCAGCGCGTAACGCAAGTATTTTCTTTGTAGGATTTTTACCTTCTATCAGCGCCACGAGGCCTGTAGTAGCCTTTCTTTCAATTTTGGACAAGCCGATCTCACGGAGTTTTTTTTCTACAAATGCGACCGTCTCATACTCCTCAAAGGAAAGTTCGGGGTGTTGATGAAGGTATCGACGGTGTTCAATGGCCTCTTCCTTAATGGTTTGGGCGAGCAATTTGACTTTATTCTTGAGCATCCTCTATTTTTTCAGGCTTTTCGTTAAATCTAGACCGCTCGAATCGATCTTGAACAATCCGGGCGGAGGGAAATAGTTCGTTGATTTTCTCGTACCAAGCTAGAGCCTCTATCCGATTGATATACCGGCCTACCTTTACCAAGTAACGGGGCTGCTCATATTGCATGAACGTGGATACATCCGGAAAATCAGAATATAGAAGGTTTCTGGTTTTAAACGCCTCTTCGCGGTCAACGCCACTGTAAACCAAAATTGTAAACCCGCTAACATACATTTCCATCTCATTTTCAGCAATATAACGCTGAACGGCGATCGCCAGCTCATCATCTACTGGGTCTACTGTTTCTCCCGAACGGGCCGAAAGGGTAGACGCTGGAAGTGGATCAAAGGTAGGAAGGGTGTTTTCCAGATTTTCGGCATAGGCACTATACCTTTCGGAAGAACCCCCGCTTTTCTTGATGCTGATGATACCGCAGCCCGACAACAATACGAGCCAAACTGCGGGTGTTAGGATACGCTTTACCATAACCAAAATCGTTAACTGTCAATTATCACACATTTTGCGTCGTCGATATCTTGCTCTACGCTTTTATATTTGACATCCTTTACCAATTTTCCATCTACATATTGCACGGTGACACGGTCATTTCTTCCATACACTTTGTCGGATTTCCTCGGCTGTACCGGTTCGCGGGTAACTGCTTGCCGGCTTGCTACAGCCCGTCGTTCACCGGAGCTATTGCCTCCCAAGGTACTGCCTACTTCCTCTTTCGACGCCGTTACTTTCGGATCTGCAGATTTTGCAGCTTGGGCAGCCTTTACCTGGTCCGGATCCTGCTTGGGAAGATCTGACTTTGAGATGAAGGTGCTGATATCGTCGTTTAGCCTTCCCAAAAACCGCTTAAACATTTCAAAAGCCTCAAACTTATAGATAAGTAAGGGATCCTTTTGTTCATACACCGCATTCTGTACAGACTGTTTTAAATCGTCCATATCCCGTAAATGTTCCTTCCAGTTTTGGTCTATGATCGCAAGCGTGACAGTTTTCTCAATCGCCCGGATGAGATCCCTTCCTTCATTTTGAATGGTAGACTCAAGATTAATAACCACCCCGATTTGTTTGATTCCGTCAGATATGGGTACCATGATCTCTTTTACAGTAGCTCCCCGCTTTTTGTACACATCCCTCAATATGGGCATAGCTTTTTGCAAAATACCCTCGTTTTTTGTCACATAATTCTTATAGGCAGCATCAAAAAGCTGCCTTGTCAAGGTGATCGTGTCCTTTTCCTTTAGCTCTGCTGCAGAGAAGCTGTGGTCAATTCCCAACGAACTAAAGATATTCATCCGAAGGTCTTCCGTGTCTTCGGTGTTTTTTGCCATTTCAATGATGCCTTCAGAAACGTCGTATAAGATGTTTAGAATGTCCAATTCCAGTCGGTCTCCAAGAAGCGCATTCCTCCTCCGTCTGTAGACCACCTCCCGCTGACTGTTCATGACATCATCGTATTCCAACAGCCGTTTACGTACGCCGAAGTTGTTTTCTTCCACTTTCCGTTGTGCCCGTTCTATCGACTTGGTTATCATGGAATGTTGGATGACCTCTCCTTCCTCAAGCCCCATTCTGTCCATCAGCTTAGCAATTCGTTCAGAGCCAAACAAACGCATTAGGTTGTCTTCAAGCGACACAAAAAATTGGGAAGATCCTGGATCACCCTGTCTACCGGATCTACCCCTCAGCTGCCTATCAACCCGGCGGGATTCGTGGCGTTCAGTACCGATAATGGCTAAGCCTCCGGCGGCCTTAGACTCAGGTGTCAGCTTGATATCTGTTCCCCTTCCTGCCATGTTCGTCGCTATAGTCACGGTGCGCGGTTTTCCTGCCTCGGCTACTACGTCTGCTTCACGGGCATGTTGCTTGGCATTTAGAACCTGGTGGTTAATTTTTCTCAAGGTCAACATTCTGCTTAGCAGTTCGGAGATCTCCACGGAGGTCGTGCCGACAAGTACCGGCCTATTTGCTTCTGTGAGCGCGTTTATTTCATCGACTACTGCGTTGAATTTTTCTCTGACTGTCTTAAAGACCATGTCCTCCCGATCCGCTCGCTGAATAGGTTTGTTCGTCGGGATGACGATCACGTCCAGTTTGTAAATTTCCCAAAATTCCCCCGCCTCAGTCTCTGCGGTACCGGTCATGCCCGCGAGCTTGTGGTACATACGGAAATAATTTTGCAGCGTAATCGTGGCGTAAGTCTGTGTGGCGTCCTCTACTTTTACATTTTCCTTCGCTTCAATGGCCTGATGAAGTCCATCCGAATACCGCCTGCCTTCCATTACGCGCCCGGTTTGTTCATCCACTATTTTTACCTTGCCGTCTACCAATATGTATTCCGTGTCTTTTTCAAACATGCAATAGGCTTTCAGTAGCTGATTGACTGTATGGATACGCTGCGCCTTGACACCGTAATCTTTGATGAGTTCTTCTTTGCGTATAAGCTTTTCCTTATCGTCCAGATCAGGATTTTTTTCCATATCAGCTATTTCCATCCCAATATCGGGCAGGATAAAGAAATCCGGATTTTCGTTTTTTCGGGTGATCGTTTCGATACCGTTATCCGTCAGATCCACAGAATTCGATTTTTCATCGATGGTAAAAAGCAGCGGTTCATCTGCTTCCGGCATCATTCGCTTATTGTCCTGAAGGTAATAGTTTTCAGTTTTTTGCAAAATCATCCGGATACCGGGCTCTGAGAGGTATTTGATTAAGGGCTTATATTTCGGCAGTCCACGGTACACCCTAAAAAGCGACAGACCTCCTTCTTTTTCGTTCCCGTCTTTTATAAGTTTTTTGGCTTCCGTGAGGTATCCCTGAACCAGTTTTCGCTGCTCATCTACCAAGGTAGAGACCCGTGGTTTCATATCGTAAAACTCGTGAACATCACCTTTTGGAATAGGTCCGGATATGATCAAGGGAGTTCGCGCATCATCAATCAAGACGGAATCTACTTCATCTATCATAGCAAAGTGGTGCTTACCCTGCACTAAGTCGCGTGAGTCGCGGGCCATATTATCCCTAAGATAGTCGAAACCAAACTCGTTGTTCGTCCCATATACGATGTCGCACGCATAGGCATTTCTTCTCGCTTCAGAATTCGGAGGATATTTGTCTATACAGTCCACCCTAATTCCGTGAAACTCAAATAGCGGCGCATTCCAATCAGAGTCACGCTTAGCAAGGTAATCGTTGACCGTCACAATATGCACACCGCGGCCGGATAATGCGTTTAAGTAAGCAGGTAAGGTAGAAACGAGCGTCTTACCCTCGCCTGTAGTCATTTCCGCGATATTTCCTTTATGCAATGCAACGCCGCCTAGAAGCTGTACGTCGTAATGGACCATATCCCAGGTGACTTCAACACCGGCGGCGTTCCACTTGTTTCCCCAAATGGCTTTATCATCAGTGATGGTGACATAACTCTTTATGGCTGCAAGTTCTTTGTCGCGTATGGTCGCCGTTACCTCCAGCTGACCGATTTCTTTCAGCCTCCTTGCTGTTTCTTTCACAACAGCAAATGCCTGCGGGAGTACCTGTTCCAAACTTTTCTCCAAGGCTTCATTCCGAGTTTTTTCGGTTTGATCAATTTCATTGAACAATCGGTCCTTTGCCTGCACCTCAACGGGCGACAAAGCTGCTATTTGTGTTTTGAGGCCTTCGATTTTATCGTCAAACGATTTTAAATCTTTGTTTATGACATCCCGGATTTGTTGGGTTTGCTGCCTAAGTTCATCGTCGGAAAGCGTTTGAAGCTTACTATACGCTTCTTTTATGTTGTCAACTATAGGGTTGAGCAGTTTGATGTCTCTATCTGATTTGGTACCAAAGACCTTCGATAGTCCTTTTGCAATAAAATCTAGCATAAATTAAAACGTATATTTGTTTTCAAATTTCATATCAGAAGCAAGTGTTTCCTGCGGAATATGGATAATTCCCTGAAAAACCTGCTGGGCAGGGCCTGTTAGCTGAATATCAGTATATTTTCCATGCCCATCAGTCTTAAAACTGACTTTTAACGTGCCACCCTTCGTCACTACGTCGACCTGATCCAACCCGTTTTGCGTGCCGTAAATCAACGCGCAAGCAGTCACCCCCGTACCACAGGATAAGGTTTCGTCTTCAACACCCCGTTCATAGGTACGGACTTCAAGTTTACCTGTGCTAATCTCTTTCACAAAATTCACATTGGTGCCCGATGGATAAAGTTCCTTGTTATAACGTATAGCGGCGCCCTCACTTACCACGGGGTATTCGAGCAGGTTATCGACAAACCGTACATGGTGCGGAGCACCGGTGTCAACAAAATAATCGGTATCAATCAGGCCAACCTTTCCTACCGGGCTCATAGCCAACTCCACGATATTCCCACTGATGGTAGCATGATGAGGTCCGTCTACCGCCATGAAATGGCAGACATCCTTGCACATCCCAAGAAAAGAAGCAAAAGAAACCGCACACCTGGCGCCATTTCCACACATGCTTTGTGAGCCGTCGGCATTAAAATATACCATCTGAAAGTCGAAACCTTCCAAGTGACGTAGAAGGATTAGGCCGTCTGCACCCACGCCAAACCTACGATGACAAAGCATTCGAATTAGGGACAAATTGTCAGCTTCAAAGGATAGGTTTCTATCATCTATCATGACAAAGTCATTGCCTGTTCCCTGGTACTTATAAAAGGATGTAGTCATTTTTTACACTATTACACAATGAGGCCTCTCAGAATTTTGGTATAAACCCGACCCTGCTTACAAAAATAAGCAACTTGACTGAATATATGGCCGAAACCTTCATTTATAACCTTTGGGTCTCTCTAGAACGGTATCAAAAATTAGGCCTATAACCAACCGCTGATCGGCTACGGTCATTGTAACAGGTCGTTTACTAGGCCCGGATTAACATTGATTGCTATGTACCTTCAGCTTAAAAGGTATCGAAAAATTTTGGGCAGTTATTTCTACCGGTCTTACCTATTTTAGGGATTTATTGGCTAATTTAGCATTGACTCTGAATCAACTTATAAAATGACAACTAAAATTCAACCATAACGATGAAAAAAACAACCATTAATACGTCAAGAAGATTGTTCCTAGCCCAAACCACCAAAGCTACATTAACAGTGGGAATTGGGAGTAGTTTGATCGGGTCTACCCTATTGGCGTCTTGTGCTTCCGGAGGGGGATCAAGTAGCGAGCCGATTACCACCGGCTTTTCACAAAATCCACTTCCCTATGAGTATGCCGCTCTGGAGCCACACATCGATGCAAGGACCATGGAAATCCACTACACCAAACATGCAGCAGGATATGCAAAGAACGTAACCGATGCTGCAGCTGAGGAAAATGTAGACACATCCAAGCCACTAGAGGAAGTACTCGGAAATATTTCGCAGTATTCGACCAAAATGAGAAACAATGCTGGGGGGCATTATAACCATGAACTCTTCTGGAGTATTATGTCTGCAGAGGGAGGAGGACAACCTTCGGGTGAATTGGCCGAAGCGATTATTACTGATTTCGGAAGTTATGAGGCATTCGTTGAAGCGTTTGAAAACGCGGCTAAAACACGCTTTGGTTCAGGATGGGCATGGCTAGTACTTGATGGGGATAAACTTTCTGTCGGTTCGACGCCAAATCAGGATAACCCGCTTATGGATGTTTCCGATTTCAAGGGTTCTCCACTAATGGGGATCGATGTTTGGGAACATGCTTATTACCTCAACTATCAAAATGAGAGAGGCAAATACGTCTCTAATTGGTGGAACGTTGTCGATTGGAACAAAATCTCCGAGCGATATGCATCTTTCAAAGCCTAGTAGCAGTATGGATTAATGGCCCGAGGTTCCCTCCTCGGGGCCGTTAGCGTCCAAGAAGCTGATACACATATTCCTATACCGAATGCAAGACCCTACAAGTTTGTCCGCTGTTGCCGAATTTCATAGCACCTTTAAGCACCCGCTAGTAAATGAACCGTCCCTGCCGTCAGATCAACGGGCAGCACTTCGGCAAAATTTACTCGAAGAAGAGCTCAAGGAATTGGCTCAAGCAATTGCCGAAAAGGATTTAGTAGCAATTGCAGATGCGTTCTGCGACCTGCAATACGTGCTTTCAGGGGCCATTTTAGAGTTTGGAATGGGAACTTATTTCAAGGCACTTTTCGATGAAGTACATCGCTCGAATATGAGCAAGGCCTGTAGAACGGTGGTTGAGGCCGAAGCAACCGTAAACCATTATCAGCGTCAAGGGATAGACTGCTACTATGAAGCAGATAGTGGAAACTTCCTCGTATACCGTAGGGAAGACGGCAAAACCCTAAAGTCAATTAACTACTCTCCGGCTAATTTGGAAAACATACTGCAGTCTAGATAGCCTCCGAAAACCACTAACAATTACCGATGAAACAATTACTTGCTGCCTGTATAGGGATACTCCTATTCGGCCAACTTGCCGCACAGGAAAGGGCCAGGGATTACGGGTTTACCTTTGGTGTAATGTCTCCTGGAGGATGGAATGCCATCACTGATGTACCCGGTGTCAAAGTAGGTCATGTTACCCTGATCGAAGGAGAATCTATCAGAACGGGCGTGACGGCCATTCTTCCGCATGATGGAAATATGTTCCAGGAAAAGGTTCCTGGGGCGGTATATGTCGGCAATGGTTTTGGGAAGTTGGCGGGCAGTACCCAAGTAATGGAGCTTGGCAATATTGAGAGCCCCATCATACTTACCAACACGTTGAGTGTTGCAGCAGGCATTGATGGCGTCATCGATTATACCTTTTCCTTCCCTGAGAACGATAGGGTTCAGTCAGTTAATGCATTAGTGGGCGAAACCAACGACGGAGGACTGAACGATATCCGAGGCCGGCATGTAAAAGCAAAACATGTCGTTGATGCAATTCAAAAGGCCTCAGACGGTGAAATAGAAGAAGGCAATGTAGGAGCAGGAACGGGAACTGTAGCATTTGGCTTTAAAGCCGGCATCGGGACAGCTTCCAGGGTGCTGCCCCAATCGTTGGGAGGCTATACGGTAGGTGTAATCGTCCAAGCGAATTTCGGTGGTGTACTTCAAATTGACGGTCTGCCAGTAGGAAAGATCCTGAACCAGTACAGTTTCAGGCAAAACCTGGAATCGGCGGACGGATCCTGTATGATGGTGGTTGCGACCAATGCCCCGCTAGACGCACGCAACCTGGAACGAGTAGCCAAACGGGCAATGATGGGTTTAGCAAAAACCGGAGGAATAGCATCGAATGGCAGCGGAGACTATGTAATAGCGTTTAGCACCAATGAAGCTATGCGAATAAAGCAGGGAAACGAAGCGCACGAAAGGGTAGCGGACCCACCCTTGGGCAATGACCAAATGTCGCCACTTTTCTTGGCCACCATAGAAGCAACGGAAGAAGCAATAATAAATGCGTTATTTGCTGCGGAAGATATGACCGGTAAAGATGGAAGAGTCATCAGGTCTTTGCCTAAACACGAGATTAAAACGATGAAAAAATAATCCACAGAAGGGAATGTTATACAGATGATGGTGGAATATGCGGATAGAAGGTAGGGCGGGCGGATTTATTTTTTCATAGATGACATAAGTTGAAAAATTTTAGCTAACATTGAAAGAGTTTATAGTACCAACATGCTACCTGCACCGCTTTTTTTGTTAAAACAATTCATGCGTATTTTTTTAAAAATAGGTGCGTCGTTTGTTTTGATTATGACCATGTTTTTCACCCCTGTGGCTGGTCAGGTCCTAAGGCCATTTGCTCCCACAACTTCGGTAAACTCTCCCGGCAGAATGATTTACAATATAAACGGGGACTTTACTATGCTGGGCAACACCAGCTTAACGTTGGAAAATTATTCGCTAGATCTTCAAAATAATCTTCCGATGGTGTTTGTGGACGTTGACGACGACCCAAGTACGTTTAACTCTTCTTCGGCTACTTTGACATTTTCGACCGAAAACAGTGCTGATCCTTCCTGTACCAACATACTCTTCGCAGGATTGTATTGGAGTGGAAGGTCCTTTGCAGGGTTATCTGCTGACGTGGAAAAAGATGGTGTAACGAAAACAATGCATAAACAAGAAATAAAGATCAAAGGACCTGGCCAAACAGAATACCTACAATTAAGATCCTCTCCCAATGACCTCTGGTATCCAAACTCCATGGAGGAACAATTTGGTATGTATGCTGGATTCGTTGAAATTACAGATTACGTCAAAGCGTCTGGTTCGGGATCCTACACAGTTGCCGATTTGGCTTTAATAGAGGGACCGGGGGGTTCTGTAGGCTACTTTGGGGGTTGGGGCATGGTTGTGGTGTACGAAAACCACTTGATGAAACAGCGGGATGTAGTTCTTTTTAACGGCTTTGCGTTCGTTGCCCCTTTCCTTTCCGAAGATTATCTCCTCAGTCTTGACGGCTTTTCCGCAATGGAAGCAGGGGCGGTAAACCTGAAAATGGGCATCATGGCTGGCGAAGGTGATCGGGGCGGAGTTGGGGATTACTTTGAGATTGAAAGAGGCGTCTTATCTGGGGATTTTTTGCGTTTATCACACTCCATGAATCAGGAGGAAAACTTTTTCAACGCATCTATAAATACGGGGGGAAATACTAGAAATCCTGAGCTCGAGAACAATACGGGGATAGACATAGCGATGTTTACGGTGCCAAACCCGAACAACAGTGTGATTACTAACGGCCAAACATCAACGCGATTCAGGTATGGCACCAACATTGATACCTATATCATTTACAATATCACTTTTGCCATCGATGCGGACCGGCCTCAAGTAGAGGGGTTACATACGTTGCAAAGCGCACATACCCTAGCTGACGACGAGACGTCGTTTATGATTTCTCCAGGAGATGAACTACAGTTCAGGCTTGATATACGAAACAAAGGAACGGAGGGTATCAAAGACGGTAAAGTGGTAATACCTATCCCGCTATCAGCATCATTTCAAGAGGCAAGTTTCGAAGTCTTTTTCAATCCCAACACAATCAGTCAGCCCTATTACGATGCCGCACTCAGCGCAGGGGGTTCGTTGGTATGGGAAATCGGAGATCTACCGGTAAGTCAGGACCCCGAAACGCTTCTGGCGAGCCTAACCTACTCCCTGAAAGCCGCAGAATCCTGCGCTGCTTTTTCTGGGTTTTCTTGTGATCCTTCGGTGAACATCGCTGGTGAAATTAGCGGCATTAACTTGCAGACCCAAGCCCCGTTCTCGGGTATCAAAATTATAAGAGGGTACCTGAACGCTTCTGAATGTAGCAGTAGCCCTATAGTAGATCCTTATGAGTTCATCATCGATAAGGAAGGCCTCTCGCTTGAAGATTGTGAGGAGGACGAGATTACTCAGGTATTCGATTTTTGTAATGTGGGAGACGAATTTCTCCCTGTGGAAGAAATTGCTTCGGCTTTTCCACCAGAAACACGTTTTTTTAGTGAGTTCCCGATTACATTCTCCAGCATCGAGTATACCTCTAGAAACCCTTTCCCCATGCCTCTAGGCAATTCTGAGTATTACGCTGTCTTACGCGGAGAGAATGACTGTTTCCAGAAATTTGCCATTAACCATGAACCTGTTACTTTAGTAGCAAACGTTTCTTCAGATTATAATGGAGTAGATATTTCATGCTTTGGCGAATCGAATGCAACGGTAAAGCTTGAGATATCCGGAGGAAAAGAACCTTATATCATCACTTGGAACGATGAAGTGATAACGTCAATGCAAATAGAGAACCTATCGGTGGGAACGTATCGCGTGGGCGTAACGGATTCCAAAGGCTGCCAAGTAACGACGGAAGTTACTGTCGAACAACCGGATCGTCTGGTGCTCGTTCCGAACCTAGGGCAGAGTTCTCTGGCTGTATCTTGTTATGGCCTATCCGATGGGGAATACGCCGTAGATGTGACAGGAGGTGTAGGGCCTTTTAGCACCGAGGTTTTTCGGATGAATGAAGGAGGCGATTCGACGAGCGTTTCTAAGTTGGAAAACCAAAGCAATAGAAACCTAACGTTTACCGGACTTTCTCCGGGAACATATGCGTATAGGCTGGTAGATGCAAACGGGTGTTCTGACCGGCAATCCTTCATAGTAACGTCTCCCGAGCCCTATTTCCTAACGGCTGAAATTTCAAATGCCGTGGATTGTAAAGTAGCCAATACCGGAATGATTGAAGTCGTCCCCGTAGGGGGCGTTGGGCCTTTCGAGTATGACTGGGACCATGGACCCAATCGTTCTACATTGGAAAATTTGGGTCCTGGCGTCTATACGGTTAATGTTACTGACGTAAATGGATGCGTTGTAACTGAATCGTTTGAAATTGAAGAACAAATACCCTTTTCCGTTACAGTTTCTTCTGCCGAAGAGATCGTTTGTGGTACAAGGGCACTTAAGACTACCTACTTTCTTGACGTGCAGGGAGGGTTTCCTCCCTATTCGATCAACTGGAGCGGAGGAAGCATCGCAAAAAACGGTTTGGAAATGATTGTTTCTGATCCAGGGAACTACTCGGCGACAGTCTTTGATAGTCAGGGTTGTAGCATAACTACCTCCATGCAGGTAGCAGCAAGGCCATTTGAAGCAGATTTTTCATTTCTTTCAAGCTCAGTGGCTACCTATAGTTCGAACTTGGTGAATTATTCCATTCAGTTTACGCCTGCGACGGTTGGCGAGGTGATAGCGTACGAATGGGATTTTGGAGATGGTAACAAAAGCCAAGAACAAAGACCTACCCATACGTTTGGACAAGAAGGCCTTTTCCCGGTTAGTCTTACCATCACGGATAGCTTTGGCTGTCAGTTAACCGAAACAAAAGACATCCTTATAGAAGAGGCCTTCATCTTGACTCCGAACGGATTTACTCCCAACGCCAACGGCACCAACGATTATTTTTTCCCCAAGTTCAACTATATAACGGAGCTGGAATTGTGGGTTTTCAATAAATGGGGAGAAGCAATATTCCACACGACAGATACCAACGGACCCGGCTGGGATGGTACATTTAGAGATGAACCGGCGCCTGCAGGTAATTATGTATATAAATTAAGGTACACCACGCCGGACGGCAGGGTGAAGGAAGAAACAGACGTTTTTGTGTTAATAAGGTAGTATGAAAACGAGCATCCCAAAATCAAAATACAAAGGCAAGTTACGGCCATAGAAAACCAACTAATAATCAAACGGCAATGAGGAAGATTTTAACATAAAGGAATGACTATTTTGGACATTCTCCCGATCCGGATAGGCTACCCTGAAACATCGGGACAAGTTGCAGCAAATAATTAATTAAAAGTTCATGAAAC
>WGNT01000023.1 GCA_016124425.1 Cytophagales bacterium
TCATTTCGTATATTTTAGATAAAATAAACTATTAAATAGTATTAAAACAAGTATTAAGCCAAAATACTATTATTATTTTGATATTTTTAAGCTTTAAAACAAAATTTTATTGTTCTGTTCAATATAAATGGTAATTTTAATCTACGAGTCGGAATCTAACCCCGCGATGGTTTTGCTCAATTCAACTGACTTACCGGAATTACCATGGAAGGAGTACGGAAGATAATTCATGTGGATATGGATGCGTTTTACGCCTCGGTAGAACAACTGGATTTCCCCTCGCTACGTGGAAAACCCGTCGCTGTAGGCGGAAATAAAGAGCGTGGAGTAGTTGCTGCTGCGAGCTACGAAGCACGGCGCTACGGAGTAAAGTCGGCAATGTCTTCCAAGATGGCCGCGTTGAAATGTCCCGGGCTAATTTTTGTGAAGCCGAGATTTGAACGGTATAAAGAACTTTCCATACAGATCAGAAAAATTTTTTTTTCCTATACAGATCTAGTTGAGCCTCTTTCTCTCGACGAAGCATTTTTGGACGTCACGGAAAATCACTTCAATATGCCCTCAGCGACGGTAATAGCAGCGGAGATTCGGGATCGGATCAAAAAAGAAACAGGCCTAAACGCATCAGCAGGGATTTCTTATAACAAATTCCTGGCAAAAATCGCCTCGGACCTGAACAAACCCAATGGACAGGCAGTAATCACGCCAAAGCAAGCTAACGACTTTCTGGAAAAGCTAGCAATAGAACGTTTTTTTGGCATCGGAAAAGTTACTGCGGAAAAGATGAAAAGGCTGGGTATTCATAATGGGGCAGATTTAAAGCAGTATTCCCTGGACTTTTTAACAAGACGTTTCGGTAAGTCGGGGCTGCATTATTACAATATCGTCAGAGGGATCCATGAGAGTGCCGTGAACCCGCACCGGGACCGAAAATCCCTGAGTGTGGAGCATACCTTTGACAAAGACGTCCACTTGCCGCATGAAGTAGATAAGTTACTGGAGGAATTACTGGAGGAACTGTTGCTGCGGATGGAAAAAAACAACATTTGGGGAAGAACCCTGACCGTAAAGCTTAAATTCAAAGACTTCTCCCAACAGACCAGAAGCCGCACATTAAGCCGCTTCCTTTCTTCGGATGAGGTGAAGGCTCTTTCGAGGGAACTTGTTTATCAAGAAGCGCTTAAAATGCCCATTCGGCTGCTAGGCTTAGGTATTTCTAACTTTGACCAAGATCGGGACAAGACGGGCCGTCAGCTTTATTTTGAAAGCTTTTTCGAAGACGAAAACAGCGATTTACCCGACGGCGTTTAATCCAATTTATTTTTGTCGCACATTAATCCGTTAGAATGGATAGCCAATTGCAAAGTTGAAAATCAGGTTTTCGCTTCTCCATTCACCTTCATCAAACCGAAAACTCCGCTCCCATCGTTCACCTTCGGGAAGATACGGCTTGCGCAGCGGTGTGGCTAGGTCAAACCTAAGCACGAAAAAATCAACATCGACCCTTAGGCCCAATCCGACACCAACTCCAAGTTCTCTCAGCCAATTGGACGAAAACTTACCGCCCGGAAGCGCCTCATTCTCGTTTACGAGCCATACATTACCGGCATCTGCAAAAAGGGCCCCCTTGAAGTACGAAGCGATGGGAAAGCGATACTCAATGTTTCCTTCAATGCGTATGTCACCGGCTTGATCAAAAAATCCTCCTACATCAGCCGTCTCCGGAACGTACGATCCCGGCCCCAGCGAACGGATCCGAAAAGCCCGGACGCTATTGGGACCTCCGGAAAAAAACTGCTTCACAAATGGGAGCGAAACCGAATTTCCGTAGGGAAGACCAACGCCTCCAAACAGGCGTGCGGCGATAAGGCTTTCCTCCGAAAAGCGAAGGTAATACCTGAAGTCAATGTCTCCCTTATTGTACTGTGCATAATTAAACCCCAAAAACTGATTGGGATTGTCGGATCCCACTAGCTCGTTAAGCAAATTTAGCCCTGCTCCTGATAGATCCAGGTTTGCACCAAAAAAGATGCTATGGGTTCTTTCAACGTCCATTAACTTGTTGTAGGCAAAGCTGTAGGTAACTCCCGCAATAAACTGTTGCTCAAAGCTCAGTCTCAAAAATGGGTTGTTTTCCAAAATCTCTTCAAACACAGGACTGGTGCGTGATAAATTTACGAAGTTGATCGAAATCGGATTTATTTCATGATACACAAACCGATTGGCGTTCCAGAAATACCCATAGGTCGCCGATACCGAGTTGAGACGGTATAACCCCCGCCGGTCTTGATATTCTGTGCCCAAGCTAATCTTGGTTTTGGGAACTGAATAGGCAAAACGCTCTTTGATGGGTATAGGAAAGACTACCCTGGGAAAAATCAAATCCCCCTTTAACCCCAACTCAAAAGAACTCAATCCTTCGCGCTCCCCGCTAGCGATCTGTGTCTCATAGGCAAACTTGCCGGTAATATTGAGGATTTCGCCTCCCCTAAAAAGGTTTCTATTTCGGTAACTCAACAATAGCGCAGGACCTGCGAAGTTGTTTGATTTTGAAACACCCTGAAGTTCAACTCTTACAGACCGTTTATTCAGCGGGGAAAGGTATATATTAGCATCCAAAAAGCGCTTTCCATCTTCTGTTACACTATCTGTCTCCGCGTATCTGATGTTTACATATTGATAGTTGCCAATACCGGAGAGACGGTTGCTCGTTAGCCTTGACCGATCGGCATTGTATAGTTCTCCTTTATTCAGCAGGATATATTGCTCCAATCTATCTGGACGAAAAGATACTGGTGAATCCTGTATAAAGGAAATGCCTCTGATAACGGTCGTATCTCTGGTCTCCTCCACGCTATCAAGCGTGTAATTGGGGTAAACCCGAATATCTCGGATTTCATACGGCTGTAACCCCTCAGTTGGTGCACTTATTTTGGGCCGAAGAAATAAATTGGCCCCCCTATCCTCGTACTGATTGGTATCGGATTCAAAAATCAAAAATTCCGAATTGAAATTATAAAATCCCCGGTTCTTCAATGCCTCATCGAGTCTCTGACGTTCGGCCCGCAAGTCAGTAAGCTGGAACCTATCTCCAATTTTAATCTCCGTCTCATCAAGGAGATCCTGAATTTCCCTGTCCAGTCGCGAAGAATCGTGATCATAGTGTAGTTCCCTGACGGTATATGGCTCCTTTAGTTCAAGTGCATATTCAACAGCAGCTTTATGGGGATCAGTTATGATCTCAGAGTCGACTTCGGAATAAAAAAACCCGTTGTTTTCCAGCCGATTCAATAGAAGCGACTCCGTCTGTGGTACATTTACATCGCTCAGATATACAGGCTCCTCTCCTATTTTGTTTTTGAGGAACCGGTTAATAAATCCTGGATTTTGCTGTGCGCCCTTATAATGCGCCCATAAGGGTATGTACATCCCTAGAATTTTCGTATTCGGCTCAGGACGAAAAAGACTCTCAAGTTCCTGTTCTACCGATTTCCAGTCCTGCACACCTTGAGGTCTATCAACTTTCATTTCGGCGCCGGTATACAGCAATTCATCTTCGGGGATGAATTTGTTGATGTTACATCCCCCTATCAGTACCCCGAGGGCCATCATAAGTACAGAAGACGAAAACGTTCTATAGTTCATCTGTTTATTTTTTGCTTTTCAAATGTCATCACCTATGCCAATAAGAATCGGGAGAATTTCGCAATAATTTGCTACCCGGCAGGTGTGCGTCCGTTACGCTGAATACTTGCAAAAGACTACTCTTTTTGCTCTTCGTCAGCCTTGCCGTTTGAGGCCTCAGCGCCATTTTCTTCCTGATCGCCAGACTCATCTTGTTCCTCTTCCTTTCGGATCCCCTGCATAATGGACTTCCTCTTTCGCTCAATTCCCTTCCAGAGTTCCGCGAAGGTATCGAACTCCCGGTTGAATATTACTGATAGCCCCGTCACGATAAGTTGCCCGTCAATAAAGCTTTCGAACTGGTTTTTCCTGAATCCCCGCAGCCTATAACGGCCATTTTCCGTCAACAAATACTCGATGCTAACGTTCCCAAGAAGGGAATTTGCACGGTTCATAGATTGAGAACTTCCTTCTATATCTATTTGACTTCCTACCTGCACGATAAGCCTGTCGTCCATAAAGGCTGAACTTGCATTCACATTTAGTTGCGTTCTATCCTGCGGGGCTCCTGACTGATAATCGGTAAAGCTGTCCAGATCGAAATCCAAGTTGATACCGCTACTTCCCAACACGCTCTCCGACAGGCTATTGAGCTGGCCTGAAAGGAGCTGGCTTACGCTGGATTTCGCCAGACCGGCAGTACCGCCTCCTGATCCGTCTGTACCTTTGCTAGGAAAGAAACGGTTCAGTACCATCAGCGAAAAAACCTGTCGGTTAAGTTCTCCCTCCTGATTATTAAGCAGTTGAATTTGACCGTAAATATTGCCACCCGCAGCTCCCCGTTGGTCCTCGGGCATGTCTAACCTAAACGAAGGTTCGAGCCGGGTAAGATTACCCTCAATATCCAAGTAAACCAAGAAAGGAAGTTCCTGCTTATACTGCACATTCGCATCTGCACCACCAGATTGAGCGGCCATTAGTTCCGAAGCTGAAGTACGTACCCGGTAAAGTGCGGTTACATTGAGACCCGCGTTCAAAGGATCACCAGACCAAGTTATTGTGCTTCCTTCCTGAATTTCGAAGCGCCTACTTACAAGGTTATAAAGGCTCATTTCATAGTGCCCGCCGGTAAGTTCATAAGCACCAGTTAGTGTAATTCTCCCATTAGGGTCAAAATTAAGCGCCAGATTTGCCTTTCCTGATACTTTTAGATTATCGCCGGATCGTTGATCTACTACTATATTAAAGATTGCTTGGGGATCCACTTCCAGAACTGCGGCCACTTGGAAGCCGGTAACGCCAGTGTTGCCCACCTCTGCTTCGCGTCGGGTTAAGATATCATTTGGATCTTGTCTATCTACGAATAATACTACTCCTTGGCGCTCCACAATATCGAGCTGTGTCTCCGGGATGACGAAGGTGAAATCTGTGCCTTTTTTCACTTTAAGCCTAGCATCCACACGTGGAAGATTCAAATCTCCATGAATACCAACGTTTGCGTCAATTATTCCCGTCCCATAAAACAGCTGATTATCATCGCTCGTGGAATTAAGTGCTCTGAAATTATTTGCCGTAACTTGAAGATCAAAGGATGGATTTGTCAGGTCCTCTGTCATCACTGAACCGGCTACCGTAAAGGTATTTCCACCACTATCATTGATCGTAAATTTATCAAAATAAACACCCTCATTATTTAATCGTATAGTCTCGTTTCCAACGGTATATTTTGAATTGATCGCTGCAACCGTCACAGCAAAATCATTAAATGAAAACTCCCCCTCGTAAATTGGATCTGTTGTCGTCCCAGATACCCGACCGCTGCCGGTTATTGCCCCTTGACCATCCCGTAACTGCTCTGGTAAAAGGCCTTGGAGCACTTCGGCCTTCAGTTCGTTCAAATCAAAATTTAGATTTAAGTTGGCTCCAGTCTCCGCCGCCCCGTAATCGCCTGCAAGGTCAAAGTCTATTCCGCCGTTTTTCAACGCAAGTGAGAACTCGTAAGCTGCATTCCCACTCGACTTGGCGTTCAGTGCGAAATCACCTAATAGTACTTCAAACACGCCAAAATCTGTTATATTCAAATCTGCCACGATACCTGAGGCAGCAAAGGGATTCTCAACGATCAAACTGCCGTTAATAGAACCTGTCGCAATTAATGAGTCTGGATTCAGCAGGCTTGTGATGGTTTTCAATCCGAAATCTTGAAAAACTACGCCGAAGTGTTCTTCTGCTGTTATTTCGAGGGAATTGCTCACCACTAGCTTCTGACTTCCTCTTGTCAATTCAACCTCCGTAAATCCCATGCTATTGCTCCCATAGCGAATCAGATTTTCAGCGGGTATCTCCCAATTCTGTTTGTTTAGAACCAACGTATCCGGACTTATGTGGATTTCAAGTGCATCGCTTAAATTTTTAATTTCAAGAGCTAAATGTACTAGTGCCTCTTCTTCATCATAGGAAAGGAAGTCCAAATCGACCTCCTTTCCATGAATTACCCCGTCTACATAAGTCCTATCCATAGCAAACACATCAGACATCAGCGACACAATTCCAGCGTGAAGCTCAAACTGTCTTCCGTCACCGCTTGCACGAACTCCAAGACTGTCTATTTCAATACCGGCGTAAATCATATACGGCAATTCTATTTCCGCATTAAATGTATCAACCGAAGCGTCGAAGTCGACCCCAAGATGAAAATCGCCCCAGTTTTCCAACTCAGGAAGAATGATCTGATCCAACAGCTGCGAGCCAGGTATGTCAAGATCCATTGACATGACTGTCAAGCTGTCAACCGCGCCAGAGTTAACACTGTCGCCCAAAACCCGTTCGAAGTACTGTGACAAAGCCTCAATTGTGTGCTGTGGGGCGGCATTAGCTTCTAAAGCAAGTTGTAAGATTGAGCTTTCTAGGAAGACGGCTGTAAGCGTATCGCGTACCGAGGCATTAATATCAAATCCGTCTATCGGAATGGGACGGTCATCCAACACAAATGTTCCTTCCTCAAGCACGGTATTCAGTTCAAAATTTTCCAAGTTACCCTCCCAATTTACAAGGTAGTGTATACGCGTTTTTATTTCGCGCGAGCTCAATTTCAATGCGTTCAGATCCGCGCCGCGAATATCCAACTCCAGATCAACGGTAGACCTCACACTATCCAGATCAGCCATTGCCGATAGGACCATGTCCAAATTATCGTCTTTAAATGCTAGATTTACACCGCCTTCGCCCGAGTCTATATCGGCGTCTAGCGTTATTCCGCCATAGTCATACCCATACATCGTGAGGGTTTCGAAGGTTGAAGAAAGGTCTAGCACCAAATCATCAAGCGTAGTTCCCTGCGCTGCCAACTCCGCTCTATAGGTAAGTACGCCAAAACTGTCATTGCCAATCAGACTTCCCAAATCCACTTCGTCAATAAATATTCCACTTTGTAACTTGTGAAATCCATCAAAGGAATAATCAGCATCCAGTTGAATTTCACCTTCCGGCGTTACAAGGTGCGCATCTGCAACAAGGTCTTCAAATCCCCCCTTGACGGCCATGGTAAGTTGAATATTCTCGGGTATCGCGGTCGCCGAATCCGGTTGGGATAGAAATTCATTCAGGTCTGCCTTATTGGTTTCAAAGTTTATCGGGTCAAGATTGAGCCAGAGTTGATCTATGTCCAACACATTGCGGGCCGTTCCACGCAACGTGATCGAGGTATTGTTGCCCCAGGCCACATCAGCTTTTCTTATAAAAAGATCCTGTTGTGTTCCTTTAAGGTTAAAACTACCACTGATTTTTTTCTCCGATACCGTGAGCAGTGAAGGATTACTCCTTAGAGAAGGTTGGAATAGAAACGCATCGCGGAGGCCAACGACTACCTGCGGTATCTGAAGGTCAATAGCAGCATCACTATAATCGCTGAGCACCTGTTCAATACTATTATATCCGACATCCAGACTGCCCCGCATGCTGCTAAATCCAGTCCTTACATCCAATTGGCGAAGTGTGGCAGACTGTTGCCCTACTGACAGGCTAAACGCACCCTTACGAAGCACAAATCCCGAATATTCCGAAAATGAAAATGCTTCAAGGTCCAATCCCGCTTTTTCATGAGTCAAGGCAATCCCATTTGCTTTCAAGGTAAAATTCTTTAAAGCAATAGCCGACGGATTAAAAAATCCTTTGACAGGCATTTCCTCCCCTGTCCTCAAACCGAAGTTATTGTCCGAAAGATTTATTGCCCCCACTTCAATAGTCCAATCCGGCCATTCAAACGCTTGAGTACTTTCATCGTCGGACTCGGGCGCTGCTGCTTGCTCTGTAGGGAGCATGACAATATCAAATGAAGAGTTATGTAGCTGAAATTGGTCAAGCAAGACCCTTTTTTCCGCCATATTCGCTTCGGGAAGGGTAAGCTTTAACTCTCCCAACTTTATGGTCGCAGTTGTCCTATCAGGAACGGAGCCGTATTCGAGCGTAACACCACTGATGTTCAAGCGGTCTAACACCAAAACCGGATCTGGCATCTCAGTAGGATCCTGGGTTTCTTCGGTTTGGAAGGGCTTTTCTTGTAGATAGGAAATTTCCGAATTAGTAAAATCGATCTCCGAAACATCGAAATCCATCTTATTCAAATCCAGCTTTCTTACAGATAACGCAAGTTTCCCCAGAGAAATATTTGCGCCTAGGCCAAGGGAATCATCCACATAAGAAAGCTTTGCATCGGATAACAGTACAGGCCCCAAACTGATGTCGGGATAGGCCGCTGATTCTTTTTGGGCAGTCGTGTCTTGGGAAGATTCCTGAGTCGCCGCTACATCTTCGCCACTACCGGAAAACGCTTCTACAATAAAATCATAGTTCGCATTTCCCAGGGAATCTACCTGCACATTTGCCCTTAAACCTGTCCAATCAAGCTTGGAGACCGCAATTTTCCCCGTGCGAATAAGCGGCAAAAACTTCACCCCTGTTTCCAACTTTCCGGAGTAGATCAACGTGTCGCCTTTTTTATCTTCGATATAAAGGCCGTCCAGGAAAATGTTTCCGGAAAAAGTAATGAACAGACGATCTATAGATACCTCAGTTTTTGTCTTATGGGCAAGAAAACTAGTTGCCTTTTGGACGACATAATCCTGCCCCCAAGGACTTCTAATAACTAATAGGAGAACACCCACTAAAATGAGAATGGACAGTACTATCCAACCCACTACTTTAGCTAGCTTCGTGATAAAATGCTTACGATTGGCCAAAATTCAAATGCTGCTGTTAAATTGTTAAAATTGCTCGAATGCTCCCGGTAAATCTACTACTCGTTTTGATGTTTTGCACAGTAATTCATCAGCAAGATGACACCGTTTTCCACTAAAAACCAACATACGTTCAGGATTTTAGTTTGGCCTCCGTAGTTGTAAAGCGATCGATAGGTACGATTCACACTCTCCGGATGCAAAAACGATACCATGGCTAAACCACTAAAAGAGGGCCCAAGGAAAACTCCAAAAATCAGCTGCTCCAGCCGGCCCTATACACAAGACGGGAAGGGAATTCCCCGCTTAGCTTAATTGGTATTCGTTTATGGGAAGAAAAGCGGCAGGCTGCCTGACTTTCTTGTTGGAGGGCAGAATATATTTTCAGGTATCATGGAAGAAAAACTTAATCATTTCAAACGAGTTGGGGATGAATCTTGCCCCTGCTTTGTAGCTTATTGGGTAGTTTTATTTACCGATTTAAAGTCTGCAATTCCTGTCAATTTGTCGGTATTTTATTAAATTTGCACTTTGAAAGACGGTGAAAACATGGAGCATTTGATTAAGGACATTGGAATTATCCCAGCAGAAGATACGCAATCTTGTGAGTATAAGGTATCTGAAGAGGAGAATACCGGTAAATCGAAAAAAATCTATATTGAGAGTTACGGGTGTCAGATGAATTTCTCTGACAGCGAAATAGTTGCCTCCATCATGAAGGAAGTAGGCTTCGACACTACGTCAAATTTTGAACTAGCAGATGTCATCTTCCTGAATACGTGCTCCATTCGCGAGAAGGCTGAACAGACGGTACGTAAGCGGCTGCAGCAGTTCAATCAGGTCAAAGCGTCAAAGCCTGAATTGACAATCGGCATACTTGGTTGTATGGCGGAGCGGCTAAAGGAAAAGTTGCTGGAGGAGGAACAATTGGTGGATGTAGTCGTCGGGCCAGATGCCTACCGCGATCTTCCGAAACTGGTGCAACAAGCTGAGGACGGGACCAAAGGTATCAACACCTTTTTGTCCCGGGAGGAAACATACGCGGATATTTCTCCAGTGAGGTTGAATTCCAATGGCGTATCCGCCTTTATTTCAATTATGAGGGGATGTGACAACATGTGTTCCTTTTGTGTAGTCCCTTTTACAAGGGGAAGGGAAAGAAGTAGGGATCCTCATTCAATAGTTGCAGAAGCCCGAGGACTTGTAGAGAAAGGGTACCGGGAGGTTACTCTTCTGGGGCAAAATGTGGATAGCTATAAATGGTCAGCGGAAGAAAACAACAAGGCGAGATTGAACAAGAAAGGAGATGAAGTCCAACAGATTATCACTTTTGCAGATTTGCTGGAGATGGTAGCACTGGTAAGCCCCGAATTGCGAATACGGTTCTCTACGTCACATCCAAAGGACATCACGGATGAGGTCTTGTATACCATGCGTAAATACAGCAACATCTGTAAATACATCCATTTACCTGTTCAAAGTGGAAACAGTCGGATACTTGACCTTATGAACAGGACCTATGACCGGGAGTGGTACCTGGAACGAGTACAAAAAATCAGGGAAATTCTCGGCGAATCATGTGGTATCTCATCGGACATGATTGCCGGATTCTGTTCGGAAACGGAAGAGGAACACAGGGACACGCTTAGTTTGATGGATATTGTAAGGTTTGACTTTTCGTACATGTTTTATTACTCCGAAAGGCCCGGTACCCTTGCTGCCAAAAAGTATCCTGATGATATCCCACTCGAAGTGAAGAAACGAAGGCTCCAGGAAATAATCGAAAAACAAAATCAGCTTTCTCTGAAACGCAACCAGCTGGATATCGGCACTGTACAGGAAATCCTTATAGAGGGAATATCAAAACGATCCGAAGACCAACTAAAAGGCAGGACCTCCGCCAATAAAGTCGTGATAATTCCGAAGGGAAATCATCAGCCGGGGGATTACGTAAATGTATTTATCAAAGACTGCTCTTCTGCGACCCTTTTTGGGGAATTAATGGATTAAACACCTCTTTTTGACGCCCTTATGTATATGATCAGTGACTCTGAAATACTCAGTGTAAAGCAACGTTTTGGGATAATCGGTAATAGCCCCCTGCTTAATCACGCCATTCAGGTAGCCATGCAAGCTTCTCCTACAGAGATGACCGTGCTGATTACCGGAGAGAGCGGAAGCGGGAAAGAATCTTTTTCAAAAATCATCCATACACTAAGTACTCGAAAACATGGAAAATTTATTGCCATTAACTGCGGGGCTATTCCTGAAGGCACGATTGACTCAGAGCTTTTCGGGCATGAAAAAGGCTCATTCACCGGAGCGTACGAAGCACGGAAAGGATACTTTGAGGTCACGGACGGAGGTTCTATATTTTTGGATGAAATCGGAGAAATGCCTCTGGGTACCCAAGCCCGACTCTTACGTGTGCTTGAAAACGGGGAATTTATCAAGGTAGGGTCTTCCAAAGTGCTGAAGACAGATGTACGTGTGATTGCAGCTACTAATGTTAATTTGCTAAAAGCAGTCGAGAAAGGCAAATTTCGTGAAGACCTTTATTACAGGTTAAACACAGTACCCATCTTTGTGCCGCCACTTCGGCAGCGCGGAGAAGATATTGTACTGCTTTTTCGGAAATTTACCACGGACTTTTCGGACAAATATCATGTAAAACCCATATTGCTTTCTGACGAGGCCAAATCCCTGCTAATAAAGTTTCCTTTTCCAGGAAACATCCGGCAATTGAAAAATTTGGCAGAGCAGATTTCGTTATTAGAGAGCGACAGGGAAGTATCTGTAGAAACGCTTGCCAAATACCTACCTAGGGAGGGGACAAACCTCCCCGTATCTTATTTGGGAGGTAGCAGAAGTTCGGAAGGGCAGGGGGATTTCAGCGAGCGTGAGATACTCTACAAGGTTCTTTTCGATATGAAAAAGGATATGACCGAGCTCAAGAAGTTGGTATTTGAAACGTACCAATCCGGGGGTCTCAATAGCACCATTATGAAAAAGCACCAGAACCTCTTTGAAGAAATGGAGACGTCGGAAACCTTTGAGCAAGAGGAGAAAGCACCTACGAACCTTCCCCTCGTTCTGGAAAATTTGAATGAAAAAGAGATACAGGAGCGAAACATTGTTTCAAGAGAATACGAAAACCAAATCATCGAGGATATCACCCATGAAGAGGATGACAATTCACTTTCCATCGAGCGCAAAGAAAAAGAGTTGATTTTGAGGGCATTGAAAAAGCATCAGCATAAGCGAAAATATGCGGCCATGGATTTAGGAATATCCGAACGGACTCTCTACCGAAAAATAAAGCAATATGACATACAAGAATAATCGATATGCCGCCGTGCCGATCTGGACACTGATATTCCTGATGTTTTGCGGATGCAAAGTGGAGTATAGTTTTACAGGCACCACGTTGGATTACAATGTAACAAAAACTTTCTCCGTCGAAAACTTCTTCAACGATTCAGGTGGCGGGCCGGCGAATATGGGGCAGCTATTTACCGAAAACCTTAAAGATTATTTCCAGCGGAATACCCAGCTAGAGTTAATTCGAAACAGTGGGGATATTCAACTTTTAGGTTCTATAACCCGATATACCCTTACTCCCCAGGCGACGGTTTCCAGTCAAAATCAGAATCAGCCGGATCGCGCCGGACAGATGCGTGTCACCATTGCCGTTGAAGTAGATTTTATTAACACGGCGGACGAAGAACAGAACACGAAAAGTACATTTTCTTTCTTTAAAGACTACGACCCGCGAAGTACATCCTTACTTCAAGTGGAAACTGAGCTCGTTGAGGAAATTTTCGATAATATTATTCAGGATATATTTACATCGACAGTCGCGAATTGGTAATTCCAAAATATAACTTTTATATTTAAAGGCATTTTAATTTCAAATAGGTGACTGCAAAGGAGTTTCTTCAAGTAATCAACCAGGGAAATCAACTCGAAGAGAGTGATGTAAGGTCGCTGCTACAAATTCATCAAGAATTTCCCTATTTCGCTCTGCCCCCCATTTTACTGGCAAAATACCAACGCGGCAATGATACCTTAAATGAACAGGCGTTTCTCCCTGTTGCGGCAACGCGGTCACCAAACCGATCAAGGCTTAAATTTTTGATAGAGAATCCGCTTCCTTTTATCCCGTTCCAGTTGGCTACACCGGAAAAAATTGAACAAAATCATACCGTACGTTCAGAAAGCAAGGATCAGCCATCCCATGTGGAGATAAAGGCTGAGGAAAAGATCCCTCAGGACGGTACCGGAAATCAGGTTGATGTTCGTGTAGCACCATCCTTGGAAAAGAAAGCAGAGACACCTACAGAAACCGCTCGAAGTCAAAAGTCCCCCTCTAAAAAATTCAGGAAGGACGTGCTAAAAGATTTGGAAGAAAACCTGTCCCGTCTCAAATCGACCAGAAAAGATGATACTGCATCTCCATCAGAAGACATTGAAAGAAACCATGACACGGTAAAGGAAACAGAACTACCTCGGCAGGAACTTGCTCCGGAGGCCTTGTTGGCTGCTATTGAGAATAAAAATAAAAAAGCAGTTCTGGATGTAAGAAAGCAAATCCAAGATGATTTAATTGACGAGTTTAATAAAAAATCCATCAAATTTAACTTACCGAAACATCCAGCAGAAAGCGATGAATCCACCGATCTGTCGGTAGAAAGTACGCGAATGAAGGAGAATTTGGTTTCTGAGTCATTTGCGAAGATCCTTGTAAAACAGCAAAAGATAGCAGAAGCAAAAGAAATTTATCGAAAATTACAGTTGAAATATCCGGATAAAAACGCTTACTTTGCAGATTGTATAAAAAATCTTGAAAACGGTTAATAATTAATTTTAGTAAGATATGTTCCTAGTATTGATCAGTATCATTATTGTGTTGGCAGTGTTGCTTATTTTAGTGATTTTGGGGCAAAATTCCAAAGGAGGCGTTGGTGCTGCGTTTGGAGGAGGTGCCTCACAGATTATGGGTGTCACTAAAACAGGAAATATCCTAGAGAAAACTACCTGGATACTTGCTTTAGGGATATTGGCCTTATCTTTAGCATCTTCCGCCTTCCATAAATCCAGCAGCCCATCAGGATTTACCTCGCCAAATATTGAAAACGCACGTAAACAAATATTGACTCCTTCCTTTGAGGAAAACACACTTCTACCTTCTCCTGATGAAGCGGCTGAACCAGCCGAAGAACTTCCAATAGAAGAGGAGCCTGAACAATAGTAAGATACTGATATAAAACGAAGTAAAAAGTCTGCGTTGATCGCAGACTTTTTTTTTATTCGTTATTGAATTGAAAAATAACCGTAAATAAGTTGAACAACAGGGAGGTTTTTTGTAATTTGTACGCTATTTAAAAACAGCAAACTAACTACAACCTTACATAATATGTTTGAAAACCACTTGACCTTAGAAGATATCGGTGCTGATAACTGGCCCAATATAATCATTTGGGCTGCTCCAATAATGTTCATTCTTGTATTTGTGGAATGGGGAATCAGCCTTTACCAAAAAAGAGACTCTTATGACGGCAAAGATTTTCTAGCCGCCTCAACAATCGGTTTGGTTAATGTGGGCATTAGTGCCCTCATTAAGGTAGCCACTTTTGGTGTAGCCATTTTCTTTTGGAATATCAGCCCGTTCAAGATACCTGTTACTTGGTGGTCATTCATTCTATGTTTTTTTGCTTTGGATTTGGCGCGTTATTGGGCACATAGGGTTTCCCATGAACAGCGTTTTTGGTGGGCCACACATATTACGCATCACAACTCCAAGAAGTACAACTTTTCTGTCTCTTTTCGGCTCGGATGGGTGCAGCACATTAAGATCATTTTCTTTATCCCGGTTATGTTAATGGGATTTGATCCCTTTGTATTTTTTATTTGCCATCAGATTGCTGTATTGTATCAATTTTGGATACATACTGAATATATTACCAAACTGCCGGCACCAATTGAGTTTTTCTTCACTACCCCATCACACCACAGGGTCCATCACGCTAGTGATGCCCACTATTTGGATAAGAACTATGGATCCACGTTTATCATTTGGGACAGGATTTTCGGAACGTTCATGGAAGAAAAAGAACGTCCCACTTATGGCATTACCAAAAACGTTGACTCATACAATCCAATCTACCTTAATTTTCACGAGTTTATCGACATTATTCGGGATATGAAGAAGGCTGAGAATTTTTCCGAGGCATGGAAAATTCTTTTTTCTAAACCTGGTGCCGAAATTATAAGAAACAGGGAACTTGACCGGGAAAAAAAGGAACAATTAGCCTACCAAGATAGTAGGCCAACACCCTCCTTAAGTGCGCATGAGAAATCCCTCCTAAAAAAGGAAGATTGACATTATCCGTTCTAGTAAGATTTAAGTTGCGGTCTAGCTGAATACTTCAGCTAGACCGCAATCGTTTTCAGCAAAAGTCTTTTGCTGATTGGAACAAAGCTCTCATCTAATGGAATGGCTTGTGTAGAATGTATGCGCCAAGCAGAAGGATTTGGCAAGTCTGAGAAATCTTTGACCAAGTCCATTTTAATTTTTTGAAAGGTATTTACTAAAGAGTGCCGGATTTTCTGAATAAACTTCAAGGCAATCCCCCGGAAAACGTCTGCACTACTTTGAAACAAGTTCAACGTATACCTGTACACATACACATCTTTCGAATGGTCAAAAGACAGAATGGCATACCCTTCCCGCTGGTAAAGTGGACTAATTCCAATAGGCTCTATCTGTAAGTTGGCTTCCAAAAATTCGTAAATAGTCTTGCCTTCTTCAATTTGGGTTTTGATTTTCGGCAGTGCAAAGGCAACAATATCCGCCAACTCCGTCATCATCTCGTCTTCTTTAAGCCTGCTTTCATAGTTGACCTGTAAATTTTCAAAATCCAGTCCGGAGACATCTTTGGGGAAGGATAGCTTTAGTTGCTTTTTAGAGTCATTAAACCGCTGCAAACGCTCATAATGACGGATTAAGTCTGCTAGTGGAGGGTAAAGTTTTACTTCTTTGAATTGAACATTGACATTTTGTAGGTAGCCAAGGAGGATATACTTTTTGTATTCAAAGTCAATCCAACCTTCAGATATCCAGTTTTCAGATAAGGTATTCATTTGTGTAGTGGTGTATTTGTTGATTTTTCTAAAATGTACAAAATCCTGCCATATAGGTCAAGAGGATTGCGAAAAAATGACAGCAAAATCATCAAAATCACCTTCGAAATGACAAAACGATACAGGGTGGTACGACTTTATGTCAGAGAACGGTTTCAATCGGCAGTTGGCATAGAAAGTGCAATGGCAGCACTAGTAAACAGAAATTAACTAAAAAAAATAACTAAGAACATGTCTAAAGTAAACATTCAACCTTTAGCAGATCGGGTTTTGGTAGAACCCGCTGCAGCCGAAGAAAAAACCGCTTCTGGTCTTTACATTCCTGATACAGCGAAAGAGAAGCCACAGAAAGGCACTATCGTAGCTGTAGGTAATGGCAAAAAGGACGAACCGATGACGGTGAAGGTAGGCGACACAGTATTGTACGGAAAATATTCCGGAACTGAATTAAACGTCGACGGTGCGGATTATCTGATCATGAGGGAAGCGGATATTTTCGCTATTCTTTAATTATTCGTTAATCTAACAAATCAATTTAAAAACTAAAACAGAATTAGAAAATGGCTAAGGAATTATTTTTCAAAACAGACGCTAGAGACAGACTGAAAAAAGGTGTTGACGCACTTGCTGATGCGGTCAAAGTAACATTGGGACCTAAAGGAAGAAACGTCATCATCGACAAGAAGTTTGGTGCTCCATCCATCACGAAAGATGGGGTTACAGTAGCCAAAGAAATTGAGTTGGACAATGCCATTGAAAATATGGGAGCCCAACTTGTGAAAGAAGTAGCATCAAAAACTGCTGACGACGCCGGTGACGGTACTACTACTGCCACTGTACTTGCCCAGTCCATTTTCTCAGTCGGTATAAAAAACGTAGCGGCAGGTGCCAACCCAATGGATCTGAAAAGAGGCATTGACAAGGCTGTAAGTGCTGTGGTTAGCGAATTAAAGGCTTCATCCAAAACCATCTCTACCCGAAAGGAAATCGCTCAGGTAGGAACCATCTCCGCAAACAATGATGAGGAGATAGGAAATATGATTGCTGATGCAATGGAAAAAGTTGGCAAAGACGGTGTAATTACTGTAGAAGAAGCCAAAGGAACCGAAACTGAAGTGAAGACGGTAGAAGGTATGCAATTCGACAGAGGCTACCTTTCCCCTTACTTTACTACCAATACAGAAAAAATGGAGGCTGAACTAGAGAATCCATTTATTCTGATTTATGACAAGAAAATATCTTCCATGAAAGAGTTGCTTCCAATTTTGGAGCCTGTAGCTCAGTCAGGAAGACCACTTTTGATCATTGCTGAAGATGTAGACGGAGAAGCTTTGGCTACGCTCGTTGTGAACAAAATCAGAGGCGCGTTGAAAGTTGCCGCTGTTAAAGCTCCTGGATTTGGCGACAGAAGAAAAGCAATGCTTGAAGATATCGCTACCTTGACGGGCGGAACAGTTATTTCCGAAGAGAGAGGTTACAAGCTTGAGAATGTTACCATTGACTATCTTGGAACTGCTGAGAAAATCAACATCGACAAGGACAATACGACCATCGTAAACGGTGCCGGTGAAAAAGCCGCTATCCAAGGAAGGATCAATGAAATCAAATCACAGATCGAAAAGACAACATCAGACTACGATCGCGAAAAACTTCAGGAGAGACTTGCAAAACTTTCCGGCGGTGTAGCCATCCTATATATCGGAGCGGCTACTGAAATCGAAATGAAGGAGAAAAAGGATCGAGTAGATGATGCGTTGCATGCTACTAGAGCTGCTGTACAAGAAGGTGTAGTAGTCGGTGGTGGCGTTGCGCTTATTAGGGCATCTAAAGTGTTAGATACTTTGAAAGGGCTAAATGAGGATGAAGATACAGGTATCAACATCATCAGGTTGGCTGTTGAATCTCCCCTGAGAACAATCGTATCTAACTCCGGAGGAGAAGGATCTGTTGTGATCAACAAGATAAAAGAAACAAATGATGTTCATTTTGGCTACAATGCACGTACCGACCAGTTTGAGGACTTGTTTAAGGCGGGTGTAGTAGATCCAACTAAAGTGACTAGACTGGCTTTAGAGAACGCTGCTTCCATCGCTGCCCTGCTATTGACAACGGAATGTGTGATTGCAGATGTGAAAGAAGATTCACCTGCAGGTCCTCCAATGCATGGAGGCGGCATGGGTGGAATGATGTAATTCCATTTAATGTGAATTATTTCTATTGGGGAGGCTTTAAGACCTCCCCTTTTTTTTTACTTTTGTCGTATAAAATTTCATCATTAGCTGGTAGTAAAAATTATCCAATAAATTTTAATACTGGAATTATAGTGGTAAATTTCAGTCGGTACAATTCAGAGCAACTGTTTTATTATTTTAAAAATCAATGTATTCATTCGATTTAATTGTTTTAATTGACGATGATCCCATTAATAACCTAATAAATAAGCGGTTGATTAAAAAGTTGGTTCTATCCCCTTATATAAAAGAATTTTTAGAAGCCGAAGAAGCCCTTAGATACATACAGTCACTAAATCGTTCGAAAAAAGTGCTGATCCTCGTGGATATAAATATGCCCGTGATGAATGGCTGGGATTTTCTTAAAGAATATGCACATGTCGAGTCGAACCGGAAAGACAAGATTGTTATGCTTTCCAGTTCTATTGACTTTCAAGACCGTCAAAAGTCGAAGGATTTCCCCTATGTTGACGGGTTCATTGAAAAACCGTTGACCTTTGAAAAATTAAAAAAATTACTCTAAGTTTGGTGCTCGTGGCCAACGGATTTTTCTAAAGACGTTATTTTTTCTCCATTCTAAGCCACCTTGCACCATATGCTTCCAAAGCAATCTCATCATCCAATGAAACTTCTTCTCCCGTAACAGCATCGACGGCTCCCACATATCTATAGTACCTAAAATCTAATTTTACTCGCTGCGCTTCCTGTTGGTTTATCAGGAAGTAGTGATCCGCATTGTCAGCTGCCAACCGATAAACAATAGCTCCATTGCATACTATGGGTGGTTCTAAATCACCCATGGCGTACCTTAGCAGTTGCTTCTCCATAACGGTAGCGGTCCTTCTAAAACAGGCTCGGGCGGCTTCGTATCCGATAATCACTGCGGTACCTTTTCCAAAGGCGTATTCGGTCACTGCTGGGTCACCATTTGCAAAACGGGCCATTACGTTTGCGCCCTCAGGCCGTAAAACACCTATGGAGCCGGTAAGTCGTTGCTCATCCAAAACCCAGTCTCTGTTGATCCCGGCATATTGATATTCCCTTAGCACAGTACCGAATAAAGCAGCAAACTCACTATCTGACCCACGGGGGAAAAGAGCGGAATGGGTATCCATCCAAGCTCCGGGCATATCCATAACCAACCTTCCTCCACCAGACACGTAGGCGGACAAATGTGAAAGCGTCTCCGGAGATAGCGCAAGTACCCCAGGAAGATAGATAACCGGATAGCGGGGTGCTAGACCGGCTTTGAGGTCGTGCGCAGTGACATATTCGAATGGCACGTTCGCGTTTATCAACGCACGAGAGACGCCTACCCTAGCCTGCATGGGGCGAAACCTAAGACTATCCTGACCTTTGAGAGACAATGCGGTCCACATGGCGTCATTATCCCAGTCAAAGTAGACCCCCACCTGAGGTTCCTTATGAGCCTGCCAGAGCTCCTCCCTGTATTTTTGCATGGCCTTTGCAATGTCACCGACAGCTATTGCCCGCTCTGTAACTTCGTTATGATGGTCCAGGAGGGAATATTCCCCGACCTCCGCGCCGGCACTCCTGACGCTCCAACTCCATAGTCCCCAACCTTTAAATCCAGCCGCCAACATACTCAATGTAAACTGCCGCATTTCCGGCGCATCTACGGTAAAACCCTTGTTGTTTTGGCCAAATTTCTCTCCTCCAAACTGTTGAGGCCCTCCGGTGGTTTCCCATCCACCACTCCATCCCCCCTTAAACATATCATTTATATAAGCTGCCTGCATGTATACAGTAGGTCCCAGTTCATCCAACACCTGATCGAAATGCCAGGTGTAATGAATGGACGGATAAAAAGACCCCCCATCCTGCATTACCTTCGCAATCCCCGGAAAGTAGACTCCGAAGTACGCATGCGGGCGAAATAAACCAAGTTCACCTCCGGCACGGTAAGGCGCATGGTTATCGAAGGATTTGAATGCGTCAACCTTTTTCTGTAGTTCCGCAATCCCATGATCGGCTTTAAACCGTAAGATATCGCGTACAATCCTCAACTCTCGGTGATTATAAGCTTCCCACCGTTGTTCAAAATCCTCCCAAGACCTGAATGCGCCCCCCTCCGCTTGCAGTCCGTGGTGATGTTGGTTGTACGCCTGATTGAGTACCTCTATCGAGCCATAGTTGGCCTTCGCCCAGGCAACAAACAGTGCTTTACCCTTGGCACTAAGATCCATTCCCCGTTCCCCGACGGTAGGATCATATGCCGAACTAGATCCCCTAGGCGCCTCGGCAAGCTGTTCTTCGGCCTTATATTTCTTAATTTTTAATACGCGTTGCTTCATTACTTCCTGCTGATAAGCTATCATTCGCTGATCATTCCTGATCTGCACATCATCCAATTCAGGTGACATGCCTAGCTTAGTCAAAAGCTCTTCTGTAATGGGCTCCCAGCCCCCTTCGCCATACCACCAGGGCACAAGCCCTTCCTCTAGGGCTATTAGCTGAATGTCTTCATGATCCCAGTCCGGGAGATTCATAATTTGCTTTAAACTCGTGAATCCGAGTCGCTTCATTGTTCGGAAGTGTTCTCTAATTTCCTTTTCTCCCTCTCCGGGGCGCTGTATGTATACCACTCCCGCTGGAACAGGTGCGGCCTTCCGGATTTTGTCCTGAAATGGCGACCAATTCAATGAATCATATCGCTCATGAAGAAAGTCATGGGTATGCTGAGCGGAACCGTCAATGTGAACTGAAAATAGAAAATAAATAAGCAAAACCCTCCGAAAGAAATTGTCTCTAGTACCGGTAACGCCTGTAATGGCCAAGGAAGCCATATGGTTAATATACTCGAGTGAAACCATGGTAAGTTTTATTAGTTATGGTGATGTTTCCGCTTTTTTTGTCCCACTGCGGTACAGGATGTTTTTCGTTTTTTGGTTGAAGCGTCATGACTACAAGTAGGTTCTTTTCCATATGTAAATCAATATAGTTACTAAATGCATACTGTGCCCCTTTATATTGAATGCCGGAATTCAGCCGAACAGTCTCTCCTCCATAACGCAGAAGACCCGAACTAACTGTAACCGGCCCGTCTTCCGAAAAAAAATGAGCAGTCAAACTTGCACCATTTGGCGCTGTGAGGGTGAAGGTTCCCGATCCACTGGCTATTTTCACAAATTCCGGTGTATTTATACGCCATATTTTACCATTTTCTGATGAGTCCGCGACGACAAAAACAGCAGCCGCTCCGGTATCTTCCGAGAAATCGGCCATCCATTTTCTTCGATGGTTAAGTACCCCAGTACTGCTTCCTCTCCCTACTGCCTCCCCCGATCCATCACCATAAAATGTATGATAAAGAAGCTCCCCTTCGGCCTTCATATCACCTTTATCCGAAGAAGAAACAACTCCGGGAAACAAATTCGATTGACCTGCAACCAAATTTGTCCTTCCTCCGCCAATAATCCAAGGAACCCCCAATCCAATTATCCTAAAAGTGTTGACATCCGGTCCTTTATGTCCAGCAACCCGATTTTCTGATGTATTAAAAACCGCTACAATATCATCGGCATCAGCAAATCTGTTTCTGAAGGTAACGACTCCTTGCCCACTGTCGGCATGGTTAAGCCAATCAGCAAGCGCCGGATTCTCAGCAGATACCGTATCCGGATAATATAAAAGCGAATACAGCGTCGCCTCGCTGAGGTAATCATGCATCCATTTAATAGAAGGGATTTGGGCGGGCGGATACAGACGAAGCGCCATGCTAAACAGTCCCTCGCCAAGATTCAATCCATCATCTGATAAATCCGGTTTCATTCCCACCTTGTCCGCACCCGTTCTAATCGAAAGCGCTGCGGATGCGATTCCTTTAACAGCGTATTCGAGTTGGGGCGCCAAAGCATGGATAGCTGCCGGGGATGTAGTCCCCTGTTGATTTTGGAAGGCTATTAACGCAGGACCGACAAACGACCAGTTATAAATATGGTATCCAATACTCTCCGCTGACCATCCTTCTGGATAGATGTTTTGTGCGAGGTGGTCAGACAAACGTTTTTGGGCATCCCATAATAATGGTTGAACGAGAGAACGTGGGTTATTTCCTGGCGAATCCCAAACCAACGAAGCAAAGAGCACGCTTCCCCACCTAACTCCCATCCAGTTGCTCACCAAACTATAGTTGGCATCATAACCCATATTGGCACTTGTGGCATAGATCAGCTTATAAATCTGTTGATTCACCAAGTTACGCTGATCCTGCGTCCAGCCCTCATAACAGAAATCATAACTGTAAGCCATCTTTTGAAGAACTGCCGCCCTGGTAAGGCCCCGGGACACAGGATTATTGACTATTAAGGTATCTTTAAATAGGGTTGTTAGATTAGCATAAGCCTTGTCAGCCCAGGAATTTTCACCTGTTAGCAAAAAAAGATAGCTTTGATTGGCTACCAGTTCCGCGATGTGTTGCGCTACTATTTCTTCTGACTCGGAGATAGTCTTGGAGAGGGATTCCTCTTCGTGCCGGATTTTCTCCATCACCACGGCAAACTGCCCAGTAGTTGCCCGGGCCCGAATCGCCGGAACCTCCTGCTTTCGGATCAATCCCCTTGGGTGTTCCCCTACTGCGTCGCCTTTACCCAGGCGAGAAGTATTGATAATTTCGTCCAGCTGCTGTGAAACGACCGGATAAAACGGTATGAAATGAAAAAACAGCCATAAAATGGCGCGCGTGTAATTAATCATCTTGCTTGATTTCTTTATAATCGATTTTTCCGTTAGTGAACCTCATCGAATACCCTGTCCCGTTGCTGCTTAGTTTCATAGCACCGCCTTTAACAACAAGAGCAGGGCTCTTGTACACCCCTCCGTCAGCCCAATTCCCAAAATTTAGCGCTTTTCCGTTAATCATTCCGGCAGCCTTAAGCTGATCGGCTTGGTAGTTCATTTCGAGCGAAGTCCCTGCAAGGCTTGTCACGTTGACGGATTTACGGACGCTATTTACTTCAAGCTGTCGTTGAATGGAGCGAAGAATATAGTCTTCAAAACTCAAGTAGGATTCGGCTTCGTTTACTTCAAGGACGTAGCCTGAAAACTCCCCGGGGACAACTAAAATATTGAATTTTCCCAACAGATCGCGGATAGTTTTTGAGCTGATGGATGCATTGTTTTGGCTTCTTATCCAATAATAGGCTTTATTGAAGGGCGACACACTAATATAGGTACGATTTACCGCGAAAAAAACAGCGCCATCAAGCTCCTTTATTTTATCCAACTGTTTGGGTACAAACAGCCAAGTGGCTGCTTGAAACGCGGCCTCTTCGAAAAACTCCTCCAAAGCCCCCACTTGGTCCGCTGGCGGCTGCAATGATGAAAGGTCCGACTTTCCCCAATGAAGGCGATCTGCATTTGGGCGAACGTCGCTGTCATTTTTAGCCTGGGTGGGTGCGGAAGCCACGATAATCACACCCTCTTTCTGCAATGTTTGGGTATATGGGCTATGTCCTCCGGGGGCTTTGTGAAACGGCTGCCCACCTCCAAATGTCAAGGGGTGGCTCTTCCCTTTTACCACAAGAGACCATACTACCTGTTGACCGGCATTATCGACGTGGTTCATATAAACGCTTCCCATGCCGAAGGATTTGCTGGCATAAAAGTATTCGTGGAACCTGTTTGCCTCTGTGGAGTGATAATCCGGTCGGGCTATTTCAGCTTCGAAAGGCAGATCAATGTTTTTTTTGTAAAGGTCTACGATACGGCTATTAGGACGATAATCGGAGTTAAGCTGATGTAGGGAGGATACAAAATTAGCATCTTGCACTGAGGGATTACCAAACCAAACATGTAAATGGTGAAACATCTCCCCTTCTGTATTGATCTCCCTCGACCCCCGCTTTTGGGCTCCGGCAATTGCTCCATCGTATACCTTTAGGGCGTAAGTGGCCAAAAAATAATCCAAAAGGCCTTTGGCAGTGGCTTTGATTTGCTCATCATTGGAGAAGTCGTAGAGATTCAATAAGGATTCAATACTATGGGGATAGTAAATCTGGGAATCATACTCCCCATTCCCGTAGGTCAATACCCGTTCCAAAAAGTCCTCAAA
>WGNT01000003.1 GCA_016124425.1 Cytophagales bacterium
CAATGCGCAGGTTATGTTCGTAACCTTCGCATTGGCCAAAGGCTCATCCACTTTAACGGTGATTTCAGGAGAAATACCCACACAAGAATGATTTCCTGGTCCATAAACGGTGTAGCTTATTCCGGCAAGTATTCCGGGTTGGTCCCAAATTACTTGGATTTCCTGACTTCCCTGCCCTGAAATGAGTTTACCCCCGGTAACCGTCCATTCATACACTCTTCCCGGTACAGGGGCTTCAACGCTGTACCGGTGGGCCAGTTCAGGCTCAAAACACACTTCCTCCGGACCAATTGGTCTTAGCGCCTGAAGATCGGAGTCAACCTTCACTCCCAATTCAACTCGGCGACCTGGGCAGCCATTTTCAGCATAGGGTGTCATGATAAGCTTTGCATCGGGATTGGATGGACCCCACCTGACCAACACAGAGTCCTTATAGCTTTCCAAGATTTCCCCTCCAATAGCTTCAAATTTAGTATCGGTGATATCCCGCTTGTCCACCAACCGGTACATTACTTCCTCGAAAGGACATACATTGGTCTGCCCGACCAATTCTGCTTTTGGGTCTATTACGTCGACTTCAAATGTGGCCTCATCCTGGTATGCACATGAACCGGTGGATGCGGTGACACTTATCGTATACTTGCCAGGCCTGGAAAAAGTATGAGAGGCATGTTCACCTGTTTGGGAGGGACTTCCGTCTCCAAAATCCCATATAAAATACGTGAAATCCGAAGCGCTGGTACTGATACCCCATTCCCCTTCCTGATCAAGACAGGCCACTTTGTCGCCATTTACTTCAAATTCGTATGCTGATTGGATATCGATTTCCAGATTACCCAAAGCTGCCCCGGCAGCATAGCCATAAGACTCCCGCATTCCAAAACCATACACATATGCGGCAAAGCCATCCGGGTTGGTCAACTGGTGCGCACCTCCAGATACCCTGATCCGGGCAATCTGAAAATCGGTATCGCCAGGCAATGGTTCAAAAAATCTTCCGATATTGTCGCCATCAAGAAGCGTCTTCTGCTGTGTGCCGGCTTTCACTACTATATTGACATAATGGTTGCTAATGTTGGCCAATTGGAAGGAATTGAAAACCAAGTCTTTTAGAAATTGCTCAACCGGACTGTAGGTAATCATAAAGGGATCTCCAAAACTGTAAAGTCCAGGAATATTACTATCGTTACATCCTACGCCTCTCGAAAATACGGTAACAGAAGAGGGCTTGGATGTTTCAATTTTCCCCGATTCATCCGCACGAAAATCGATTGTCAGAAATTTCCCCCTGTGAATGGTCCCTTGAGGTATTCCATTCAGACTGACCTCAGTGTCGTCCTCCGAAGCCAGTACTTTAACCAACTCTCCGGATGTCCTGTCTTTCAATGCGATATGTACGAAGTCTTTGCCCCAAGAGCTTACCGGATAGGCTTGCTGGAAAAGATTGTCACATGCTTCACAATCTCCCACCCAAGTACAAATGCTTCCTCCAAAAACCGCGATTTTTTTACAGCCGTTTTCATTATCATCTACTATCCGTACCCGGGAACCTGTCAAATCTTTATCTGCTTTGATCTGGTAACTTTGTCCACGGTTAAGTATAATAGTAGACGGCACTCCGGCCCTGTTGCCGCTGACCGAATTCACGGAAGTGGTGATTTCTATTTTGGTATTGTCCTCAGTGGCCACCACCAGTAATGTACTGGGAAAGGGGCTGACTTCCTGATGCGATGTGATATAATGGTCTTTTCCCAAACCTTCAACGGGCAAAACCACCGTACCATCAGTAGTCCTAAACAGTTCGTTGAAAGCATGGACGGCAATATTTCCAGTGGCTTTGATAAAAATACCTTTGTTTTCCACCGTCCCTGAAGTACGGTGCATCAGGTTAAGATTACCGGAATTTATCCGGAATTCGTGCTGTTGGCCGGCATTCAAATCAAACGACGATGAGCGACCAAGGTATTCTATCACCCCCGAAGTCTTTTCATTAGCCGTTATGATTAGGACAGCGTCACTGTACGCACCTTCGTCCGCACCATAATTCTCCATAAATCCAACCCAAAATTCCCGCCCAATGGTCGAATTCTGCCCCATGGCCATTTGGCACGAGTAGAGAAAACACAGAAGCCCAAAAAGATATCTCCTGAGCATTACCATAAGGACGATATGTAGAAGATACGTTCCAAGTGATTATTCTTGGAAAGCACATTAATGCCATGAATCGTCAACAGAAGCATGATCCTTATTTTAATTTATCAACCCGTAATTGCATGCCGGGAATCATATTTTTGAAGAAAAATTAGTACTGAAAGAAATCTTAGTTTGATCCTTCACTGCAGCGTTCATTATCTTGGAATTTGAGTCAGCGATATCAATGTTTACACAAAATAAATACTATCGACCGTAAAATTTCGGTGATCAATGGCATTCGCATTCATACAGCCAAAGATAATAAGTCCCCAAAATTTTTAAGCTAAAATCGCTATAAATATATCGATATAACTGTCGCTTTTTTAAAACTTATATCTATTGCTAAAGGCCACCTGAAGTTTGTCCTGATTTTCAAAAAAATAGCGGATAAAATCTTCCGGCAACGTCAAGTGTGTATACACTTCATCATAATAGTGTGCTGCCGTGCAAAATACAAGGGTTCTCATTTTATGCAACCGAAAATTTATCGGCATTTCCTCGATTTCTAATTCGGTAACCTCCATGTCTGCTTCTCTATTGAGGTACCGGATCCAGATGTTTTTGTAGCCTAATTCTTCAAAATCATCCGTACTCTTGATCCTATACCCTTCAATAAATTCATCTAGGCTTTCGTCTTCGGAAAACAAACAGAAAGAAAAATCAAGTTCTTCGACTTCGAATCGATACTCCGATGAAATCGATTTCCCAACCAAAAAAGTAGATAATCCATTACGGGTTGGAATTCCAGGTTTTCTGGAGGAAAGGTATTGCCCTAGCGCTTCAGCTGATATAGTTGACATGCTCAAAACTGGGAATATTTTTTGATTAAAAAAATTGGTTTTTATTTTACAACCGTGATCTGAAACTATGGTATCATATATCCGCTATTACTTCTATGTTAGCAACAATTTTCCAACGGTTCAGATCCTGGAAAAACTCCAACTTGTCGAAAGCAATAAATTAAATCGGGCCGTCTTCGTACTTTTTGGAAAAGAACCTTCAAAGTTTTATCCTAACTTCTAAGTTAGAATTGGACGTTTTGGAGTCGATGCTGCTGACCTGCGCTTTCAGGAAGTGTAGAGGGTAACTTGGTTAAGATTCTTGGTCAAGTCCCGATTCTACTAAATAACTAATTTTTGGTTCGTCCGATTACATTTGAAGGAATGCATCGAATAGAAAAAGACGGCTATCCTAAAGCAGCAATCCGAGAAATGCTTCTCAACGCATTGTTCATAGAACCTATATGGTAACACATGTACAGCTTAGGGTCTATGGCGATAGGCTTAGAATATGGAACGAAGGCACTCTTCCCCAAGGCCTAACCAGAAGAAGCTCAGAGTAATCGAGAAAACTAAATTAATAAGGTTTTATTATTGAGTCAATTTATCTATATTTGTATTATTATTGATACATTATGGCAAATACCTCTCCTGTCCTCTTCCCTAAACTTCAGCGGATCCTAAGTGAAATGGGAGAAAACATCAAACTGGCCCGCTTACGCAGAAAGCTAAGTAGCGAGCAAGTAGCCGAGCGCGCGGGAATCGGACGATCTACCTTGGTAAAAATTGAGCAGGGACATCCGGGAGTTGGGATTGGAAACTATCTAAATGTCCTGAGGGTATTGGGTTTGGAGCAGGACTTTTTGCTTTTGGCTAAGGATGATGAGCTGGGGAGGAAGCTGCAAGACGCACAACTGATCACTAGAGAGCGTGCCCCAAAAAAGAAAAACTGATGGCGGGGTCTAAAAAATCCATTTGGGTATATGCCGATTGGGAAGGGATAGAAGTTCCCGAGCTCATGGGGAAACTACAAGCAGAGTTGCTTCGTGGGAAAGAAATCTTCTCTTTCGAATACGGTACTGACTGGATAAAAAGCCCTCATTCCCAACTTTTAGATCCGGACCTTCAGCTCTATGGGGGAAAGCAATATTTAAGCTCTTCTGAAAAATCTAATTTTGGGGTATTCCTGGATTCATCTCCTGATCGCTGGGGCCGGGTGCTGATGCGTAGAAGAGAGGCAGCATTGGCTCGTGTAGAGGAAAGGACGGAAAGAAATTTAGTGGAGTCCGACTATTTACTAGGTGTATTTGACGGACACAGAATGGGGGGATTGAGATTTAAAGTTGCTCCAGAAGGCCCATTTTTAAGCAACGACTCCAAACTGGCAAGTCCTCCCTGGACTTCTATCCGCGAATTGGAACAGATCAGTCTTCGTCTTGAGGAAGAGGATGTATCAAACGATCCAGCATATTTGCGTTGGCTTCAAATGTTGGTTGCACCCGGCTCCTCTCTGGGTGGAGCAAGGCCAAAAGCCAGTGTACTGGACAATGATCAAAACCTTTGGATTGCAAAATTCCCAAGCAAACAGGATGATTCAGATATTGGCGGATGGGAATGGGTAGTGCATCAGTTGGCCTTAAGTGCAGGCATACACATGGCAGAAGGCATGGCCCAGCGTTTTTCCTCCCGCAATCATACCTTTCTCACCAAACGATTTGACAGAAAGTCAAACGGAAAACGAGTTCATTTTGCCTCAGCGATGACTTTGCTGGGATACAGAGATGGTCAAGATTATTTAGATGGAATTAGTTATCTTGAGCTGGCAGAGTTTATTTCGAGTAAGAGCGCTTCGGTTCAAGACGATTTGGAAGAACTGTGGCGAAGGATTGTTTTTAGCATTTGTGTAAGTAATGTGGATGACCATTTGAGAAATCATGGATTTATTTTGACTCAAGGAGGATGGCGACTTTCCCCCGCCTATGACATCAATCCAGTCGAAACTGGTTCTGGCTTGAAATTGAATATTTCAGAAAACGACAATTCCTTAAACCTAGACTTGGCGATGGATGTCATTCCCTATTTCAGAATCAAAACGAAAAGAGCGTTAGCCATCAAAGAAGAAATCTGCAAAGCGGTGCTTCAATGGAGAACTCTTGCCAAGAAAATAGGTATTCCAAACCAACAAATCGAACTTAAGGCCAGAGCTTTTCGACTTGCAGAATTTAACTTATGAAGTTCACCGAATCCCAACTCGAACAAGCCTTTATCTCGCTTTTGGAAGCGCAGGGATATCCCCATGTGAAGGGTGAGGATATTGTAAGAGGGATGGAAGAGGTACTGATCCGGGAGGATTTGCAGGCTTTTCTTCAGCAGCGATATGCTGAGCAGAAGATCACTACGGTTGAGATTATTGGGATTATCCGGGAGTTGGAGAAGTTACCTGCCTCGGATCTCTATGAGAGTAATAAGACCATTATGAACTGGGTGCGGGATGGCTTTCTACTTAAGCGGGAAAACCACAAACACAAGGATATTTTTATCTCCCTAATCGATTACGAGCATCCCGAAAACAATATCTTCAGGATCGTCAATCAGCTGGAGATCCAGGGATTTGAAAGTCTTCGAATTCCCGATGGGATCTTATATATCAATGGCCTGCCTCTGGTGGTTTTTGAGTTTAAATCCACCATCAGAGCAGAAGCCAGGTTGCATGCTGCCTATGTGCAGTTGACTACCCGATACAGGAGGGATATCCCGGATTTATTTAAATACAATGCCTTTTGCATCATCGGCGACGGGGTGAATACCAAAGCGGGAAGCTTATTTGCCCCCTATGAGTTCTTCTATGCCTGGCCAAAAATCGAAGGCTTGGATCAGGAGATCGATCCCAAGACCGGTCTTTCCACCAAGGTGTATGGCATAGACTCCATGTACACGCTGATCAGGGGCATGCTGGACAAGCATAGACTCTGTGATATTATCCATAATTTTATCTACCTGCCCGATAGCTCCAAGAAGGAGGAGAAGATCCTCTGCCGCTACCCCCAGTACTATGCGGCTACCAAACTGTTTGAAAATATCAAAAAGAATCAGTTGCCCCATGGAGACGGAAAGGGAGGCACTTACTTTGGAGCCACGGGTTGTGGTAAGAGTTTTACCATGCTCTACCTCACCCGGCTGCTGATGAAAAGCTTGGATTTTGCCAGTACCACCATTGTGTTAATCACTGACCGTACCGACTTAGATGATCAGTTGAGCACACAGTTTACGGCTGCAAAGGATTTTATCGGGGATAATGTGATCAAGTCTGTGGGGAGCAGAGCGGATCTACGGGCGGAACTGAAGGGAAGAAACTCCGGGGGAGTATTCCTGACCACCATCCATAAGTTTAATGAAGACACAGAGCTGCTGACGGAGCGGAGCAATGTGATTTGCATTTCGGATGAGGCACACCGCAGCCAAACCAACCTGGATCAAAAAGTCCGCATTACAGAACAAGGGGTGAAGAAGAGCTTTGGCTTTGCGAAGCATCTCCATGATTCCCTGCCCAATGCCACGTATGTGGGATTTACCGGAACGCCTATCGATGCGACCATGGATGTCTTTGGAGAGATCGTGGATACCTATACCATGACCGAGTCAGTCATGGATGAGATCACCGTGCGGATTGTCTATGAAGGAAGGGCGGCGAAGGTCTTACTCGAAAATCAAAAGCTACAGGATATCGAGAACTATTATTCTATGGTTGCCGAGTCCGGTGCCAATGAATATCAGGTCGATGAAAGCAAGCGGGAGGATATAAAGGCAGAGCTAAAGGTGGATTTAATTATCCTGTTAGCCGAAAACGACTATCCGCCCGTAGATCGGGATGAGGTGTACAAGGAGATATTTGAGCAGGCAGAGAATTTTAAGAGGTATCAGAGGTGATTGGGAGGTTTCATTTTCTTAGGGACAAGAGCTAAGTGGATGCCTTATCGAGCGAATATACTCGGTGCTTGAGTAGATTGTAGCCATTTTAGACAGGCTCCATTGATTGGATAGCAATTCAAGCTTTTTCTTAAATTTTTAAACAATGGAACTAAGAAAAAGACGTCATTTGACCAAGCGGTTAAGCTGATGGTGGTTGACCTTTGTAAGATTTATCTCAAACCTGACGGATCTAATTTGTCCTCTTTTTTATATCTCCTTAAGAAAAAAGAGCCAAAGCATTTTAAGAGAATAGAACTTATGATTAAATCCATTGCGCCATTTTTTGATCGGTTCGATCTGGAGCCAAATTCACTTAATGAAAACAAAATTGAGTTGGAGTGGAAGGAAAAAGGATATCCTGACAATTATTTTAATGCGTACCATCTTTCAGACGGAACACTGCGCTTTATATGCTTAGCCACTTTACTCATGCAGCCAAATCCTCCGAAAACTATAATTATCGATGAGCCAGAATTGGGATTACATCCGGTAGCAATTAATAAACTAGCTGGTATGGTAAGAAAAGCTTCCGAAAATGTACAAGTTATTTTGTCAACTCAATCTACAAACCTGATAGACAACTTCGATCCTGAAGATATTATTGTATCAGAGAGAGAAAATCAAGGATCAGTTTTCAGAAGGTTGAAAAGTGAAGACCTATCCATATGGATGGAAGAATATACTTTAGGAGATCTCTAGGGACAAAATAAGTTAGGAGCCCAACCTTATAGTGTTTGATGAAGCGGTTAGTATTTATTGTTGAAGGAGATACAGAAATTGTATTGATTCAGAATATTATAGTTCCTTATCTGATTGGACTAGGTTTTAGAAATGCGATGCACGCTCAAACTATTACGACCAATAGAAAGCAACATAAATAAAATTATCTGAGTGAGATTCGCCGACGCACTAACTGAGTTGGCCTTTCTCGCTTTTGGAGCGGTAAGGAAACAGGATGTGCTTCCATGGGATATTGAGAGAGCCAAGCAAATCCATTATACAAATTGTTGGTAGCTAATGAGGTTTTTCGGATTTTAGTTACTTCCCGATACAAAACTTACTAAAAATATTCGCCAGCAAATCATCCGTTGTAATCTCTCCAGTAATTTCCCCCAGATAATGCAGCGACCGCCGGATATCCATCGCGACAAAATCGTTGGTAACTTCATTATCCAATCCAGTCAGCACATCCAATAACGATTCCCTGGTACGGGTGAGGGAGTCGTAGTGGCGGATATTGGTGACCACCGTGTTGCCGGTTCGGAATTTATCTAAATTCACCAGTTCCATGATGCGGTCTTTTAACAGGTCCAGATTTTCCTTTTGGCCGGCGGATATAAAAATCGTATCTGGATGAATGGTTGATAATTGCTTAATAAATTGCGTATTAGCCTTATCTACTTTATTTGCCACTTTAAGGAAAGGAACGCCCAGATTCTCCAATTTATTGATGTCCCGGTTAATCTCCACCATATCCGTGTCCCCCAAATCGAATAGGTATAGGATAAGCGAAGCGGTTTTCATTTTCTCCTGCGTGCGGCTTACTCCGATGGCTTCGATCGTATCGGTCGTTTCCCGCAATCCGGCCGTATCAATAAAGCGAAACATCATCCCCCCGATGTTGATTTCATCTTCGATAAAATCGCGGGTGGTTCCCGCTATTTCTGAGACAATGGCTTTCTCTTCATTAAGCAAAGCATTGAGTAGGGTAGACTTCCCTGCATTAGGCTTGCCGGCGATAACGGTAGGAACCCCGTTTTTGATCACATTACCCAAATCAAAGCTGCTGATCAGCTGATCAATTACCCGGAGTAATTTTTCAACCAATACGCGCAACTCGGCCCGGCTTACAAATTCTACGTCTTCTTCTGTGAAATCCAACTCCAATTCGATCATCGAAGCAAAGTGGATTAATTGCTCCCGTAGGGATTTTATCTCTTGGCTGAATCCGCCGCGCATCTGATTCATGGCGGCTTGGTGGGAAGTCTCTGAATCGGAATGGATCAAATCGGCAACTGCTTCCGCTTGGGCCAAATCAAACTGACCGTTGAGGAATGCACGCAGGGTAAATTCTCCTGGCCTAGCCGGGCGTGCACCCATGCGGATAAGAAGCTTGATCACGCGGTTCACGATATAGGATGATCCATGTGTGGATATTTCTACAACGTTTTCCTTGGTAAAGGAGGTAGGTGCCTTAAACACGGATGCCAATACTTCGTCAACAATCTGCTCGCCATCCCTAATCGTACCGAAGTGGATGGTGTGTGTCGCCTGTTTCTCAAGGTTGGCGCCAAAAAATACTTTGTTGGCTAAACGAATAGCATCCGGTCCGGAAAGCCGAATAACGGCAATGGCACCAACCCCCTGAGGAGTGGCCAAGGCTACGATGGTTTCGGTCTGCACGCCGTAAGAATACGTCATTTAGTTGCCGAAGGTATCCATCAGTTTGTCGAGCGAAGCTACAAAATCATCCGCTTCCCTATATCCGGGCAACTGCGTAATGTTTTCCATCGCCGCATCCATAATCACAAAATTTGGGTACGAACTGACACGCATGGCCCTTGCCATCGTCTCTTCACTATATTCCTTACCGCGGAAGGTAAATTTTGTTTTCTTATCTTCTGCATTGAGCTTGACGGCATAAAAATGCTCATTTACATAGTCTACTACCGCTTTTTTGGTAAAGGTGTCTTTATCCATTTTTTTGCACCAGCCGCACCAGTCCGTATACACGTCTACCAAAATCATCTTTGGATTATCGGCTGTAAGTTTTGCAGCTTCTTCAAAGGTATGCCATGTTATCTTGTCCTGTGCGTTTACCGCCACAGTCTGCATTAAAAGAAATGCAAGCACAAAGGTGAGTTTCTTTAATTTCATAGAATGTTCAGTAGAAGGGCAAATTTACGTCTTTCGCATTACAACCCACGCATGTTGTTGGTAATTCGTATCTGGACTATTTGCGCTTTATTCGTTTGCTTATTTCCGATACAAAACGTAAGATTTTACCGGATAGTTCTAGCGATACGTTTTTTTAGTAGTAGGGGGGTTGCGTTGGAAAATTTTCGTGACCATTATCTGGGTCCTCCCAAAGGATATCCATCAACGAATGGCGCTAAAATACAAACACCATAAATAGCTGAATTATAATATATAAGGTGGTAACATCTTATGTAATTGTTTAATCAACAGAATGAAGGTCAATTTTTTACCAAAAAACTGACCATTAGTCAAAAGAGTGGTTTTAGGGTGTATTGCTACCCATTTTGCCTGATTGCACCCGATTGGTATGTTCGCCTTAAACGTCCTGCTTGAGATGGATTGTTCAATTAAGGTCTCGGGTCCTTCACAGGGGTGAATCCAACTTACAATGGCTGCACAAGGATGTTAGCAGCGACTTCTCTTGAGACAAACACTTTCCGCTGATTATCGATCATTAGTTCAAGCGATCCGTCAAATTCAACCTTTTCCAACACAGCCATACGCGCGCCGATATAAATGCCCATCTTATCTAGATACCTTAAAAAGGCGGCACTATTGTCTTTTACCGCGGCAATTTTGCCCGTCATCTCTAGGGGCATGTCCTGTAGGGGAACCCTTGCTTTGGTTTGGATATCGCCAAATTCGTCCGGAATTGGGTCCCCATAGGGGTCAAACTTTGGGTAGCCGAGGTATTCATCCAGCTTCCGGATCAGCATCGGATGGTCCAAAAGCTCCAGTTCTGCGGCAATCTCAGGAATGTCCTCCCAGTGGAACCGCAGTTTATCCACCAGAAAAACCTCCCAAAGCCGGTGCCTTCGTAGGATGTTTAGGGCTGTTTTATGCCCTTTTTCCGTGAGTGTTACACCGTAATATTTCTTGTAGCTAATTAATTCCTTCTCAGCGAGCTTCCCAAGCATATCGCTAACTGAAGCTGCCTTTGTGCCAATTTGCGCGGCAATCGCGTTCGTAGTTACCGCTTCTTTACCCTGGGCGGATAGGGTATAAATCGCTTTGAGGTATTTTCCTTCTGAGGATGTCAGGAGCATGGAAAGTAGGATTGTTTGCGTAAATATATGGTTTAGATAAGTCTAAAAAAAATAATAGAGACCCCTAAAACAGCTGTGGATAACTCCCATTTTAGCCGTGGATTGAAGATTAGGCAAGACTTATAAATGGTTTAGGTTAGACTAAAAATAGTTAAATAACTGTATATCATATATATAACAACTATATTTTCCCTGATATTACTCGTTTTCATTATCTTGAAATAATACAAATCTTGAAATTGGTCTTTGGGGAGAAGCAGGTGAACCTGCTGTTATTTAAATAGCGTATTGGTATCTAAGCAAAAAATCAGTAGCACTATTCGCTAAGCAGGGAGTCAACAACAGCCAAAAGTTTGGGTGCTTCTGAGGACCAAAAGACACCACTACCGGCCGTGTTAGTGAAAAAGGTATTCCTATACAATTCAGATAGCTCCTCCTTAGAAAAGGTATCTTGGAAAAAGTCCACGGCAATGCCAGCGTTGTACGTCCCCACGATCGGCATCCAAGTTGGATTAGGTGGCAATACGACGACCTTTCGTTGGGCGATTGATTCATAGAGTTTGGTGGGTATTTTTGCTGTTAGACTTGGAAGGGGTTGGTAGGGCATCAACCAACAATCGGCCTTTGCGACGGCCAAAGAGATCTCCTCAAAGGGAAGGGGAAAAGAGTCTACTTTCAGTGCAATTCGTGGGTGCCCTGCTGCTGCTTGCTCCAGCGTATTCCGGTAATCGGATAATGGACAATGGCCGATGACAAGTAGTCCTTGTCCGGGAAAGGTGTTATCGAAAGCGATAAACCACCTGATTCCTTCTACGATCCCGTAGGTCGGAGTGAGTGTTCCAGCAAGAATGAACTGAATGGGTTTTTGTGGCGTAAAGCGAAGACTTGGTCCTGAGGTTACGTTTCCCGAATATTTATTCTCCACGACAGTATAGCGGCTGATATGGGGGAATTCCTGCTGGTAACATTGTTCGGCAAAGAGGTATTGGTCTACATGTGGATCCAACCGTGATTCCCACCCTCGTATCCACCTGGCAGCTATCCTTCCAAGCCACCCGGGAAGTGTTTTATTCGTAAGGACATTTAGACTATAGTTTTCTTGTACATCGTAGATAAGCTTGAACGTTAGAAAACGCTTGCAAAAAAGTATGGCAGGTGCCAGTTCGTAGGTGGTGAGAATAATCAGATCAGGCTTTTCATTAAAAATATGCCGGATCAGTTTAAAGGGGGCGGCTATTCTTGAAAGGTGGGTTCTGTTTTTCGAAAAGAGGCTTAAAAGCAGGATGTTGTTTTTTTTCGCTTTAATTTTTTTTGAGAATCCTAGGATGTATACGTCGTATTTATTTGTTTCACGCAGCGATAGGCCGAATTTATAAAACGATCTACTGTCCTCCGTAGGCTTTAAAACCGAGGCAATAAAGATCCTCTTTTTTTCGCGAGGGGGCTTATCAGGAGAGATTTTGCGCTTAAAAGAATACAAGCTCAAAACATTGGGTTTCAAAATTAGAAATAATACATACTTTTACCGAAATATCGGTATGAAGACTTGATTTTAACAAGTAACATTCGAATTTACCACATTTAGCTAATTATATACTCATTTATGGAATTACAGCACATCATTGAAAACGCCTGGGAAGACAGGGATTTATTGAACGACAAAGCCGTACAGATAGCGATTAAGACGGTGATAGCGGATTTAGACAATGGAACACTGCGGGTAGCGGAGCCTTCTGCTGATAATTCATGGAAAGTCAATGATTGGGTAAAAAAAGCAGTAATTCTTTATTTTCCAATTCAGAAGATGCGTACGATAGAAGTCGGACCCTTTGAATTCCATGATAAGATGGCACTAAAAACCAATTATGCCAAGCAGGGCGTACGGGTAGTTCCCCACGCCATTGCCAGGTATGGCTCGTTTCTTGCTAAGGGAGTGGTAATGATGCCCTCTTATGTAAACATCGGCGCTTATGTGGATTCCGGTACCATGGTAGATACCTGGGCAACCGTTGGGTCCTGCGCGCAGATTGGGAAGAATGTTCATCTCAGTGGTGGCGTTGGCATAGGGGGCGTCTTGGAACCTATTCAAGCGGCACCGGTCATTGTCGAGGACGGTGCGTTTATAGGTTCAAGGGCAATTATTGTGGAAGGAGTAAGGATTGGCAAAGAGGCGGTAATCGGAGCGGGAGTGACCTTGACCGCAAGCTCGAAAATCATAGACGTAACGACTGAAGAAGCGAAGGAATATAGAGGTTACGTTCCAGAGCGCTCCGTTGTCATTCCAGGCAGCATAGCCAAAGTATTTCCAGCAGGAACATATCAGGTTCCTTGTGCGTTAATCATTGGCACCAGAAAGCCGTCCACCGATCTCAAAACCTCTCTTAATGATGCCCTGAGAGAAAACAGTGTGGCAGTCTAATTTATTAATTATGCATGTATTGACGTATCGCTTACTTTATATTCCATTTTGTTTGATCCTACTTTCCTGCGACAGCGGAAGTTCTAATCAGGGAGATAGTTATTTTCAAGACGGGGAATTTGAAGCAGCCATTTCCGCTTATGAAAAATTCCTTGAAACCAATCCAAAGAACTTAAAGGCGCTGTATAATAAAGGACGGGCCCATGAGGAATTAGAGGAATACGACCAAGCAGCGGAAGAATTCAAACGAGCGTTGAAACTGGATCCGAAAAATTCACAAATACTGCTCAGCTTATCAAACCTTTACCACAAGAAAAAGAGTTACTCGCAGTCTCTGATGTACGCTGATAATGCTGTTTCTGTAGCTGGAGCTACTTCAATAGCCTACTTCATGAAGGCAAGAGCGCTTCATCAACTGGGCAATGTGGAAGAGGCCATGCGTGAATACAATGCCGCAATTAAGATGAATCCATCCTATGGCCAAGCCTATTATTACCGGGGAATGCTGAACCGTCTTCTGGAAAGAAATAGTCAGGCCTGTGCTGATTTTAACAAAGCCATTGAAAATGAGTTTGAACTCGCAAACAACGCCATTGCGAACTATTGTCAGTAGCCATTAACTAACGGACAAAAAAAAGCAACCTTTATTCTTTAAAGGTTGCTTTTTTTATGACACCTTTCCTACCTTTAGTAAGTTTTTTACGCATCATTTACCCCTTTTACCATGAAAAACCGATTCCTAATTTTATTTATCGCATCTCTTTTCTTTATTTCCTGCAGTGCTGAGAAGCGGGAAGGCATCGATTTCGAAAAGTGGGGAGCCTATTGGTATCAGGGAGAAGCCGAAATAAACGCCTTTGATCTGAAGCAATATCGGTACGGAGAAGAGCGCGAAGGTGAAGCGGTGCTTATTTTTGTGACCGAAGACCTTTCAAAGAAAAAGCAGGTGAAATTGGACAATCCGCAAGACGCTGGTAGGGACGCGGTGAAAGTACTCAAGTTGAATATGACGAAATCATTCACCACGGGCATCTATCCCTACAATATGATGCTATCCGTCTTCTCTCCTGTATACCTTGCCTCATCCGCGTTAAAGCTTACAGCCTCCTCTCAAGAATGGTGCGGACAATCTTTCACCCAACTTAATCTTAATGGGAGTTCTTACAAGGGAAGGCTCTATTCCTATTTTGAAGCTGAAGGGGATGAATCGTTTACCATAAGCGCCATTGCGGAAGACCATTTGTGGAACGTCATCAGACTTGATCCCAAGCAACTACCACTAGGGGAAGTGGATTTGATTCCCGGCTTGCTTGAGCAACGTTTTTCGCACATCCTACCTGCTGCCCAAAAAGCACTACTTCGGGTCAAGCAACTGGATGGAAGATTAGATGAGCTTGAAGTTGATTATGTAGACTACAACCGGACACTTCGCATCCACTATGAACGCGAATTTCCCTATCAGATCGTAGCATTCGAAGAAGTCCGGTATCTTGATGACGGCGCTGAAGAAGTTACGCGGGGAGAACGAAAATCAGTGAGGCAAATTGATTATTGGAATAAAAACAAATCGGAAGACCTGCGGCTGAGAAAGGAACTTCAACTTAATCGATGAAGCACTGGGGACATGTTCAGGTGCCCGGAGCGTTTGCTTATGCAATGCTACTGGTCTGGATGGGGTATTATGGTGACCGAACGTTTTTCTTCGCAAACCTGCTGGCCTACTCCCTTCTTTTTTTACTCCTATATGGGTTGATTCAGCACACAACCCTTTCCAAACAACATGTTTTCGCATGGCTGATAGTCGGAATGCTGTTACGGATACTTTTGTTGGGTTCGACTCCGCAGCTTTCTGACGATTATTTTAGGTTTTTATGGGATGGTCACTTGACCGTATTGGGGTTTAATCCCTACCATGCTACCCCGACGGAGATACTTCCCAGCTTAATAGATAAAGAGTTGCTGTATTTCCATACGCTGTATGAAAATTTAAACTCTCCAGACTATTATAGTATCTATCCTCCCTCCAATCAGGCTTTATTTGCAATAGCTTCTTGGCTGGGAGGCACAACTATTTTCGCCAACATCGTCGTGTTAAGAGGGATCTTAGTGGCATTTGAAGCGGGAGTATTGGTAGTATTATGGAAGCTATCCCATAGGCTGAATATTGATCCAAAACAGATACTGCTATATGCACTTAATCCACTGGTTATTCTGGAGATTACGGGAAATTTGCATTTTGAGGGAGTAATGCTTTTCTTTTTATTATTGGCCCTTTTTTATTTCTTGAAGCAAAAGAAACAAGCAGGTATCTGGTATGGTATTGCCATTAGTATAAAGCTGACACCACTGATCTTGGCACCGCTTTTTTTCAGCTACTTAAGGCGGTATCAAATGGTGATTTTTGTCTTAGCATCGCTACTAGCTTGCGTTATCTTGTTTTTTCCTTTGATCGGAAATAGTGGTAATTTTTTGGAAAGTATGCGCTTGTATTATGGTAAGTTTGAATTTAATGCCGGATTATATTATCTCATCCGGTATATTTCGATGTTTTGGATTCCCTATAATCCCATTGGATATATAAGTCCACTAATGACAGGTGTCGCTGTAGTATTGATTGGGTTAATCGCCTGGAAAAAGCCCCTAAATGGACTTCTTCCAAATGCAGTGTTTATCTACTTCGTTTATTTGTGCCTCCATACGGTAGTTCATCCCTGGTACCTTATCATTCCCCTTGGGATGTCGGTACTGACTTCAATCCGATCATTTCTGGTATGGTCGTATGTGGTATTTCTTTCCTATGCTAGCTATGCCTATCCTGAGGCAAAAGAGTCCGTTTTTCCATTGTTGCTCCAATACGGGAGTGTTTTTGGTATGGCTTTTTTTGATTATCGCAGCGCATCCCATTCGGAACGTAGGTCCACATAAGAGAGCCTTTTCTCCATTACCAAAATGAAGCGGTGATAAATTACATGTTTATGGGTTCAAAAGGATTTTTTTTGTCGTTCCAAAAAACTTGCTGATGTTCCTTTTTTTGCGTGTTTAATGTCCGTTTATTTATTTCCGCGGCACTTTGTTTTTATGATAAAAATTTACTAACGTAAACGTAAACAATTGATAGTTGTCGGGGTTACAATACCAATTAATGTAATTCAACAAAAGCTATATGAAAGTCACGGAGAAAGTAAACGGTTTCAGTTCAAACGGCAATGGAAACAAGGATATTCACGTCAAAACCAAGGACCTGTTGATCAAAGACGCTATTTTTATAAGGGACAAGGGATGCTTAACTAAAGTAAAATTTTCCAATATACTTTATTTGAAAGGAGATGGAAATTACACAACATTGGTGACGCATAAAAAAGTATACTCCCTTAGGAATATTCTCAAGGAGTTTGAGGAAATCCTGCCAGATGATTCGTTTTTACGAATTCACAAATCCTATATAGTGAATTTGGAAGAAATTTGTACCATCTCGCCTAAGGAGATTCTAATGGGAGAGGACAAGGTGCCAGTAGGAAGAACCTATTATCAGACGCTTTTGGGCGGCATACAGAAGCTAGGTAGTAACGGATTTGAATAGGTGTGGTATTGTCTGTAGTGCCGATCCGGTAGCAGATGAGCCAGCAGCAAATGATTGATATTCCTGCATCAATTCCTTAACACAGGATCGTTGAGAACTTTGGGAATATTCAGAAGAACCAGTTTTCAATTTCGAATAGTGTAAATTATACCCGTCAAAAAAAGTCTTTTATTGCCACAATATACTGCTGTCTCCATAGCTTAAGAAACGGTAGTTATTCAGTAATGCTTCCTTATATATACGTTTCCAACTATCATTTGTAAAAGCGGAAACCAATAAAATCAACGTAGATCCGGGTTGATGAAAATTAGTCACCAATCCGGAAACAACCCGGAACGTATATCCAGGGTAAATATATATCTCCGTATGGCCTACCAGCTTCGTGAGTTGTTTTTGCTTCATCCACGTGTGAATTTTTTCAAAAACCTCTCGTGCCGGTGGTAGTTCCCCTTGAAATTCATAGGCATAGTCTTTAGGAATCGTAAAGACCGCATTTTCGTCAGAAAATAACATAATACCAAACCAATAGAGGCTTTCCAGAGACCTCATTGACGTGGTGCCAACAGCAATGATTTTCCCCTCGGCGCGCATCAAATTGTACAGGTTTTCCCTAGAGTAAACTACTTCTTCGCTATGCATGGGATGGAGTTTTACGTCCTCTTGCTTTATAGGCTGAAACGTTCCGGCACCGACGTGTAGGGTAAGGTATTCGGCGTTGATATTTTTTTCTGAAAGGTGCTGCAACACCTCCGGGGTAAAATGAAGCCCAGCAGTTGGTGCCGCTACTGCCCCTTTCACTTCGGAATAGACAGTTTGATAGCGCTCGGCATCCTCCCGCGTTGCTTCCCTGTTCAAATAAGGTGGCAAGGGGACTTTTCCGGCGGCCTCGACGATTTCAGCGAATGCTAGCGCTTTCTCTTGCCAACGAAAAGACACCAACATCTTCTGCCGGTCCACCAGCTCAACTGAAATTTTGACCTGCTTTCCTGCGATGGGCCATTCGTTCTCAAGAATTTCCCCCTCTTTCCATTTCTTCAAATTTCCGATCATCGATTCCCACACCACCGGCCCTGTTGACTCCATCGCGAGCTGAATGATTTCGCTAGGAAGCAATGGCTTGAGTAAAAAAATCTCGATCCAGGCACCAGATTTCCGTTGGAAGATCATGCGTGCCGGAATAACTTTTGTATTGTTAAAGACCATCAAGGATCCAGAGGGGATCAAGTCCGGAAGGTTATAAAAAGAATGATGGGATACTTTGCCGTCTTTCCATTGAAGCAGCTTTGACTGATCCCGTTGTGGGAGGGGGAATTTTGCAATACGATCTTCCGGCAAATCGTAGAAATAATCTGACTTTTGAAGCGGAGTATTTTCGGCCATCGATGTTAAAATACAATTTCTAGTTGGGAGTAGTTGGAATGTTTTCGGTAGTTTTGGGCGATCCAAGCCCAAATATAATCGTTTTCGACGAGTCCCACTTCATATTGAAAACCATGACAAAAAAATTCGTTGTTCAGGCACGCGCCGTACCGTATCTGCTTCACTTCAAATTTGAGGCCGGTACCTCGAGAGGAGTGCTTACCGCTAAGGAAAGTTTTTTAGTCGAATGTAGCTCCCCTGACTTTCCTGGCTTTAAAGGGTATGGAGAAGCCGGACCGCTTCCTGGATTAAGTATAGATGATGTACCCGATTTTGGGGTCCAATTTGCGGTTCTGCTACAATCTTTGGATGGTGTTCGTTTTTCCACAGATACGGATGACCTGCTGCTTCAACTCAAGGCCATCGTGCCGGATCGTTTTCCAAGTATGCGATTTGCATTGGAGACGGCTTTGTTGGATTTGGTTCATGGCGGTAAACGTAAAATTTTACCCAATGAATTCTATGAAAAGCGCCGTTCCATTCCGATCAACGGCCTTGTGTGGATGAATGACTTTAAGCACATGTGGCAACAAATTGAAACGAAAATTGCCGATGAATATCGGTGCATAAAAATCAAAATCGGAGCCATCGACTTTAGTCAGGAATGCGATCTGTTGGGAATGATTCGGGAGAAGTTCCCTGCTTCAGAGATTTCAATTCGGGTAGACGCAAACGGAGCCTTTACCGCCGAAGAGGCGTTGGGGAAATTGATGCGCTTAAGCGCTTACGATATCCACAGTATTGAACAGCCGATTAAAGCGGGCAATGTGGCGGAGATGGCCCGGATTTGTGCCGAAAGCCCTGTACCTGTAGCCTTAGATGAAGAACTTATCGGGATTTACTCGGTAGAGGAAAAGATAGCGTTACTTACTTCCATACGTCCTCAGTATATCATTTTGAAACCTACCTTGCTTGGTGGCATACAGGCAAGTAAGGAATGGATACAACTTGCCGAAGGCCTGGGGATTGGGTGGTGGATTACCTCTGCATTGGAGGGCAATATTGGGTTGAATTCAATTGCGCAATTTACATCGACTTACCTACCGAAAATGCCACAAGGATTGGGGACTGGTCAGCTTTATCAAAATAACATCGCTTCTCCGCTCTATATCTCAGACGGCCATCTTATCTATGGGCCATCGGATGGCTGGGAAGATATTGGATCGTTATTTTCATAAATCTACCGTTCGTATTTTACCGACAGGAAATTTCCGGGATATTGTTTATATTTAGCATCTAGTTGAATAGGATACCTGTTGATGAACTTATCTAATTTCCGTTGGTTGATCTTGGTTGGCGTCTTGGCTGGCAGCATGTTATTTGGTTGCCGGAATGAGGATAGCGGCAACAATCTGCTTTCCATTCCGGATCAGGTAAGCTACAACCTGCATATCCGGCCCATACTTTCCGAAAACTGTTTTGCCTGTCATGGTCCCGACGCCAATAAACGGGAGGCAGGCTTGCGATTGGATGTTCCGGAAGCAGCATTCAACGCTCTGGAGGATACTCCGGGCGCTTTTGCGCTTGTTTCTGGCGATCCGCATAAGTCACATGTCTACCTTCGAACAATAGCTACTGAAGAGGGTGAAAAGATGCCTCCCCCGAGTAGCAACCTGTCGCTATCCGCTCATGAGATCGCCCTTATTGAAAAGTGGATCAAACAAGGAGCAACCTACCAACCCCATTGGGCGTTCATTTCCCCAAAGAAGTCTCCGCTTCCTCCTGTTCGATCCAAAAAATGGGCGAATAATCCGATCGACTTTTTTATTCTTGCCGCCCAGGAAGAACGTGGGCTCCATCCTAATGCTCCTGCGGATAAGGAGCAGCTCCTCAGAAGGGTGACCCTTGATCTTACCGGACTACCTCCGACACTGGAGGAAATGAATGCCTTTCTTGCGGATGAACGGGAGGACGCTTATGAGCGGGTTGTGGAATCCCTGCTAAGCCGTAAGGCATATGGTGAAAAAATGGCGGTACATTGGATGGACATAGCCCGATATGCGGATTCCCACGGATATCAGGATGATTACTATCGGACACAGTGGCCATGGCGGGATTGGGTTATTCATGCCTTCAACCAAAACATGCCCTATGACAAGTTTGTGACCTGGCAACTTGCCGGAGACTTAGTGCCTTCCCCTACGAAAGAAACCATACTGGCTACCGGGTTCAACCGAAACCACAAGATAACAGAAGAGTCCGGTGCCATAGATGAGGAATATAGGGTCAGTTACGTTGTAGACCGTACAAATACCTTGGGAAAAGCGTTGCTGGGGATCACGCTGGAGTGCGCGCAATGCCACGACCATAAATATGATCCCATATCGCAAAAGGAATATTTCCAGATGTATGCCTTCTTTAACAATGTCGCGGAAGTAGGGATGGAGGAATCTTCTCCTGGATTTTCACGAAAGAGCCCTGCAAAACATCCGATGATGGAAATCACGGATGAAGATGTGTCAGGGATATTGTCGTTCCTGAACCGGCCTGACTCGGCCAGGCTTTCGACGGCGTTGGTCGGCGATGTCAATAGCGGTGCCAACTACCGTGCCTTGTTGTCTGAAACGGGAAAATTGAGGGTTTCGGTAATGGCGGATTTGGATACGGTGCGACCTTCGTTTATTCTCCTAAGAGGAGACTATGAAAGCTACGGAGAGCCGGTGTCTCCAGCAACTCCGGAAGCGATCTTACCTTACAGTCAGGTTTATCCACAAAACCGGCTTGGCCTGGCCAATTGGCTATTTGATAAAGAAAATCCGCTAACCGCACGTGTCTTTGTAAACAGAATCTGGCAACAGCTTTTCGGCGTCGGTCTAGTGTCCACTCCTGGAGATTTTGGTATGCAGGGTGCACTCCCAACACACCCCGAGCTACTTGATTGGCTTTCGGTGGATTTTATGGAAAATCAATGGGATATACAGCAGCTTTTGCGGGTGATCGTACTCTCCAGCACTTACCGGCAGTCATCCACGGTACAGCCTAACCACCTTCAAAAGGATCCCGACAATGTTTATTTGGCCCGTTTTCCGAGAAACAGGCTTCCCGCAGAGCATATACGAGATCTAATCCTTGCCAGTAGCGGCCTACTGATACCTACTATAGGTGGGCCCAGTATGAAACCTTACCAGCCACCTGGGCTGTGGGAACTTGCAACCTCCGGAAGAGGAAATCTGTCCAGTTACAAACAAGATTCGCTCGAGGGACTATACCGGCGGGGATTGTATACCTTTATCAAACGTACCGTTCCACCGCCATCGATGATCCTTTTTGACGCTAGCAACCGCGACGAATGCGAAATTGAACGGGAACGAACAAACACACCCCTACAAGCGCTCCTGATGCTAAATGACCCAACCGTACTCGAGGCGTCTAGAACCTTAGCCGCGGAGCTGCTCCGGGAAGGCAAATTTGGCGGAACGATGCTAGAAGTAGCTTTTCGGAAGATTGTCGGTAGAAGGCCTGATCCGTCGGAACTAACCGTATTAACGGATTTTCTAAACGAACTATCACTGGAACTGAAATCGAACCCAGAGGTAGCCAGACAGCTGCTTCAAGTCGGTGATTCGCCGGTGCCAGAGGATCTATCTATTGAGGAGTTGGCTGCATTGATGCAGGTAATTCACACGGTTTATAATATGGAAGAAACGATTACTAAATCCTAATGCCCTCATGTTGTTGAACGTTAAAGTACTTGCTAACTATTACCGCATCTTCTCATCCCGAAGCTTAGCGTTAGCAGGGATTATCGGGTGTTTGCTGCTCTTTGCCTGTGAGAGGGGAGGGTCAGTGGGAGCGGATAGCATTCCGGATCAGATTAGTTACAACTTGCACATTCGGCCGATCCTTTCTGACAATTGCTTTGCCTGTCATGGGCCGGACGCCAACAAAAGGGAAGCCGGATTACGGCTTGATATCGAAAAAGAGGCTTTTAAAACCCTTAAAGACAACCCCAAGGCACACACCCTAGTACCCGGAAACAGCAATCAGTCTGAGGTTTATAGGCGCCTTGTCTCCACTGATCTCAATGAAAAAATGCCACCTCCGGAATCTAATCTTGCATTAACTTCCCACCAGATAAAACTGATTGAAAAGTGGATCAAGCAGGGCGCGGTCTATGAACCCCATTGGGCGTTCATTCCGCCAAAATCTCCTGAATTACCGGCCGTAAAGCTAACGACTTGGCCAAACAATGGGATTGACTATTTTATCCTACAGGAACAGGAAAAAAGGCGTTTATTACCAAATGCAGAAGCAGATAAGGAAACCTTGCTGAGGAGGCTCTGTTTGGATTTGACTGGGCTGCCACCTACCCTTGACCAAATGGAGCGCTTCATGTTAGACACATCCGAAGATGCCTATGAGTCAATGGTAGATGAATTGCTTGCTAGCAGCGCGTATGGCGAGAAAATGGCGGTTCATTGGATGGACGTCGCACGGTATGCGGATTCTCATGGCTATCAGGATGACAATTTTAGAAGTCAGTGGCCGTGGCGGGACTGGGTGATTTATGCGTTCAATAAAAATTTGCCTTATGACGCATTTATCACCTGGCAGCTTGCTGGAGACCTGTTACCGAACCCGACCAAAGAACAGATTTTAGCAACAGGGTTTAACAGAAACCACAAAATCACGGAAGAAGGAGGAGTCATCGATGAGGAGTATAGGGTGGAATATGTGGTGGATAGGACAAATACCTTCGGGAAGGCGATTATAGGTATTACCATGGAATGTGCCCAGTGCCACGACCACAAATATGATCCCATTTCCCAAAAGGATTATTTTCAATTATATGCGTTCTTTAACAATATCCGGGAAGTAGGTCATGAATCAAACATCGGTGGCCCCAATACTTACGCGAAGCATCCCAAAATTGAAATAACGGAAGAAGACCTTAACGGAATTCTGTCTTTCGTTAACAAAAAGGATACTTTGGGACTTATTGTTTCTGTCATGGGCGATCTAGATTCCATTCGTCCTACCCACATCTTGGAGCGGGGGGTATATGATGCGCCTGGAGAACCTGTTCGGCCGGATTTGCCGGAGTCCATTTTATCCTTTTCTGATGATCTACCGAAGAACCGGCTCGGTCTTGCAAAATGGCTATTTGATCCAAAGAACCCGCTTACTTCTCGGGTCTTTGTCAACCGGATGTGGAAAGAGATCTTTGGTAGGGGGCTGGTGGAGACTGTTGGTGATTTTGGTATGCAAGGAGATTTGCCCACGCATCCGGAACTGCTGGACTGGCTTTCCGTGGATTTTAAGGAAAACGGCTGGGATATCAAGCGGCTGATGAAGCAGTTAGTAACATCGGCAACCTACAAGCAATCTGCGGCCATTCCTGCCGATTTTGCGCCTTTGGATCCCGATAATGCCTATTATACCCGCGCCCCCAGAGCACGAATAAAGGCAGAGTTTGTAAAAGATTTGGTCATGGCCAGCAGTGGATTATTGGTTCCGGAAGTGGGGGGCCCTAGCGTAAAACCTTACCAGCCTCCAGGATTATGGGAGGCTGCCGCTTCTACCGGCGCGAAATTTGGCTTGTTGGGAACGTACATTCAAGACACCGGGGATGCCTTATATCGACGTGGACTGTATACGTTTATCAAACGCACCCTACCGCCTCCCAGCATGATAATTTTTGATGCCAGTAACCGTGACACCTGTGAACCCGACCGCACTACGACCAATACGCCTCTTCAAGCGCTACTTATGATGAACGATCCTATGGTACTAGAAGCGTCTCGGGTGCTCGCCGCACGTCTACTTGAGGAGGGTGAAAGCGACGAACATAAACTTAAAAAAGCCTTTAAGCTGATTGTAAATAGAACCCCATTATCCTCTGAAATAGAGATACTTATGATGCATTACGCTGATCAACTTCAGCTGTATAAAAATGATCCAGCTGAAGCTGAAAAGGCATTAAAAATAGGGGAATATCCACAGGTCGAGCAGTTGGATGTTGCGGAACAAGCCGCATTGATGCAAGTTGTTAGCTTGATGTATAATTTGGAAGAAACGTTAATGAAATCTTAGTCATGGAGAATAAACTGATAGAACACGGGTTGAATACCAATAGAAGGCATTTTTTATCCAAACTTAGCTTGGGCTTAGGCAGTGCCGCACTTGGTTCCCTACTTATTCCGGATTTGTTTAGTGGCAGTTCAGGCGAGGCTTATGGTGATGCGGTGGCCGGAGTTCCCCATTTTGCTCCAAAGGCGAAGCGGGTTATTTATCTTTTTCAAAACGGTGCTCCTTCGCAGCTCGAATCATTTGACTACAAACCAAAGCTTCGCGAAATGTGGGGAGAGGAACTTCCGGATTCCATCCGGCAGGGGCAGCGGCTTACCGGGATGACTTCCAGTCAATCTTCTTTTCCCATGGTGGGCTCCATTTATGATTTTCAGCAGTATGGACAGGCTAGGGCATGGGTCAGTGAGCTTTTTCCGCACACGGCGAAGATTGTGGATGATATCTGCATCATCAAATCCATGCACACAGAGGCCATCAACCACGATCCCGCGTTAACCTTTTTCCAGACGGGTGCCCAACAGGGAAACAGACCCAGCATGGGAGCTTGGTTAAGCTATGGTCTAGGCAGCGAAAACAGTAACCTCCCCGCATTTACCGTACTTCTATCAAAAGGAAAAGGAAACGGACAGGGGGTGTATTCCAAATTGTGGAGTAATGGGTTTTTGGAGTCAGTACATCAAGGCGTGCAGTTCAGTAGTGGAGACGACCCCGTGTTGTATCTGAGCAATCAGGAGGGAATGAGCAGGCAACAGCGTAGGAAAATGCTAGACCGGCTGGCGGAGCTAAATCATTTATCCTTTCAAAAACTTGGGGATCCTGAAATACATGCGAAAGTCGCCCAGTACGAGATGGCCTACAGGATGCAGACAGCTGTACCGGAAGCCACTGATTTATCCACTGAGCCAGATATGATTTTTGACCTGTATGGAGAGGAAAGTAGAAAGCCAGGTACCTTTGCCGCCAACTGCCTTTTAGCCAGAAAGCTTTCTGAAAACGGCGTGCGGTTTGTTCAGTTATATCACCAAGGATGGGATCAGCATGGGAATCTTCCCAATGAAATGCGGGACCAGGCCAAAGATGTAGATCAGGCATCTGCCGCACTTATTACAGACCTAAAGCAACGTGGGTTGCTTGATGAGACATTGGTGATCTGGGGCGGAGAGTTTGGCCGGACGAATTATTCACAGGGCAAGCTGACGAAAGAGAACTACGGAAGGGACCACCATCCAAGGTGTTTTAGCATTTGGATGGCTGGTGGGGGCGTAAAGCCAGGATTCGTGTATGGTGAAACCGATGAATTTGGCTACAATATCGCGAAAGATCCGGTGCATGTACATGATTTTCAAGCGACAGTACTTCATCAGCTCGGCTTGGATCACGAACGCTTGATTTACAAACATCTTGGTAGAAGATTTAGGCTTACAGATGTATCCGGTCATGTCGTGAAGGACCTGCTGGTATAGCCCTTAGCGCTATTCGTACATATTTCTTATGAGACTTGCAGGTATAGTTACCCTCAATCCCGCGGTTTTTCCTGATCTCTAATGGAGGGCTGGTCTAATTGGCAGGTTCCTAACAACCTCGCCCTCAAATTCCATCATTTCGTGTAGACGATTATAAACCGTAGAATCGTCAAAATAGTGCAGAGCGAGCTCCACGAAAATATTGCCATGTTTGGCTTCTGATGTCCAGAGTGTCTTATAGAATCGCCTCAGTTCCTGATCGTTTTGAGCTTCCGAAACCAATTTAAACCGTTCACATCCCCTGCATTCTACGATGGACCCTAATAGCATTCGGGAAAGAAACCTCGTTTCGGCTGTTCCGCCATGGGTCAATGGGGTCAACTGTTTGATATAGGGATCTTCTTGCATATCACGGTTTAACGGTACCCCCCGCTTTTGCATCAACGCAAACACCTGCTGGAAGTGTTCCAGTTCTTCAATCGCTGTCTCGATCATATCTGGGATTATTTTCGGTTTATCCGGATATTTTGCAATAAGCGAGGTAGCCATTGCGGAGGCTTTTCGCTCACAATCCGCATGATCTTGTAGAAACATATCGAAATCCGCCATAACTGCGTCTAACCATGCCTGTGAGGAGGGTACTTTCAAATCGATTGAATACTTCATAGGTATGTAACTGTTTTTCTACCACAAACTTCCCGCTTATAAGGGTAGCTATTCTGGATATAACCCGTAAGATTTTCGCTATGGTAAATTATACCATAGCTAATCTTCTCGTTGTGTTCGATTAAATTATGCTATTTTGGTGCATCTTCACGACCTGACGATGCCAAAGTTACTTTTTTACATTCGAATCAAAAAGAAAATGGATTGAGGATAATGGGTATAGAACATCGTTCGCCAATTTTTTTTACATTCACAACCGCAAAACGCTGGGCGAGATTGTGTTTACGGAGAGCATGGTTATTGGTATGTCCGTAGCGGCAGATTTACAAATCCTATATGCGGCAACTGGTAGAGACTTATTTGGGTAGATTTTTGGTACATCCGCAGTATATCAAAGAGGATCCGGATGCATCTTTATGCCTTATAATCGTTATTCCTTGCTTCAAAGAGCCCGATATACTGCCTACCTTGAATGCGCTGACTTCCTGTATCTCTCCAGCAGGAACGGTTGAAGTGATTATACTGGTGAATGCGCCAGAGGGTTCGAGTACTACTATTCTGCAGGCCAATCAAGCGACCGTGGATCAAGTGGAAGCGTGGAAGGAACATGCGGTTTGTGACTTTTTGCACGTTCACCTCATTCGTGAGGAGAGCCTTTCACGCAAGCATGCGGGTGCAGGATGGGCCCGAAAACTCGGGATGGACGAGGCCTTAAGAAGGTGGGGTAGGTTGGAACGGGATGGGCCAATACTCTGTCTTGATGCAGATTGCACGGTGTCCAACGATTATCTGGTAGTAGCTGAAGCGGCCTTTAAGGACGAAACGCTGCGCTTAGGCCATTTTGATTTTAAACATCCTTGGCAAGATGAGCCGGACTCCCGGTTGAGGAAAGGCATTATCGCCTATGAACTCCATCTACGTTGCCATATACTTGGGTTGCAGCGAGCAGGATACCCCTTTTCCGTACATACCATCGGATCATGCATAGCCGTTCGTGCCTCTACTTATGCCAAAGCCGGAGGAATGAACCGAAGGAAGGCAGGGGAGGATTTTTATTTTATGCATAAAATACTCCCTCTTGGAGGCTTTCGCTACCTGCCTGCTACGGTATTTCCTTCTTGCCGCGTTTCGGATCGAGTACCATTTGGCACGGGAAAGGCACAGGGAGATTGGGTGGAAAAAGGGGAGGAGCGGACTACCTACAACCCCGGGATTTATGATTGCCTGGTGGAAGTCTTTGGGCAACTAGACAGGTGGTATGAGCAGGATGTATGTTGGGATAGACTGGATCCAATGGCCGCTACGTTTCTAAAAGCGCAAAATCTGGAACAAAAGATCCTGGAGATGAGGCAACAATGCACCTCAATAGAGGGATTTAAACAACGCCTTTGGTACTGGATGGACGGCTTTTGGGTATTGAAGTTTGTCCACTACCTTCGTGACAGCGGATTTTCCAACAAACCTGTACTAGTAGTTGCTGAAGAGCTAAACCGGTCGGTAAATGATAACGCGCTGACCCAATTGATTAGGGAATACAGGATGCAAGATTAAGGTGCTTACATGGGCTCAACGACGATGTAAAAGCCTATGTTTTCTTCTAGGGTAACCTCAATCCCTTCCTTCAACTCTTTACCGGTAAATTGCCTCGTTTTGCCTTCATGCACAAAATGAAGCAGATAACTTCCGGATTCGTCCACGGTGAACCATTCCGGAAACTGATTAATGCGCGGATAATCAAGGGGAAGATTGAAAATCTGTTTGTGCCGGGCATAGTCAAACTGAATTTTTCCAGTCCAACCTGTTTCTGCCAGTAGCGCGATTTTGAGCTCTTTTCCGTTGTTTACAGCCCCAAAAAATACATCATTCTGCCAAGGGAAAATGGTGGTGCCCAAGGTTTTGTAGAGGCTGTACATAATGGTAGTCCTGGCAAAATTACCATCACCATGCCAACCTTCTAAAATCCCCGTACCTCTATACGCTTCGGTTCCGCTTCGGTGTGCGGAGTCCTGCATAGACCACATTACCTGCATTTGGCTGTCAATCCAGCTTTTCGCTCCGGGAATTTGTTCCCTGTTATACAGGTTCAACGCACTTTCAATGGCGTCTGCATAGCCGTCCTGACTTCCCCTTTCCCAATCAAAATTGGCATAATTGTCAAGGTTAGATAAAGCTTTTACCACTGCCTCGCGATATGGTTCATAGCCATCCACCATGTACACGCCATAATAAGCGTTGTAGGTATACCCCCAGGTGTCCGCGATACCCGCATCGACGATTTCACCGGTGATGGGATTTACTTCGTTATAGAATAACCCGTCCTCATTGGTCCCGATCTCCAAGATTCGGTCAAGCATTTCATAAATTTGTCTTTTGTAAGCCTCCTTCTTTTCCTGATCCGCAAAAGTAGTGGTGATATAGAGTTCGCACAGCCCAGAAACAATCTCGCACCCATGGTCTCTTAACCGAATAACTTTATAATCTCTAGTAGGATGGTTTTCGCCCAACAAATAGTAATCCCCCAGCCGAAAGGCCCATTCGAGGTATTTTTTCTCCCCCGTCATCCAGTAGATCCTCGACAAGACCTGCAGGAGTTCGCCGTTCACTTCGACATTGTACGACGGAATCAAGCCGAAAGGGGTTTCATATACAGCGTTTTTCCATATATCGTCCACCATGCCTATCATTCGGTCTGACCAAGGAGAACTTCCTAAGTACTCGGTCAGGGGCAACAGACCATCTTTAACGTATTCAGATGAACCGAAAATGATTTCATCAAGGCGCAACTCGTCAAAAACAAAGTCTTTTTTGGAGAAGGACCAGTCATCCGGCAACCTGTCAAGGCGGTTAGTCAGTTTTTGTTCGGTCTCTAAAATGGTTTTCATAGGACCTTCAAATCGTTCTTCGTCCAAGATCGCCGAGGTAAGTACCATGAATGGATAGTTGTCGGCAGCCGCGTCCTTTGCGTTCCAGAAATCCTTGGAGTCAGTCAAATTCCTTGGAAATAAACCGCTGCCAAGATCTGCAAATGCTTCCCAAGCGGTTACATACGACAGGCACCGCTCGAAGCCCTCGTGGGCTAAGTAGCCGTTTTCCAACGCTTCCTGAAAAACCGGATCTTCCTGATGCTCCGTCTTACATTGGAAAAAGAAAAGGGCAAGCAACAGGAGAACAAGCGTTTTCATTAGGAGCGGGTTATGGGTGGATTTTTTTGTTTTATTTTCTAAAAATAAATAATCTCAGTCAAATGAGCGCCAAAAAGCGAAAAAAAGAACATAAACATCGACCTGCGAATCAGGCAATAAAAAATCCCAATGCAAATGGAGCATTGGGATTTAAGTTTATGGGATGAAATTTCCTTAGTTTACTAACCAAAGATATGCCCCATAACCTTCGCTTTCCATATTTTCTTTGAGTATAAATTTCATTGCGGCCGAATTCATGCAATAGCGCAACCCCGTGGGATCTGGACCGTCATTAAACACATGCCCCAGATGGGAGTCTCCCAACTTGCTTCTTACTTCCACACGAACCATCCCTAAACTTCTGTCAACAGGCTTTTCAAGAAACCGGGCATCTATTGGTTTCGTAAAACTAGGCCAACCTGAGTAAGATTCATACTTATCTTTGGAACTGAAAAGTGGCGCTCCGGATACAATACATACATAAATTCCAGCTTTTTTGTTTTCATTATACATATTGTCGAAGGCACGTTCAGTCGCGTCTTCCATCGTTACTTGATACTGCAAATTAGTAAGCTGTGCTTTCAGTTCTGTTTTGGATGGTCTCGGATATTTTTCAGCATTGGGGTTCTCCCAATGTGTTGCGATAAAACGATCCCGTCCTGACCCAGTTCTATAGGATTTGTACTCCCTCGGACTTTTCTTGTAATAGTCCTGATGATACTCCTCAGCAGGGTAAAAATTGGTGTATTTTATTATCGGTGTTACAATTGGTGCATCAAAAATCCCAGAGGATTCAAGCAGCCGTTTGCTATCCTCTGCCACCTTCTTTTGATCAGCATCATGAAAAAAGATGGCTGATTCGTATTGGCTTCCCCTGTCAAAAAAGGACCCGCCCGCATCGGTGGGATCAAATTGTTTCCAAAATATGTCGATAATCTCCGCATAGCTGATGATATCGGGATCAAATGTGATCTGTACGGCTTCCTTGTGTGACGTCTTACCTCCAGAAACCTGAGAATAGGTGGGGTTCTTTTCTTTTCCTCCGGCGTAGCCCGAGACTACCGATATGATTCCGTCAAGACCTTCAAAAGGTGCCTCTATGCACCAAAAGCATCCTCCAGCAACAGTTGCCAATGCTTTTTTCCCCTTGTAGTTCTCAATGGCGACACTTTTCCCAGCTTGTTCCTCCTTATTCGTGGCAGAGCAAGAGACCAAGGATAGGTAGCTGAAAAGTACGGTTAATAGTATTTTTGTGTATTGCATCCTTTTAATTCCATTTTCTTACGTTTAACCGAATTTTAAGGAATAATGTTCAAAACCCCTCTTCGGGCATGACAAACCATAGAATAAGGTACACTAATACTCCAGGGAAAGCCGCGCTTAATATCGAAACGACTACGTACAAAAGACGCACTTTATCTGCATCCCACCCAAGGTAGGTTGCCAATCCACCACAAACCCCAGCTATCATTTTTTCTGTACGTGACCGGACTAACTTCTTTTCCATATGCATTAAGTTTGGCGTTTACTTTAACTCCAATGTACTAGGAAATTCTTATTCCTCCAAACTGCTAGCTAATTTTGATATAATAGCGTAATCTTTAACTAATTTGAAGAATTCACAAAATCGAGCATTACGCAGGCGACTCACGGGGGGATGATTATAATTGCGATCGGTCTGCCGGACAGGCAGGGATTACATAGCCTGTCCCGACTAGTCGGGATGGCCATTAAAAATCAATTATAAACACATGAAAAGGAAACACTGCAAACCCTTTTGGATAACAGACTGCTTCAATATATTTTTCCCAATAAAGCAAGAAATCCGTCAATAGCGGTTAATTTTACGGCAGATAACGCTAACCAGCTATGACTAGACCTTATCCGAATTTTTTTATTCTAATAGTGCTATTTGGGGCACTCATGCTTTCTTTCCCCAAATCCTACGGGCAGGGCTTTGTCAAACGGTATCTAAACTCCATATTGAACGACACAAGTGATATTTCGAAACCTCAATTCTTGATTTACCCAACGCTTGCCTATGCTCCGGAGACAAGCTGGGAGATCGGCGTTAGCTCGCTTTATGTGTTTTATGCAAATCGAGACACTTCAAATAGGCTAAGCGAAATCAATGCATTTACATTTTTTACGCTGGAAAACCAATACGGCCTTTGGCTCGACCATGCGCTTTATTCTGCAGAAAATAAGTGGTTTTTCTTGGGACGCGTACGGTTGCAAAGCTTCCCGCTTCTGTTCTACGGCATCGGGGGAAATTCCCCTCCGGAATATACAGCGCGGGTGGACGCAAATCAAATTTGGATTAAAGAACGCATTCTAAGAAGTATAGGGGAAAATCTCTTTTTTGGTGTAGAATTAGATTTCCAGCGGCTAAGTCAGGTTGCCTTTGTTCCCTCCTCCGGTAATACAAATTTAATCCTTCCGGCTGGAAGCGGCGGATCTTCGAATTTGGGATTGGGTACAGGCCTTGTGTATGATAACCGGCATAATGTGCTGAACGTTCGGGATGGTTTTTTTTCAGAGCTTGCAGTATTTCGATACAATCCGCTTTGGCAAAGTGAGTTTAATTTCACGACGGTTATTTCTGATACCCGAATTTATAGACCGTTAACGCCTAATACGGTTGTTGCGGCGCAGCTGCTAGGTCAATTTAACATGGGAACGGTACCGTTCAATCAACTGGCTTTGATGGGAGGAGAGTCTATGATGAGAGGCTACTATACAGGGAGGTACCGTGATAGAAACCAACTAGCGGCACAACTAGAACTTCGGTTTTTGCCGTTCAAACTTGGGTTTACGGACCGTCTTGGGGGAGCAATTTTTGCGGGGGCAGGTCAGGTATTTCCGGAATTTAGGAGGTTTGACGCACGGTCGTACGTCTGGTCAGCAGGTACCGGAATACGGTTTTTGCTATTCCCGAGAAAAGATATTTACACAAGGCTTGATTATGCCATTACCAGGGAGGGCAGTGGATTTTACTTCTTTATAGGAGAAGCGTTTTAATGTACTATAAAATATCAGCAGTTTTCCGAACCTCTTTCTTTCCCTTTGTAAAGATGTCGGCAGGCATTTTTCCAGTTTTCCAGCCCTCAGGCTTCTTAAGTTTGGCCTCAAAAGAAACACTGTCGAAAGTTTCCATATCATCTGCAGCATGAAGTACTGCATTGTATATGAAAATTAATCCTAGACCAACACCGCAAACTAACACAACTCCAACTCCCATAATTTTACCTCCTTCTCCATATGGCTAACTCCGCCATTTTTTGTGTGAACTAAAAGATGCACTTTCAAGATTTACCTTGCATAGTCGCTATTAGAGCAACTTCTTGTCTCCAAAAGTATCTAAAAGAATTTCAATAAAAAAACAAAAATATCTTCCGTGAGCGACCCTATATTTTAGTAAATAAATAAGCGTTTTTTGATTTATATAAAATGCAGTTCGTCCTAAAAAAAGGTGGAATTTTTTTTAATGTATTTATAAGCCGTTCACCTACAAGTAGTTGATTTTGATGATCCGAGCCTGTTGGTCTTGATTTCAAATAGGTATAGTAAACGGTTAATTCCTTTGATAAAATCCGAACCAGCTAAGTGATGTATGGGGTGCAAGCGCCCCGTTGTATCAATAGATCCTTTCCTCCGCGAACGGGCGGGAATATTACCTGACGGTCGGTAGCGCGTTCTTTCTTACGCGCGCAACATCTCAATCACGCGACCAATGACCACGAGGGAATGAACGGCTGTGCTTCGAATCATATCCTTTTTGAATATTGGCATTTCGGCTTATCTTGCAAATCCAACCTTAAAAAGTACGCTATAAACCGAACATCAGTAATCCCTTAACGGGGCATAAATAACTAAATGGGGCGAGATTCTACCGGTTCTAAGACGGACAAATTCTGACCTTAAATAAAATATATAAACATGAAATCGAGCCTGCCTACCGAACAGGCAGGCGTGAGGAGACCCTCACACGGAGGGATGATTATTCAAGCGACCTGCCTGCCGGACAGGCAGGGATTCCATAGCCT
>WGNT01000166.1 GCA_016124425.1 Cytophagales bacterium
CTCAACACTAAATAAGGCAAAAGTGTTTATTCTATAACCCACCAATAAATAATGGTGGTTTTCAAGCTGATTTCCCAAGGCACCGTCTCCGAAGTCAAACTCTGGTTCATTAAAATGCCGCATACTTACCCCTGCGTAAAAATTGGTTCGGTTATATAACACACCTAAGGAAACACTGTTGTTGATTTGGTTTTCCCTACCAGCTACCGGAAGGCTTGGATCTGGGTTAACGGCTTCCAGTTCATCATATTTCAACGTACTAGAAAAGAACCCACCTGAAGCCCCAAAGCTGAGCTTTCCCCTACCTACCCGCAAATGGTAGGCCAAGGAAAGATTTATTTCCTGATTGTTTGATATGCCAATATCATCGTTTACTACTGTGAGACCAAATCCCAATTTCGCTTTTTCAAAACCTCCCGATACTGTAACAAGCTGCGTGGTAGGTGCACCTCCGGATCCCGAGGCAGTCGTATAAGATAGCCATTGACTTCTATGGAGCGCAGATACTGAATAACCGGCATCTTTGCCAGAAAAAGCAGGATTGTAAAAAAGTCCATTATACATGTACTGTGTAAACTGAGCGTCTTGCTGAGCCATGGAGGGTAAAGAAAACAAAACAAACAGAGACAGCCAAGCTACGGAATTCCTATACAGGTAAATTCTTTTCATCATGTGTAATTGACATTTTGACTTTAGAAACATATCCTACACAATTTAACTGAAATTACCTTTAAAAAGATTAAAAGTTGTTACAATTTGTTTGCTTTTTTTATGTAGAGCTCGAGTGCACCTGTCATGCTTGGCGCATTTGGCAGGGGTGCTTCGATATCTAAGATTAAGTTTTGATCCCTGACAGCTTGGGCTGTCGTCGGTCCGAAGGCAGCAATTCTAGTATAGTTCTGTTCAAAGTCAGGAAAGTTCTGATACAGGGACTTTATTCCTGAAGGACTAAAAAACGCCAGAATATCGTATTTGATATCTTTTAAATCAGAAAGATCTGCGGGAACGGTATGATAGATAATGGCCTCTGTAAAGTTGATGCTGTTTTTAGACAAAAAATCGGGGATATCCTCCTTTCTAATATCTGAGCAGGGAAACAAGTACTTTTCGGATTTGTGTTTTTTGAAGTAGTCGAAAAGGTCCGAAGCTGAACGGGTGCCAACAAATAATTTGCGTTTTCGGATGACAATGTATTTTTGTAAGTAATGGGCCGTCTGGTCTGAAATACAAAAATATTTCATGTCCGCGGGCATCTCAATCTTTAGCTCCTGGCAGATATTGAAAAAATGGTCGATGGCGTTTCTACTCGTAAAGATGATTGCAGTGTGTTTTAGGATGTCAATCTTCTGCTTTCTAAACTCCTTCACAGGAACGGGTTCCACTTGGATGAATGGCCGAAAATCAATCTTGATCTTGTATTTCTCGGCCAATTGGAAATAAGGTGACCGTTCATCAGTAGGTTTTGGCTGAGATACTAGTATACTTCTAACCCGGTTAAGTCTGTCTTTGGTAGATTGAGTCATCTTAATTCTTTCCTTAATTAGTAGTTTTACCCCATGAGTAATTTTGTAATCACCAAAAAGGGAATCAATTCTGCGGTGCAAATGTAAGAAAATAAATGGTAATTTTTTAATGTAAGCTTATTCGTCATTAATATCCACAGCATCATCATTGCGGTCAGGTAAAATACAAAATACCCCTTTATTAGAATCGTAGTCAATGCTGCCAAATTCGCCACATCATTGGCAATGCCGACTACCATTACCGCCAATAAAACCAGCAATCCAAATGATACCGCACGGAGCATATAAAGAAAATGAGGGATTTCAAACTTTGGAATCGAAAAGACAAAGGCAAAAACTTTTAGCCAAAGGTATTTGAAAAAAACGACTACGGTCCCAATGATTGTCCCGAAAAGCCAAAAAAAGAACAATCCGTTTAGCGACTCGGCTAGTTGGAATTTCCCTAGGTCTACACGAAGAAAATAAAGGCCACTCACCGCAATAAGCATAAGTACCAAATTCACTACCAACAGGTAAAATAACAGCGCACTTGAAAAAAACCGCGCGGTTGTTGATGTATCGGTAAGTTCTTCCGCAGTGACCAAAAACCTAGGGTTCAAAAATATGCGAAACACTGACGGATGAATGATGCGAAAAACCGCTATCAAAAAAAGAATAATCATCACTGCTAGAAAAAAAAACTCCCGAAAGTCGTCTGTGTGCCTCTTTGAAAACTCGTCATTCACCTCCAACGCAGGCACCTCTACGATTTCTCCTTGCAAGGGCTTTACCTTTTGGACAGAAATCTGCCCTACTTTAATCTGCGGGTTATAAATGACCAGTTGGATTTCTTCCCTATTGGCCCCAAAGAGCCCCTGTATCCGATTCATCGGGATCTGATAGACGGTATCAATAGCAGCCAAGTCCCACAAAACTCCTCCTAAAAAGACAGCAGATGCCTTTGGTACCTTTAACTGGAGATAGGCCAAGGGAAAGCTTTTTACCGGAATGGATACAGAGACCTTTTCGGTGGTTTTAAATAACAAGCCCTCGGTACTTATTTCCAGTTCCTGATTGAAATTTTCCAAAACCTGGGCATATCCAAATGATAAGCAGCAAGTGCAGCATGTAAATGCGACTAAGAAACGTATCCGACTGCTCTTCATTTAAAACCTTCCGGTAAATCCAAAGTGAATTCGTGAGTAATTGAACGACAGGGGTTGGGAGGCTGATTTACCCAATGCATAGACAAACTTGAAAATCCCTCCCTTGGTCTGCATGCTGAAACCTCCGCCAAATGAATAAGGAAATTCCCTTTCAGCCGCAGTGACAGAATTATCCATTGCTCCCGCATCTACAAAAGTCAAAAAATAGGAACTAGTATCAAAATAAAATCTGGGTTCGAGGGTAAGATAAGCATAGCTGCTGGCAAAAAAGTAATTCTCATTGAATCCCCGAATAGACTTAAGTCCTCCCAGGCGAAACAGGTCATTCAACAAGAGGTTTTGATTGGCTGTTTGTCCAGCGTGTACCGCCAAGACGGTGCCGAGCTGCCGTTTCCACAAATGATGGTAGGTCATCCCGGCCTGGAAATAGTGCTGAAAGGTATGCAAATCCAGTCCGGAGTACAGACTCTGATCCAAACCCGTATTCTGAAGAATCCGCTTATTGCCTAATCCAAACGTAAACGAAGACAGGATGCCCCGCTTTGGGAAAAAGATATCATCAACCGTATTGAAGGATATATTCATCCCGTAATTATTGAAACGAAAATCCGCAACCGCGGGAAGTTCCTCAGCCGTTGAGAATTTTTCGGTAGAAAGCAAATCTCCCGTCTGCCTTCGCGAAAAGAAACCCAGGTAGACCGATGAGCTCACTCGATAGCCCACGTCCAACTTGAAATCCCTATTTAGAAAGGTGGTGTCTTCCTTTAGTAACATAAAACTCCCCTTGACGTCTAGACCAGAGCCCAGCACCAGCGGCTCTGTCGCCATCAGACGTAAATTTTGGGAATATTGACTTAGCCGCTGCCAAGATACCTGATAGTCCCGACCCTTCCCGGATACATTATATAAGGCCAGATCAAACTGTCCTGTTACCAGCAGCTTGTTATTTTCTATCTCATTTGGAAGTAGGCCGATGATGCCGTCGAGACTGTTTATCCGCCTGTCGTCCAAAGGGAAATAAACAGTAGCTTCCTCATTTTGGAAGCTGATGGAGGGTTTTCCTACAACGCGCAGATACGGGAGGTTCTTCAAAATACCAATGGATCGATCTACCTTCTCTTGAGAAAATGGCTCACCAGGTACAAGATTCGTCACCTTGGCTAAAAAAAAAGGACGGGTAAGGGAGTTTCCCGTAATTTTTAAGGTGTCGAAGGTGATGCGCGGCCCTGACTCAAAGGCAATAGATGCCTTGATTTGCTGCCCGTCGACGCGAATGCTGTCCAGCCCAATGGATGCGAATGGGTACCCCCGATTTTCTGAATCATTGAGTATTGCATCAAAAAATGATTGCAACGACGTGTAGTCAAGGGGTACACCTCGAAATCGTCTTGGGTCCAATCCGGATTTTATATGAAGCGACTCATCAAGATTGCCCTGCGCCAGTTCTAGCCATTCGAACCTGGTACCGGTTTGTATGGACACGTGCAAGCTAAACGGACCATGAGCGTCCTTTTGAACGACTTGGGAAAAAGGAAACCCTTCTCGCTGTAGACCGATTACTAATTCGTGGATAAACCTGTCCCTAGAGACGCTATCGGGGAAAACTTCTTCTCCGGTAAGCTGTTTTCCACCAGAAATTGTGTAGGAAAGCTTAAAGGTATCATTCGCCAAAGCGGTTCCGATCCATGAGAACACGGACAGAAACAAGCAGACAGCTTTCCGTCTCCTTACCAAACGCCTCTTACTTTCATTTGAAGTGTATACACAGCATCAGAAGCGGTTATGAAAAGGGTCTTACGGTCACCGGCACCGAAACACACATTCGCGGTCCATGGTGCATCTACTGGAATATGCCCTATTTGAACCCCCTTGGAATTGAAAATCGTTACGCCCTTTCCTGTGAGATAGACATTTCCCCGGTTGTCGATGGTCATACCATCTGAACCCATATCCACAAAAAGCTGCTTGTTTGTAAGGAAACCGTCTTCTTCAATGTCATATACATAGGTTTTCTTGGCACCTATGTCAGCCACATACAATTTCTTTCCATCTGGGGTCCCTACCAATCCGTTGGGCTTCACGAGTGACTCATCTACACGGAACAACTGCAAGCCATCGTCACTGACATAATAGAGGTGTTCTCCATTTTGTTGCATTTCCGGATCCCTGTCCCAGTAGCTCCGCTTGTAAAGCGGGTCAGTAAAGTAAATCCCCCCCCTGGGATTGATCCACAGGTCATTAGGGCCATTAAGTTTTTTTCCTTTAAAGCTTTCTACCAAGACTTTATGATTGCCATCCCTATCGATAGACCAAAGCTCATTGTCCATGTCGGCGCAAGCAAGCAGGTCCCCTTTCAGGTTAAAATAGAGCCCATTTGATCTTCCTGCATCCTCTTTAAAGGTGGACAGCTCTCCAGTTGTAAATGTCCACTTGATAATCTTGTTGTTCGGCTGATCGGTAAAGTACACATTTCCCGGTCTGTCTACGGCAGGACCCTCTGTAAACTTATATCCGTCGCCTAGTTTGACCACTTCGGCATTTTTGGCTACCAAATTACTTTTTACATCCATCTGTGCAAGCGCCGGAGCTGCGGTGCTTACTAGGAGGAGTATGGCGAAAATCCGACTATTTCTTAAAAACTGGTTCATTTGCGTCAATTTTATCCCGGAGTATCCTGTAATCACTTTCCGAGCTAGGTTTATTTGTTAGCTTTTGATTCACTATGATAGCCACTACAGCAACGGATATTTTACGCTGAATGGCATTATATTTCTTCGAAATTAGCAAATTTTTTATTTAGTCGGATATTTTAGGTGTAAGTTATCTCCCCTTTCCCTAAGTCTTCGTTTCTTTGACGGCAATTTCTAATCCCATAGCGCCAAAATCCCAATAAGTAAATCGTATATGGCCGGCATCTACCTTCATATTCCGTTTTGTAAAAAAGCTTGCCATTATTGTGACTTTCACTTTAGTACAAATAGCAGTATGATGACGGAATTGATTCACCTTATGGGAGAGGAGTTGATACTTCGGAAGGATTATTTACCAAAATATGAAGTCATTCAGACAATCTATTTCGGCGGGGGCACACCCTCGCTACTCTCCGCTGAGCAAGTACGCTATTTGCTAGATATAGTCCACGAACACTATCCCTTGCAACTTGGGGAAGTAACTTTGGAAGCCAATCCGGATGACCTCAGCGCAAAAAAGCTTGATGACTACCGCGCAATAGGCGTAGACCGATTAAGCATTGGCATACAGAGCTTTCGCGATGAGGTGTTGACATTTTATAATCGCGCCCATACCTCGGAGGAGTCGCTGCAAGTGCTGAACTTGGCGAGAAAGGCGGGTTTTGAGAAATTATCCATTGACCTTATTTATGGATACCCGGAAAAGGACCATAGCGGCTGGAAATCCGATCTAGAAACGGCCCTCAACCTTGATCCAGGACATATCAGCAGCTACGCATTAACCGTTGAGCCGAAAACGGCTTTGGGAAACTGGGTAAAAAAGGGAACCTTTCAGCCTGCCTCAGAGGATTTCGTTGCTGAGGAATTTGAAATTTTACAGGAGACCATGGATGCGAAAGGATATGTGCAGTATGAGATTTCCAATTTTGGGAAACCCGATGCTTTCGCATTGCACAATACTAACTATTGGAGAGGGGTGCCATACTTGGGCATTGGTCCAAGTGCGCATTCCTATGACGGGACCAACAGGGGGCGTAATCGTGCGCACAATTCCGCTTATATCACACAGCTTCGCGAAAGGCAGCTGGTGTTCACCATCGAAAACCTAAGTGAAGCGGATCGGATCAATGAGTACCTCCTGACTTCATTGCGTACGATATGGGGAGTGGATACTACCTTCTTATTTCAAAGGTATGGCGTGGATTTGCTGGTTGAAAAGGTCAAGGAGCTTGAGTTTCTTCAGGCCTCCGGATGGATCTACGTCCGGGACAGCCGCCTATACCTAACTCGCCAAGGCATGCTTTTGGCAGATGGGATTTCGGAAAAACTATTTCTTTAACCGATCATTTGGGCTTCCTTTTTCGGTGGCTTGCCGCATTGTTTATGAATTAATGGTGTATCTTTGACCTATGCGAAAGTACGCCAATGATTCCGCCAGAAAAAGTATCACATCCCCCCTAAAGGATGTGTTTGCCCAGCTGTTGGAGACATACAAGATCAAGGATAAATACGATGAGCGGATGGTCGTAAGTGGCTGGTCGGAGCTGATGGGCAATACCGTTGCCAAACGTACTGCTGATGTGAGCGTTAGAAATAAAACGCTCTACGTTCGGATCACTTCCGGGCCGCTCAAAAAGGAACTGATGATGAACAAATCAAAGGTTTTGTCACTTATCGACACCAAATATGGAAATGGAGTGATTAAGGACATTGTTTTTCTATGAACAATAATGCATTCAGCTGAGTGCAGCGGGTAAGGAGTTCGCTACTGATCAATGGAACCAAATACGCGGCGCATGATCGCTGTGGTCCGTTCTGCCGGATTCTCCCTGATTTTCCGCTCTTCTTCCGCAATCAGTGTAAAAAGTCCATTTATAGCCATGCTTGTGACATAGGCGTTAAGGTCGGGATTGATGTCGCGGGTGCCTGGTAAAGAATTGTAGGCGTTGACCAAATCGGCATAGTGTTTTGTGGCCCCCACCTCGTTGAGAGATTTCTGAATTTCAGGTTGAAATAGGGAGGTTAGTTCGCTCGTGGTCGTCCTTCTAAGAAATTGCGTCGCTGCATCCTGTTCTCCTCTCAGCAAGTTGAACGCATCCTGAAAGGTAAGTTGCCGTATGGCGTTGATAAAAATAGGCTTTGCCTCCTTCGCTGCGCTTTCCGCTCCGCGGTTTATAGTCAATAAGACGCGGTCTACTTCCGCACCTAATCCAAATTGTCGCATCGTGGCTTCTAGCCTGCGAAGATCTTCTGGAAGTGGTATGCGAATCAGGTTGTTTCCAAAAAACCCGTTTTCCGTGGCTGCTTGATCAGCTCCAACGGAAATGCCTTTTACCAACGCATCCCGAAGACCATTTCCGACATCTTCATTGGTCAGTGTTGCCTGTGAGGCCCCTTGTATAAATCGGTTTACATCAGCACTTGTGCAACCCAAGTAAACTATTAGAGAAAGGAAAATAAGGACTGTGGAAGTTCGGTTCATGGTTTAGTTTATTATCATAACGAGGAATTATAAAATGAGTTCATGCTTTTTAATGGCTAATACGTATTATTGCGTTCATTTCATCTATGTTCAGACTTCCTAACATACAATTTGGCAAGATTACGGTTTTTCTCGCCGTACTTACTTGGATTGGGTTACTTCTGGTTGACCTGACGCGTGTGTTCGGTACCGTCAACGAGATCGAGGTCGGCTTGGATTCAGAGCTAACGTGGATACTGGAAATCCTCTTCTTTATACTATTGTATCTATTTTTTAGCCATTCCATAGCAAAGCATCAGAACGACAACTTTTTAGATTTAATTTGGAGGGCTGCTTCAACGGGGCTAATAGCCATGGGCGTAGGCCTTCTCATTGTAGGGTTCTATGTACTTATGCAAGACACCCCATTGTATGCTGATCCCTTATTGCGAAATTTCTTCTATCACGTAAATTTTGCACTTACCAGCCTTTTTTTGATTTCTACTGCCTTGCTTTGGAAGCATCTCATTCTTTATCAGCGAAACAAATCGGTTGTACAACAGTGGCAGGCGTTTGAGATAATTCTATTGGTAAGCATGTTCTTCGTGCTTATCAATAAGAATGAGTTTGATTACGGCTTTTTTTTCGGGATGACCTTTTTAATCATTTACAGCACCATCCTATCGGCCAATCTGAAATGGATTCCCTATTTGACGTTTAAAGAAAAATGGAAATCTATCTTATTCCTGCTAACCATTCAGATAAGCGCGGCCTTCTTGTTTTTTCAGATTATGGATTACAGCTTCAAAAATCCCAACCTACTGGATTTATCACAAAATCTATTTATGTTGGGGTTATTTGCTTTCGTAATTATTTATTCACTTTTTAGTTTTCTGGTCACCTTATTCAATTTACCGACTTCCTCTGTTTTTGAGCAAAAGCTTATAGAAGCTATCAATTTTCAACGGCTAAGTCAATCCATACAGCCTGGAGAAAAGGAAGAACAGGTATTGGATATTCTGATGGACAGCTGTATGAGTGCTGCTTACGTGGACGCAGCTTGGCTGGAAATCATACCCAAAGATGCGGAGGGCCGAGAAATCATACATCAACGGTTCATTTCAAATGATGATCGCTTGGATGTGAGGAAGACGATTGCTGGAACAAAGCCCTTTTCCGATCACCTCAGCAAAGAAAATAATGAAAAAATAGAATACATCTATGGCAAAATTTCCCATGAACTTTATAAGTCGGCCCTAGTGTTTCCGCTGCGGGTCAACAAAAAGCTGCTGGGAAACATTTTTTTAGTCAAAGAAGTGAAGGACGGCTTCAATAAGGAGATGATCAACATCATTTCCACATTTGTGGGGCAGGCATCCATCTCCGTAGAAAACTATCGGCTGCTCAACGAGGCTATCGTTACCGAGCGATATAAGGAGGAATTGGAAATTGCGCAGCGTGTACAGCGAAGTCTCTTGCCTACAGAGCTCCACCACAATGCCTGTTTTGAAATAGAGGGTTTTTCTGCAGCTGCTGATGAGGTAGGGGGAGATTATTATGAAACATATCAGTTTGACGCGACGAACTTTGCGCTTATCATCGGCGATGTTTCGGGCAAAGGCACCTCAGCGGCGTTCAATATGTCGCAAATGAAAGGAATCTTCCATAGCTTAGTGCAGTTCGGCTTATCCCCGAAGCCCTTTTTGATTCACGCAAATGATGCCCTAAGCCGGTGTTTGGAAAAAAATCATTTCATTACCACTACCTATTACCTCTTGGATACCGCTTCCAAAAAAATCCTATTTTCACGGGCAGGACACTGTCCAACGCTCTATTACAATGCGACTACCCGGCGCTGTGAATTTTTAAAAATTAACGGACTGGGCCTGGGTATGCTAAGAAACCAACAATATGGAAACTTTCTTGAGGAAGGCACGTTAACCTATTCCCCAAGCGATGTGCTCGTTTTATATACAGATGGGATTATTGAAGCGAAAAACCAACGTATGGAGGAATTTGGGTACGAACAACTTAAATATGTGGTAAACCAATACCATTACCTGTCTGCAAAAGAAATAAAAGAAGTGATTATTCGGAAAGTCTATGAATTTATTGGAAAAGATGCCCTTCCGGATGATGACTATTCGCTCATGGTTATCAAATTTATTGAATGAACATTACCTATTCATGCACGTATAACTGACTATGTTAGAAATTATACTAACCAAAAAAGAATCCCATACCGTCATTCAGTTAAACGGTGAAGTTGATGCCAGCAACTCCGTGGAGCTGGATCAGGCTATACAGGCTGTGGTCGCTGAGGGTACAAAAAAGATACTCGTAGACGGTTCTTCATTAGACTATATTTCCTCAGCCGGGTTGGGGGTTTTTATGTCGTACCTGGAAGATTTTCAAGACAATGAAATCGCATTCATCATTTTCGGACTAAACGACAAAGTCCAGAACGTATTTCACATACTCGGCTTGGATCAATTGATTACTATTGAGACTGGACAGGATGAAGCATTGGCAAGATTATATGAGGCATGAACTGGATTTAGCCTGTGAGAAAACGAGGTTAGGAGAACTAAGGTCGTTTCTTTCAGGTGTTCTTGAGCCCAAGGGGCTTTCAGATATCGTGCAAAATCAATTGATATTGGCGGTGGAAGAGGTATGCGCCAACCTCATCATACATTCTCATGGGTGCAATCCCAACGATACCATCAAATTACGGGTAACTGATGATTCCCAGAAAATAATTTTTGAAATCTACGACTCAGGCGAAGCCTTTAATATCCTTGAGTATCAAACACCTGATCTGTCACACGTCATCAAGGAAAAGCGAAAGGGAGGTTTAGGCATACTTTTGGTAAAGAAGATTATGGACAAAATCGAATTTGAATCCAAAAACAGCCAGAATGTCTGCCGGCTCGTGAAGCAGCTGAAATCCAAATGATTGTTAAATTCACGGAGATATCATGCGATAAGCCGTCGATTGTCTGCTAAAATTTGTAACATTGCAAGATTATTTCCTGGACGCACAAAAATGAAAACCAGTCTTAGATGTTTCTTGATCGGATGTATTGCTTTTGCCTGTACCCCCAAAATCACAGCAGACAGTCAGCCAACGGTTCCGGTTCCGAAGGAGGAATATCTTTTTTCCATTGACGGGAAAAAGGTAGACGGGGAGGAGTTTCTATATGTGCTTTCGAAGAATTCCGCATTTAACGCTGACACGCTTTCTCTAAGCGAACAGGAATTCGAAGAGAATTTTACCCTTTTTGTTAACTTCAAGTTGAAAGTCACGGAGGCTGAAGCACTTGGATACGACAGGTCGGCAGAATTCATTCAGGAGTTTGGGGCTTTCAGGGAAGACCTACGAAAGCCTTTCCTGTTGGAAAACGAAGTACAAGAAGGCGAACTTCAAAAAGCCTATACACGGTTGAAGGAAATTGTAAAAGCCAGTCACATTCTACTCTCTTTTCCGCCAAATGCAAATTTGGAAGATTCCTTGGCAGTGCTTCGAATGGCACAAAAAATACAAGCCGAGGCGAATGCGGGAACAGATTTTAACCAGCTGGCGATAACGCATTCACAAGATCCATCTGTGGAAAGCAACAGCGGTAATTTGGGCTATTTTACGGCAATGCAAATGGTATACCCCTTCGAAGCAGCCACCTACAACCTACAGATCGGAGAAGTATCCCAACCTGTGTTGACAGATTTTGGGTATCACATCATAAAACTTGAAGACCGGCGGCCAAACCCGGGTGAAATACGGGTATCCCACTTGCTCGTGCGTACAGTTCCTGGCGACTCTTTAAGTGAGGACCGTGCAAAGCGGAAAATCTCTGATATCTATGGGCAACTTCTTCGCGAAAACAGTACGTGGGAGGAAATTGTGCTTGCTTTTTCGGAGGATACGGGTACGCGCCAAAACGGCGGTATGCTTCCCTGGTTTGGCGTAGGAAGTATCGTCCCTGAGTTTGAACAGGCAGCCTTTAACCTCCAAGAAATCGGTGAAATCTCCAATCCGGTAAAGACCCCCTTTGGGTACCACATCATTCGGCTGGAGGAGGTGAAACCTATCGCTCCCTATGAAGAACTGGAGGAAACACTAAAATCACGGCTTTTACGGGACAGCAGGTCTACGCTTATCCGTTCGCAAGTGACCGCGATGCAAATGGCAAAATACAGTGCCCAGGAAAACCAGGCCGTCTACCCTAGGCTTTCGGGTACTTTCCAAGGGACTGACGAGAGATTTCCAACATATCTGAAAGAACGGTGGGAAGAAGAGGGAATTTGGAACGAATGGGTGTTCCGGGTAGGGTCCGACACCCTTCGGGTATATGATTTTTACCAGTACCTCGTCCAGGAAACAAAATCCGTAAAGGCTACTATCGAAAAGCAATTTGATGCATGGATGGAAGGATTTGTGGAAGCCCAACTAAAAGAGGCCGAAGAGCGCGACCTAATCATCAACAACAAAGACTATCGCTTACTCGTCCAAGAGTTTAGAGAAGGTATTTTGTTGTTTAATTTGATGAATGAGCTCGTTTGGCAACGCGCCATCGAAGATTCTGCTGGTCAGCGGTCATACTATGAGGCACATTTGGACCGTTATAGATGGAAGGAACGGGTTCCTTCCCTTATTGTGAAAGTCACCCAGCCTGATGAAGCGGAAATCGCTAATGTAAGGGAATTCATAGAGGGAAAATCCTATGAATCAGGCCTGGCAAACGCGCTACAGGACCGGTTTCTTGAGCTTTCCCCGTTGTTATTTACCATGGAAGACAAAGTGCTGGAGACAGGTGATGAACCCCTTTTGCAGGATTTAGATCTCACAACTACCTTTCATGAAAGAACGATCGGCGGTTTTCAGTACTTTATTGTTACCGGTGAACTCCTTCCAGAGCAACCCAAAGCCTTTGAAGAAACGAGGGGAAAGGTGATACAGGATTATCAGGCACATCTTGACGCGTCCTTGGTCGGACGACTGCGGGAAAAATACAGTGTTAAAATAAATGATGTTGAAAAAAACAGAATCTACCAGCTTGCAGTCAACTAATCTACTACTCTTGGGATTCATTGTTCTGTTTTTATCAGCCTGTGATCTATTCAAGATAAAAAGCGAAGAGGACGATGATGATGATCCCATTGTAGCCGCTGTTGGCAAAACCTATCTGCATGAGTCAGACATTGCTTTTCTTACCAATGATACCCCGTCCGACTTGGATAGTGCGGAACTGGTAAACCGCTACATTCAAACTTGGATCAAAAAGCAGCTGATGATCAAGGAGGCAGGAAAAAACCTGACAATCAATGAATCCGAGCTGAACCGTAAGCTGCTGGATTACAGGTATGCCTTGATTATCTATGAGTTTGAAAAATCCTATGTAGAGCAGTTGTTGGATAAAAATGTGCCTCTAGCAGAAATCACGGCCTACTATGACAAATTCAAGGAGAACTTCTCTCTTAAAGAGATCATTGTCCGCGCCAATTTTATAAAAATGGAGAAATCCCTGCCCCAGAAAAGACAGGTTGACCGCCTGTTAAAAAGCACAAGGGAAAACGACCGGAAAGAACTTAAAGAAGTTGTTCTCCGGTATGCCAATAATTACTTTCTAGAAGACTCCACCTGGATCAAATTTGACGACATCATCTTGAATACCCCTTTGGCACAGAACGCAAATAATGTACAGTTGTTAAAAGGCAATAAAAATATATCCATTGAAGATGAAAGCCATACCTATTTCTTCCATATTCTGGAATACAAATTGCAGGACCAAGTACCGCCACTGGAATTTGTAAAGGACGAAATATCAAAGATAATCGTTAACAAGCGACGTGTTGCGTTAGCAGAGAAGCTGCATAAAGAAGTATATGATAAAGCATTGGAAAATAATGAGTTTAAAATTTATGATTAATTTTCACAAGATCACGCTTGGCCTTGTGATGATCGGCATAGTATCCTTACCAGCACTCGGACAGGATACATTGGCTGTGGCGGAGAATACAACGCCCGAAGCCCCTCCGTCCGGTCAGGTATTGGATAAGATTATCGCCAAAGTAGACAATAACATTATCTTGGAGTCGGACCTGCAGAAGGCCTATCTTGAGGCGGTAGCGCAAGCCCAAGAGGGGTTTTCAACGCCTTCGCGCTGTGATATATTTGAATCGCTTTTGATCAACAAACTTATGATGGCCAAAGCAGAGATAGACTCGGTCATCGTTTCCGACCCGGAAGTAATGATTCAGACTGACCAACGCTTTAATATGATCATGCAGCAATTCGGAGGAGATGAAGAAACGCTCATTGAAGCGTATGGCAAAACTTCGGACCAGCTGAAAAGCGAACTTCAAGATGCCATCAAAGAACAGATGGTTGTGGCGAAAATGCAGAAAACGATATCGGAAGACCTGACAGTTTCCCCAGCCGATGTGCGCAAGTTTTTTGAAAGTATTCCCTCAGATTCCCTTCCGTTCTTTTCGGCAGAGGTAACAGTGGGTCAGATCGTCAAAAAACCGGAAGTCAACAAAGAAGACAAAGAAAAGGTTAGGGACTTTTTGCTTGGGTTGAAGGAAAAAATCGCATCCGGTGAGGAGGATTTTGCCAGCCTTGCCTCAAAATACTCTGAAGATCCAGGTTCAAAGATTCAGGGTGGTGATTTGGGTTTCTTTAGAAGGGGCGAATTGGCTCCGGAATACGAAGCGATGGCATTTGCCCTACGACCGGGAGAAATCGGAGATCCTGTGGAAACCATGTTTGGATTTCACCTCATACAGCTGCTTGAACGAAGAGGTACTACCTTCAATACGCGCCATATTCTCATCATCCCAAAACCTTCCGAAGACGACATCGCAAAGGCGGAAAGGTATCTAGATAGCTTACGAACTGAGATTGTTGCTGAGAAAATTACCTTTGCGAAAGCTGCAAAAGAATACTCAGACGACCGTCAAACTTCAGATAACGGAGGCTTTTTTACCGATCCGGTTAATGGTTCAAACAGGCTTACCCTTCGTACTCTCGAAGATCCAGTGTTGTACTTTACCTTAGACAGCATGAAGGTAGGTACGGTTACAAAACCAATGCGCTTTGATGACGTGGATCCCCGTTCTGGACGATCAGAACCTGCTGTGCGCATTCTTTATTATAAAGACCGCTTTGTAGCACATAGAGCGAATATCAACGATGACTACGAAAAACTAAAAGCCGCTGCCCGACGAAAGAAGGAAGAGGAAATATTGAGTAAGTGGTTTATTGTTGCCAAAGAAGAAGTGTTTATCGATATCGATCCGGAGTACGATCGCTGCAACCCGCTCCAGGAAAAATAGCAGTTCCAGAACATGACACAAAACCAAAACCCCTAGGAATGAGTAACTAATTCCTAGGGGTTTTTCTATTCACCTGAGCCTGAAACATCACAATTGCGACATATAACAGTGCTCCTTCGGCTTGTTTGATTATTCTGTGCAAAATTTGTAGCACAAGCGATCTTATTATCCACTCACTCCTGATCTATACGTGCCTTGCTATATGATACCGGCTCGGGCTTGGAGGGAGTTTAGGCAGTCCCAACGATCCGGTAGAGTTTGCCATCGGGCTTTGTGAAAATATACAGTTCTCCGTCGGCGTCCCGTCCTAGCCGCAGGTCCACGCGTTTGCTTCCACTTAGCTCCTCAAGGGATGTAACGACGCCATCGTACATTACCCGCCATTCATAGATAGGTACCGTCGCCCCAAAGGACAGGTTTCCGGTTTCTATATAAAACAGCCGGCCTCTGACAATGTCGCCAAACAAATACTTGCCTTCCAGCTTTGGCACTAGGTCTCCCCAGTATTCAAAACCTCCAGATATAGCATTCCCTTCATCATGGTCGTACATGGCTACGGGATACGTAAAGCCCCAAGTAGCGTCGTCAGAAGGTGGGGAAAATACTTGGTTAATGGCAACTTTGGAATCTATAACCCAGATCCCTTCACGTATCGGCCATCCGTAATCTTCCCCCGGTTGAAGCATATAGATCGATTCAACCTTGCCCTGCCCGATATTTGTTGCCAATTTCTGACCCTTCTTGGTCCATGTCAACCGGTGCGGATTTCGGAAGCCATGCGCATAGATCTCTTCCACTTTACCGGATTGCCCTACGAAAGGATTCGATGCTGGAATCCCGTAGTTTCCGTTTTTACTATTGCTCCCTTGTGGATCAATGCGAAAAATGCTTCCCCAAGCTTGCCCTGGGCCATAGGGGATAAACTCATAGCCGGCACCCACACTCCCTCCATCACCTATACCAATGTAAAGCAAGCCGTAATCCTCATCTCCAGGCTTTGCTAAAGGGTTAAAGGTAATCTCCTGCATGCCGTGTATTCCCGTTACCATATCGATACGAAAGAGCTCCCTACTTTTCCCATAAAAGGGCCGGCCAGCGGGATCAGCTGTCTTCCACTCCAGTACTACCCACTGAAGGGTTACCTTAATCGAATCGGCATAATCAAAATCGGACTCCGCCGATCCTGGACCTTCTGTATGGGTCGTATATAATAGCCCATTTTCAGCAAATTCAGGATGAAACGCAAAGCTTCCAAATCCTGTCGCTAATCCGGGCTTATGGATAAATCGTGGCATCAATGCTTCCATGTCCAAATACGGGATAGTCTTTCCCGCTGAAACTTCGTACATCTTGCCCCGCAGGTCGGCAATATACAAGCTTCCTGAGTTCGGTTCAAAATCGAGTTTAGCAATCCTCGTCCGCGGCATCTCCTCGCTGGAGGGAGGTACTTGTGCAACTAACTCAAGCTTCGCAATCAAGTCAGATAGGGGAATTGGTTCTGGTATTGGGTCGGGAATGGAATCCCCTCTGGTGATTGTGCTTAGTTCAGGTGCTTCGAATTGATGCATATAGGCGATAATGGCATCAATACCCTCCTCACCCAAGTAATTAAAGGCTGGCATATAGGATTGGTACCTCGCGAAGACCGCCTGCGCACGTTCATCTCCCCCGTCAATCATTTCCGTAGGATTGTTGATAAAACCCCTGAGCCAATCTACGGACACGATCCGCGTTAGCCCGCCTAGATGGGGACCTATACCATCTTGCTCAAAGCCATGACACGTAGCACAGTTTTGATCAAACAATTGCTGCCCCTTCGCTACTATGGCGTCATCAATTGGAATAAGTTCTTCCACTGATTTTTTTTCCGGGGTACAGGAAAACAAAACCAACCCTACTAAAGCGATTACTATCGGATACCTAACTTGCAAATCATTCATAGCATACTCGGAGGCTGATTCCCGCTCCAAACCTTTAAATCCAGACCGAAAGTAACCTTAAATTTTCAGATTCAAAAGCAGCGGTTTGCTAAATGGCTATTCGTAAACCGGCAAGCTGTTTTGTTCATTCCTGTAAAATTTACCGTGGCGCACGCATTGATTTACTATATTTGGCGCTCCATATTAACCTTTTAGTCAATGACCACCAAAAGTTTGTGCTTTTTTGTAGGGTTCGCCCTGTTCTGTATGCTATCAGCAACCCATACTTGCGCCCAACAGCGTGCTTCTGGAAAGATTACCGGCAAAGTAATCGACGCCCAAAACAAGCAGGCATTAGGATTTGCCACGGTAAGTGTGATTACCGGCGAAGGATCAGGCAGGCAATTGGTAGATGGCAGCATTACCGCCGAAAACGGTACGTTTACCTTACCGGCCATGGAAGGCACCTACACCCTAGTGGTGGAATTTATAGGTTACGAGCCCCTAGAGCTACCCGGGATGACGATAAGCCGGGAAAAAAGCACCCTGAATCTAGGAGATGTCAGCCTTACCTCTTCGGCAGAAAACCTCGACGAAGTCGTCGTACAAGGCGAAAAAAACCTGATGGAACTCAGTCTGGACAAGCGTATTTTCAATGTAGGAAAAGACCTTGCCAATGCAGGGGGAACAGCCACCGATATCCTGATGAACCTGCCATCCATTAATGTAGATCCTGAGGGAAATGTGCGCTTGAGGGGAAGCGAAAACGTCCGGATTCTCATTGACGGAAAGCCCTCCGGTCTTGTGAGTTTCAAAGGAAGCAGCGGGCTGCAGCAGCTACCTGCCAACCTGATTGAATCTGTAGAAGTAATCACCAATCCATCAGCAAGGTACGAAGCAGAGGGTATGGCCGGAGTGATCAATATTGTGCTCAAAAAAGAAAATTCACAAGGCTTCAACGGTTCCTTCGAGGGCATTACCGGGAGTCCGCTAAACCTCGGGTTCGCCGCCAACTTGAACTACCGTAAAAACAAGATCAACTGGTTTGTCAACTACGGCTTTGTCTATCGCCACACGCCGAGAGAAGGATTTCTTCGCCAAGATGTATTTAGTGCGGATACTTCTTTTTATACCGAGCAGTTCACCGAGGGTTTCGTCAACAGCCGCAACAATAATGTGCGGGCGGGACTGGATTATTTTCTATCGGAAACAAGCGTACTGACAGGCTCGTATTTACTCCGTAGAAGTGATGCCCACCGCATTACGGACATTCGGTATGAAGATTACGACGTCAGCAGGAATCTGGACAGCTATTTTCAACGGCAGCAAAACGAAGTAGAAAACGAGCCAAACTCCGAAATTAGCGTTAGCTATAGTAAGTCCTTCGAACAAGCGGGACATAAGTTGGTCGCTGCGGTTACCAACCTGGATTATTGGGAAAATTCGGATCAACGGTATACCGAATTTGCCTTTCGGCCAGACGGCACACCTATTCCTAGCCGAAATCTCCTCCAAACCTCCATCAACGATGAATTTGAGCGGCAGTGGCTGTTACAACTGGACTATACCAAGCCCGTATTTAAGGAGGGAAATTTTGAAACCGGTATCCGCAGTAGTTTCCGGGATATGGAAAATGATTTTATCGTCAGCGAGCAAAATGAATCGGGGGAAATGATCCCGTTACCCGGGCTAGAAGATGTTTTTCTTTACGACGAAGATATCCATGCAGCCTATGCCATTTTAGGCAACAAGAGCCAAAAATTGTCCTATCAAGGAGGTCTAAGAGCAGAGAATACCCATGTAAAAACCACCTTGGTACTGGCCAACGACATCAACCCGCGACAGTACACGAACCTATTTCCAAGCGCGCATGTCACGTATAACATCAGCCCGGACGATGCCATGCAGGTCAGCTATAGCCGACGGATTCGCAGGCCTTTTTATGGTGACCTAAGTCCTTTTGTCACCTTTTCCGATGCCCGGAATTTCTGGAGCGGCAATCCGGATCTTGAACCGGAGTTCACCGATGCCTATGAGGTGGGCCATATCAAATACATGGACAAAGGATCGATTTTTTCTACCGTATATTTCCGAAATACACAGGACAAAATAGAAAAGATTCGAACCGTGGATGAAGACGGTTTTTCGATGACCTTACCTCAAAATTTACTTTCCGAGCGGGCCTATGGTGCGGAGTTTACCAGCGATTACAATGCCACGGACTGGTGGAAGATGGATTTGAATCTAAATGTATTTTATGCCCAAATAGACGGCAGCAACATTATGGAAGCGTATAAGCGGGACACCTACAGTTGGTTTGCCCGCTATACTACAAGATTCAGCCTACCGAATACGCTAGATATACAGCTACGTACCAATTACGAAGGACGGCAACGGGTCGCTCAGGGAACGCGCAAGGCCTTGTATTATGCGGATCTTTCCGGATCTAAGGATGTGTTTAACGGGCGGGGCACACTTGTCTTGAACATTATGGATATCTTCAACACACGAAGGACCCGCATGATTTTCGAGGGGCCGGGATTTATTACCGAAAGCGACGTTCTTCCCAGAAGACGGCAGATCAATTTGTCCCTTAATTACCGGATCAAGCAAAGCAAAACGGCAAAGAAATCTGATATTTTGGGGGCTGACTAGTATCTTATCTATATGAAAAAACTGTTTCATTTTTTAAAGTTTCCCGAAGACGGAATTGGCAGTTTTAGGTCATGAATACAGTTTGAAGAAATAAAGTGTACTTTAAACTGGAGGTTTAGCCATTGCAATTGTTTAGGCGTGTCTTATCTGTTTACAAAACTGAAGAAGATAGCAGGGTGAAGTGGCATACTTCACCCAGTAGAGGTTTATTTAGATCCCAAGATTAACCTTTTCTCTGTTATTTAGCTGTATTAATCTAAGCAACCTGTATTTCACCGTTTTTCACTATCAGATTCAGCTATTTTGCATTCGTGTTATTGCAATTAATGACATTGCCTTTTATTCCGATTTTATAAAATTTTTGTTTGGTATTCGCAGAAATGATAACATAGGAATAAAACGCTCCGCACTTACCCGTCGTGTCTACAATTAATTCTATATAACCTTGGTCATTGGCATTTAAATCATTTTTACCCAAAATAACATCGGTGCAATTACAGGATTTTTCCAGGATGGATAGATTTACCATTCGATTGTATTCATTTGTGAATTCAAATTTGTGGCGTATTACGCTTCCTTCAACAATATCCCCTAAATCTTTCAACGTCCTTTCAAACTCCAATGAATCTATTTTCCTTGGTTTAGGTTCTTCTTGAGCATTACTTTGGCCAAAAATACAAAATATCATAACCAAAAAAATCACTATCCTAATAACTTTCATCTTTCCTCATTTTAAGATAATCATACACATTCCTAAAACGCTTTTCCCTGATATCATTTACCAAATTCTCGTGCCTCTCTACCCCCTCATCAAAATCTTTGGCCTCAGGAAAATCACGTTGAGGAGTATCCCGCTTACTGTCCCATTCTTTCCATCTTTTTCCGGAATTGTTCCGGAATTGCTTTTCCAAAGATATATTGGTTGACAAGGATCTGGATATTTCGCTGTACAAGGTAGAAGGAACATGTCCGTCTTTCCGCCAAAAGTCGCTGTCATAACCGGCCTGAGAATTCATTCCAACAAAATCAAATGATCTGACAACCTGTTCCATATCCTCCTTCAGTGGATCTTTTGTATGAGGACCAAATCTTAGTTTCTCGTAACGTTCAATTCCGTGACCCACGGGATCTTCCCTTGGGCTATACCAATTTTCCCCCAAATAATAACAGGTAAATTCCAATTCCGAAGGGTAAAAAACGTCAGTCCCTGTAAAGCGCACACGGATTTCACCGGCAACATCCTTTCTCCTGCCTTCACGCTTGATCTCGAAATTGACATCATGGTATTGGGAAAATTCAAAATTTACTTCTGTGATCCTCAGGTTGGTTTTATCTATTACCAAATTCCCCTCCCCTATAAGGAATATATTTTTGGCATCCTCTTGCCTGTACCTCTCCTTGGTTTTGAAGTGAACAACGTAATCTTCATCCGTTTCTTCGTCGTAGCTGTAAGCAAACTCGTAGTACTTATGGTTTTTCAAAAACATCGGCCC
>WGNT01000163.1 GCA_016124425.1 Cytophagales bacterium
ATACAGGATAGAAATGCAAGTGGATCTCAAGTAAATTGGGATCAAATCCAAGTCGATGCGGTATTAAACTATGATAAAAACTGGGATGGACTTCACAACTTAAGTGCTACTCTAGGATATTCGTTATACCAACGCGATAATTATACCTTGTTAGCTGAAGGAAGAGGGGCAGCAACTGATCTTATCCCAACTCTAAATGCATCAGGTGAACCTGTTAGGGTATCTAGCACAAAAGGAAAGCAGCTAATTCTAGGGTATTTCGGGAGAATTAACTATGATTTTGATAATCGTTTTTTAATCTCTGTGAGTGCCAGATACGATGGGGCCTCTAATCTAGGTCGGGAGTACAAATGGGGTTTTTTTCCCGGAATATCCGGAGGCTGGAATATTCATAACGAATCATTTTGGAACAAACCTTTACTAATTGACAGGTTGAAAGTTAGAGCCAGCTATGGATTGAACGGTAATTTAGGTAATCTAGGAGATTTCCAATCACAGGGCGCTTATAGTGTTGGTTCAATCTACCAGGGAAATGCGGCTGTTGAATACACTACCATAGCAAATCCCAACCTTAGGTGGGAAGAATCTAAAACGTTTGACATTGGATTCGACGCCAGTCTGTTGGACAATAGGGTGACGGTTTTGTTCGATTTTTATCAAAGAAACACCTCCAATTTGATAACAACCTTAGCAATGCCCAAACTCACCGGTTTTACGAGCATATTAACCAACTTGGGAAGTCTTCAAAACAGTGGAGTCGAACTGGAATTGGGCTATAAGGTATTTGGGAACAGAAATTGGAGTTGGAATTTTTCATTCAACGCAGCCTTTGTTGATAACAAAATATTAAAGCTTCCCGAGAACGATAATGAAAACAACAGAATTGGAGGCTTACTGATCTATGATCCTAAAATCGGTGAATATACTTGGCAGGGCGGACTTCAAGAAGGCGGACGAATGGGGGAATTATTTGGTTACCAGTATCTTTCCATATTTCCGACCAACGAAGCTGCAGGTGCCGCTCCTCAGGATTTAATCATGCCGGGCCCAAACAGAACCAGACTAGGTGGGGATGTCAATTGGCTAGATGTAGACGGAAATAACGTTATTGATACAAGGGATCGTGTCTACATGGGCAATATTTTTCCTAGGTGGACCGGTGGATTTGCAAATACCGTGAACTATAAAGGACTAAGCCTTTATGGTAGATTTGATTATACGACCGGCCACACGATCTACAACTATGTCAGAGCCAACTTGGATGGACAATTCGTAGGAAATACAAATATGAGTTCCAACATACTGCGGTCGTGGCAAAATCAAGGAGATGTTACAGACGTACCCAGGTACTATTGGGCAGATCAAACGGCTCAGAGCAACTACTGGAGGGGAGATCCAAGGAACTTAAATAACGGTGGAGGAAGTTCGGTGCACTACGAAAGAGGAGACTTTTTGGCCTTAAGGGAAATTACTTTCAGCTTTAATTATAGTGCACAGTGGTATAGAAGTATCGGCATTAGCAATATGCGCTTTAATCTGACAGGAAATAACTTGTTTTATTTTACCAATTATAACGGTCTTTCACCTGAAGAAGGAGGAATGGACAGAGGACGATTTCCGGTTCCTAGAAATATTTTAGTCGGGATCAATCTTTCGTTATAATTCAATACTATTAAAACTGATAAAATCATGAAAAATATACGATATAATTTATTTATTCTATCAATTGTTGGTTTTTGGGGTTTTGCATCCTGTACCGAACCGTTAGAATTGGCCCCAATCAGCTCAATAGGTGCCAACTCCTTTTGGCAAACTGAACAAGATGCGCGAGGCGGCGTATTTGGCATGTATAACCAATTTAGGATACTCGCCACCCGTAGCCTTTTTTATATGGGCGAAGCAAGAAGCGAAGTTATGGGACATGGTTTACAAAATGCTGATTTCAGGCAGCGGTACTTTGAAAATGATATGGATGAAAATACGGCTGATCTTGATTGGCTTCAATCCTATCGAGTCATCAACTTTGCCAATTTGGTAATAAAAAACGTCCCCTCCATCCCGTTTCCAAACGAAGCAAACAAAAACAACCTTTTGGCGCAAGGGTATACCATGCGGGCGTTTATGTATTTTGTGTTGGCAAAAACTTGGGGAGACGTTCCGCTTGTTACTGAACCCGTTGAGGGTTTTGACTCAGAAACAACTTTTATGCCACGGGAATCTGTTGATGCGGTATTCGAGCTGATCAAGGCAGATCTCGAAATGGCCCTCTCTCTCTTTCCTAACAATCAATTTCCAGCAGGACGTGCCATGTGGTCCAAATCAGCAGCAAACGTACTTAAAGGAGATGTTTATTTGTGGACAGGTAAAAGAAGATCGGGTGGCAGCGCGGACTTTACCACCGCTCTTGCAGCTTTAACCGAAGCGGGTACTGCCAATCTTTCTTTATTACCAAATTTTACAGATGTCTTTAACTTTAGTAATAAAGGAAATAATGAGGTGATTTTCGCCGTGCACTTTAATGATTTTGAGTCCTCCAATAATTATTTCTCGGATATGTATATAAATGCAAATGACTTTCGAGATGCTTTCGGCAGCGAAACATTGGCTAGGATTGGCAATCCAGGGGGATTTAATTGGTGGGCGCCTTCCGCAACAATGAGAGAGCAGTTTAACCTAGAAGATAAGCGGCGCGATGCGAGTTTTCTAGAAATATTCGCTACGGAAAACGGACAAACAACCTTTATTGGATCTATTGTTACGAAGGCTAGAGGATACACGGAAGCAGGTACTAGGCGCTTTCTGGATGATATCGTTATTTATCGTTACGGAGAGCTACTTTTACTGACGGCAGAAGCTAAGAACGCGCTGGGGCTGGACCCAACGCCAGAAATGAATATGATCAGGCAAAGAGCCTATCAGGGTGATTTCGACGAGTATCGGTTTGTTAGTGGATCTATTGAAGCAAACGATGAAGCGATTTTAAAAGAGCGATTATTTGAACTCGCCTTCGAAGGAAAAAGGTGGTGGGACTTGGTAAGGTTTGGAAAGGCTTTTGAGAAAGTCCCATCTCTTCAAAATAAGGCTGGAAACAATCACCTATTACTATGGCCGATTACACTGGAAACGATTAGTCTAAATAGCAAAATAACCCAAAACCCCGGATACTAATGAACCTCGGCTTCAGAATGATGCGATTAACTGGAAATCCGACCAATCTCCATTGGATTGTTTTAAACGTCCTTTTCGTTTCAACTCTCCTTTTTATATCCATTAAGGCATCGGCGCAAAATACCGGTAAAAATCTGGATAAAGGAGAACGAATATCTACTGGTATTTTGGTACCCAATGGAGTAATTGAAATTGAAAATTTGAAAATGGGGCCATTTGTCAAATTGAAGGACGGTAGTCTACTTACTGTTGATGACACGGTTTGTTTAATTAGTAATGATGGAGGAAAAAACTGGACCTCCTATCAAATTTTTGATAACCCTGACAAATTTCAAATTTCACAAGAACGGGCTTTGATCAATACAACGGGAAATGTTGTTATTCTCGCATTTATGAATCTTAAGGAAAGGGGAAATTGGAATTGGGATACGGAAATCTCGGATTCACCAGGGGCAAGACTACCAACATACACCATACGAAGTGTAGATGGTGGAAAAACTTGGACCGATCTTCAAAAACTGCACAATGAGTGGACCGGTGCAATAAGAGATATGATTGAAACCCAAAGTGGAAACATTGTATTCACCTCAATGATGATGAAACACAACCCTGGCCACCATACTGTCTTAACATACAAGTCAGGAAGTGATGGAAAATCATGGATCAGGTCCAATATAATTGACTTAGGCGGAATAGGGCATCATAGCGGTGTAACTGAGGCAACGGTCGAGCAATTACAAGATGGTAGGCTTTGGCTCTTGATGAGAACGAACTGGGGCACCTTTTGGGAAGCATTCTCTAGTGACGACGGAGAGCAATGGGTTACTATTAGGCCAACCAATATTGAAGCCAGTTCGGCACCCGGTTTACTAAAAAGACTGCAAAGTGGAAGGTTGGTATTGGTATGGAACAGAAGATTTCCCGAGGGGACAAGAGACTATCCGCTTAGCGGAGGAGACAACCAATGGTCCGAAGTAGCAGCAAGCAATCATAGGGACGAATTGTCGATTTCATTTTCAGCAGATGAAGGAAAAACCTGGACCAACCCCAAGGTAATTGCGGAAATTGATAAAGCTAGAACGCTTAATCCCCCCCTGAAGAGAATTTCTTATCCTTATGTTTTTGAGAATGAACCAGGGGAACTATGGATTACTACCATGCAGGGAGGCTTACGAATTAAATTGAAGGAAAATGATTTTCTGGAGTAGACATACCTTTATTTCTATAAGTAAAAGCATCGGACAGAAAAGTCCAATACTATTTTTCCTTGTTTTCTTTGGCGGTTATTTTTCCTCTTGGTCTCAGGTTTTAAGTACTCCCGAACAGGTTGTATTACACATAGGAAAAGAGGGTAATAATCCAAGAAACAGCGAGGGAAGTTTTATTCGGCTACTTGATGGTACGATATTGTTCGTTTATTCAAAGTTTGAAAGTGGAGCCGATGACCATGCAAGTGCATATTTGGCAGGCAGGTTCTCCAGTGATGGAGGTAATATTTGGAGTGACAGGGATGAGGTTATTATTGAAAATGAAGGGGGAATGAATGTTATGTCGGCTTCTTTCCTTCGCTTAAGGGACGGTGCGATTGCCATTTTTTATGCCCGGAAAAATTCCGTTGATGATTGTATTCCCTTTATGCGGATTTCCTGGGATGAAGCAAAAACGTGGTCCGATCCCATTAAGGTAATACCGGATAAAGAAGGCTATTTTGTGCTGAACAATGACAGGGTTATTCAACTGGAAAATGGGAGGCTAATGGCACCTGTTTCTTTGCATAAAATAAAGGGCTCAGATTTTAACATGAAGGGTAGGATTTATTGCTATTATTCAGATGACAATGGGAAGAGCTGGACCTCCAGTCAAGAAGTCCCCAACCCCGAAGGAGTGATTTTACAAGAACCAGGAGTGGTTTTGTTAAAAAATGGAGAGGTAAAAATGTGGATGAGAACAGATACAGGGGTTCAATACCTGACCCAATCACAAAATGACGGTCGTACTTGGGAACAGGTTCAGCCCTCCGGTATCGCTTCACCAAGATCACCGGCATCCATCAAAAGAATACCTACTAGCGATGATTTATTACTAATTTGGAACAATAATACCGGTTCGGATAAAGAGAGGGCCTCCTTCAGAACTCCACTTACAGCTGCTATCTCTACGGATGACGGGAAATCGTGGAGCCATCATAAATTGATTGAAGATGATCCTGACGGTTTTTTCTGTTATACAGCTATTGAATTTGTGGGTGAGCAAGTACTCCTAGGCTACATGGCAGCAGAAAGAACTGGTTTAAGGGAAAAAATCCCACTAGTGATCAGAAAAATACCTCTTAATGAATTCTATAAATAGAAGACAACTGTATGAAAAAGACAAAATTATGGCGCGCAAACATGGGACTTATCCTGTTATGCATTTTGGGCTATTCCTGTGAGCGTTCCGAAAAAATAAAAGGGACCGAATCCTCTGAGCCGCAGAGAATAATTAGCAGAAATCTAATCTTAAACCCCGGAGAAAATAATCCCCGAAACAGTGAAGGAGATTTTATTTCCCTCAAGGATGGTCGGATTCTTTTTGTTTATTCCCATTACTATGGCGAATCATCCAGTGACCATGCCACCGCCTACCTTGCCGGAAGATTTTCTGATGACGAAGGAAAAACGTGGACTAAGAATGATATCGAAATACTACCCAATGAGGGTGGGATGAACGTGATGTCGGTTTCTTTGCTTCGATTGCAGAATGGGGACATTGCGATGTTCTATCTTAGGAAAAACAATACCGATGACTGTATTCCCATGATGCGGATTTCCAAAGATGAGACTAAAACATGGTCTGAAGCTATACCCTGCATTACGGATAAGGAAGGCTATTTTGTACTGAACAATGATCGGGTAATCCAACTGAATGATGGCAGGTTAATGCTTTCAGTCGCAAAACACGCAGGCCCCGGGATGGAATGGAGTGGCAAAGGAGAAATTTTTTCCTATTATTCAGACGACAATGGAGAAAATTGGGTGAGCAGTGACGAAGTGCCCAATCCTGAGGGTATTGTCCTGCAGGAACCGGGACTGGTGGAATTGAAAGATGGCTCCATTCTGATGTACATTAGGTCTGATGCCGGTTTCCAATGCTATTCCTATTCCCAAGATAGGGGTAAGACTTGGTCACAGGTAGAAAAAAGTACTTTGGTATCCCCCGTATCCCCTGCTACCATTGAAAGAATCCCTGGAAACGGCGATCTTGTTGCTGTTTGGAATAACAATTTATCCGAAGACCCTGAAAAAGCAAAACTTAGAACCCCGTTGAATATTGCCACCTCTAGCGATGAGGGAAAAACATGGTCAAACATCCTGACGATCGAGGATGATCCAGATGGATGGTATTGTTATACCGCCATTGATTTTGTGGGTGAAGATATCATACTAGGGCACTGTGCCGGAAATAGGCCGATGGGCACGGGGCTGTCTGTAACCAACATAAGTAAATTATCACTATCCAGTCTATACGAATAACAGCTTCAATAACTACATATGTCGGGAATCTTCCCCAAAATAGAAATAGACTCGGGTAAACTTGGCCCAAAAGGTTTGATCATTTCCGGAGTTCATGGGGATGAATATGAACCAGTCGTGGCTATTTTGGAGCTTCAAAGCAGTCTGAGAAAAGTTTTAACCAAAGGTGCTCTTACGCTTATACCTGTTGTCAATCAAAATGCCTTTTTCAGAAAATCACGAACAGGAGAGGATGACAAGGATTTGGCCAGAAGTTGCCCTGGAATTGCCAATGGCACATTGACGGATAAAGTAGCTTATCAGATTAGCAATTTGATCATCGAATCAGATTTCTTGATAGACATGCATACTGGGGGTACTTTTTTCGATATATATCCTCTTGCCGGCTATATGTTACATCCTGACGCCGATATACTTACTACACAAAGAGCGATGGCTAAAGCATTTAACCTGCCAATCACTTGGGGCACCAACCCTGAATTGGAAGGCAGAACTTTATCTGTAGCTAGGGATGCCAATAAGCCGGCGATATACACAGAATATGGCGGAGGCAGGTATAATCCGCACGCCATTTCAGAGTTGGTGGATGGTTGCCTTAACATTCTATCCTATTTTGGTATGCTTTCAGAAGAAGGTCATAAACCAAGCATGGTAAAATATGAAGTAGAAGATTATCGGAAAAGCAGCGGGCATTTACAAATTATGTATCCATCCCCTAAAGACGGTATTTTTCTAACAAAAGCTACGTTAGGTAACCCAATTCAAAAAGGCGAACTTATTGGGGAGGTCTATGATTTGAATGGCGAAAATAATAATAAAATAGTCGCAGAGGAAGATGGGCTGGTCTTTTTGCTAAGAACAATTCCATCAGTAAAAGCAGGTGAGGCGCTTGCCGGTATTCTACCGATTAGTCAGCCGGGAAGGGTGCATATCAAATAAAAACTGATTAATGGAAGAACCCAAAAAAAACGTTGCAATCATAACCGGGGCCTCTAGAGGGATAGGAAAAGCTATTGCTGAAAAATTAGCTCAAAAAGGATATCGGCTCACTTTGGTATCAGATTGTGCGAGTGAGCTTAATGAAGTATGTGAGGCATTGTCTGACATTACGGACGTAATCTACAAACATGGAACGCTAGAAAATGAACACTTTCTCCAAGAAATAATACGCGACACCTATTCAAATTGGGGACAGATAGATGTATTGGTAAACAATGCGGCCTGGAGAACGATAGAAACCATGCGTTCCCTTTCCGTAAAGGATTGGGAAAAAACAATCAAGGTATGTTTAACCGCCCCAGCGTTTCTATCACAACAAGTTTGCGAGATTTTTGAAAAGACTAAATCGAGCGGAGTAATTATAAACATGAGCTCCGTAATGGCCGAAAGAGTCGGGGGTACCAGCCCTGCCTATGTGGCCGCAAAAGCAGGCCTGCTTGCGTTGACTTATGAAATGGCGGTGCTATACGGTCCCTCCCAAATTAGAGTTTTGGCAGTAAGTCCCGGAAACGTTAAATCCCAAATGAGCCAAGATTATAAAAATCCAACGAGGGAAAACATAAGCAATCTTTTGATTCAAGATATGGAAAATAATACCCCATTGAGAAGGAGCGCCAACCCCGAAGAAATAGCTAATGTTGTCACATGGTTATGCTCGGATGAAGCGTCCTTTATAACAGGAACTAACATAGTAGTAGATGGGGGTTTTGTCCATAATTTCAATAGTTATTTAAATAAAAAACAACAATTTCCAGACGAATTTTAATCCTAATGTGGAAATATAAAGATTTCTTTAGTAGCACTGTTGGTTTGGAAAAACTGACTCTAGGCGAGGGTTATACTCCTTTGATTAAATCAAAATGGATTGGTCCTTCTCTCGGATTAGAAAACTTGTACTTCAAACTCGAAACAGTAAATCCCACCGGATCATATAAAGACCGATTTGCTTCTTTAGCATTAGCCAATATTCGCCGTCGGAAAGGTAAAATTTGCTTGGCAACTTCTAGTGGGAATACAGGTGCGGCATTGGCGGCATATGCAGCTGCGCTAGGTATACCGTGCAAGGTTGCGATAGTCGACGGTGCTCCTTATGGGAAATTAAGACAAATGCAGATATACGGAGCCGATTTGTTTATGGTAAAAGATTTTGGAATCGATGGCCAAGTGACTTCCGACACATTTGATACATTATCAAAAATAGCCGTGGAAAACGCTACAGAAATACAGGTAAGCGCATACGAGTATTCCGCCCTAGGTATGGAAGGTGTTGAAACCATTAGTTTTGAAATTTCAGAAGACCTTCCCAGTGTAAAACACGTTTTTGCACCTGCCGGAGGAGGAGGGCTTACCTTAGCTATCGCCAAAGGTTTTGAAAAGTGGAAAGACAAACATCCAAACGTTATTTCACCTAAAGTGCACTGCGTGCAGCCGACAGGTAACAATACAATCGCTGGAAACTTGAGAAATGGAATTCTGGAGGCCCAATCTATTGAGAAGTCTACTACCAAAATAAGTGGACTGCAAGTTGCAAATGTAATTGATGGTCATCAAACCATAGCTGCATGTAGGCTCTCCGGAGGAACCGGCTTCTTGGTAGATGACGCTTCGGTATATCGATATCAGCGACTTCTAGCAACCAAAGAGGGTATTTATACAGAACCCGCTGGAGCAGTCGCTCTTACGGCGCTCACAGAAGCATTAGATCATCAAACAATTCTGAAAAAAGACCCTACTATCGTAATAATAACAGGCAGCGGCTTTAAAGATAATGAGTCATCAGATCAAATGGTTTCGGGTTTGTCAATCAAAAAAATTACCGATTTAACTACATTAGCATCCTATTTTAACTAATCAAGATTTACCATTTCTAAATGATTTAACTGTTAAACTCTTTTTCACTTCTTTGTAACCTGTCTGAAATTCAGATTCAAACATTGATTAAACAAATAGATATGAATACTACTTTAAAAGGCGTGTGGCCTGCATTGGTAACCCCTTTGGATGCTGACGGTAATCCTAACATCGATCAACTTGAAAAGTGGGTTGATCTATTGATCACACAAGGGATGGATGGACTTTACCTACTTGGCTCCACCGGTTTGGGATTTTTACTTAATGAAGCAAGCAGAAAAAAAGTCACGGAGATAGTTACTGATGTCAATAGCGGGAGAGTTCCTATCATTGTCCAAGTAGGATCCATGACCACCGCAGAATCCGTTCGTTTGGCACAACATGCCGCAAAATGTAGCGTAGAAGGCATATCGTCAGTAGCCCCCGTGTACTATGGATCATCTGACGGGACTTCCGGAATGGCGCTAAAACATTACGAAGAGATAGCCAAATCGACAGACCTCCCCTTCTTCCCCTACCAATTGGGATCCACTGGGTTTTCTGACGGACTTGTCGGATTCGTGAATAAGCTATTAGAACTGCCGAATATGGCGGGGATGAAACTAACAACAACCAACCTCTTGGAAATTAGTACCATTGCTTACAGTGCCAAAGGACGTCTTACGCTGTTCAGCGGAGCAGACGAACTTATGTGCCATGCGGCTTTATGTGGTACTTCGGGCGCAATTGGCTCCTTTTACAATTTATTTGGAATGGAATGCCAGTACGTCAGAGAGGAGTTTTTGAAAGGAAACGTATCCTTGGCCACATCGTTTATGCTAATTTTTCAGGAGTTTATTGCCGACGTCCTGCCTAACGTTTGGACCTTCTTACGACAAGCTATTCAGCTAAGATATGCAATAGATATTGGACCGTCCATAGCACCGGTTGGAAACACAAATTCACCCTGGAAAGACACTGATATTGAACGGTACTTAGAGAAAATTGAAACAGCTTCGGAAATAAACCGCAAAAAGCTTTCCGTATGACGTATACTGTCGACGAAATAAAAGACAAGCTTTATGCTGCCGTTATAGCTGATGCTTTAGACAGTATTGGCTATACAAGACAATCCCCAGATATAGACTTTCAGGTGACAACCGTATCAAGCAAGATCGTAGGTAGATGTAAAACGACGCTATGGACGGATATTTTTCATGAAGATCCGGCGCCCTATGACCTGGAGCTAAAAGCTGTTGATGAATGCAGGCCAGGTGATGTGTTGATTGCTGCGGCCGGCGGTTCCCGAAGGTCCGGAATCTGGGGAGAATTGCTCTCTACTGCCGCAAAAAACAGCGGCTGCGTCGGGGTTATTGTTGATGGAAGTGTGAGGGACTTGGATAAAATGAAGGAAATGGGTTTTCCTGTTAGGGCAAGAGGGCGCAGTGTCTATGATAGCCAAAATCGCCAGATGGTTATCACTATTGATGTGCCCGTAGAGATGGGAGGCGTGGTTTTTCATCCCGGGGACTTGGTTTTCTGCGATGATGACGGTATCGTGGTCATTCCACAAAAAGTCGAAGAGGAAGTCATTCATAAAGCCATGGAAAAGGTGGCAGCAGAGAACATCTCCAGAAATGAAATCAGAAATGGGATGAAGGCTGCTGTTGTATATAAAATATATGGTGTTTTATAAGTTTTATACCGTATAAAATCTAGCTTGCCTACCGTATGCCTAGCTGCGGTAGGCATGGCTGATGCGATGCACAGAGGATGATTATAATTGCTACCTGCCTGCCGCCTGCAGGGATTATACCCCGATTCTGACCGGGACAGGTTCTGACCGTTAAAAATCAAATTATAGACACATGAAAAGAAAAATTATTAGTGGCGTGGGCGTTCCAACAAGTTCTCTTCCGTTCTCTCCAGCGTTAAAAGTAGGTGATTTCCTATTTGTATCAGGACAGGCCTCTGTGGACGAAACCGGCAATATCATTCACGACACATTTGAAAACGAAGTTATTCGATCATTTGAAAATGCGGAAAAAATCCTCATCGCTGCAGGTCTTTCTTTTTCTGATGTAGTGCAAGTAAGAAACTACGTGGCTAATCAGGAAGATTTACCTTTATTTAACGAGTTATATAAAAAGTATTTTAGCGCTCCATATCCAGCACGCACGACGTTAATAGGATGCTTGGGGACATTGTTGAAATTTGAAGTAGACTTGGTGGCAGCATATGACTTATAATACATCCGAAACGCCCCTTTTTCGTGTAGGTTTAATTGGTATCTACCAAGAATCCAATACATTTTTAAACCGACCAACGACGTGGGAAGACTTCCTTAACGGCCATCTGCTTCGGGGACAGGAAATCGTGGATGAATATACTAAAGCACATCACGAAATCGGAGGAATTATTGCCGCATTTTCCAAAGAGGACACTATTGAATTAGTCCCCCTATTTTATGCCGAAGCTACTCCAAGTGGAACGATATCCGCAGCTACCGCGCAAAGACTGTTAGAAAATATGACGGATGCATTGGTAAATTCCATGCCGCTTGACGGATTAATGGTAGTACCTCACGGCGCTGCCGTAAGCGAATCATTTCCTGACTTTGACGGAATGTGGCTTCAACGTGTAAGGCAAATCGTCGGCAAGCAAGTGCCGATTGTCGGAACAATCGATCCCCACTGTAACCTGAGCGAAGATATGGCAAATGCGGTAAACTCGCTTATCGCTTATAAAACAAACCCACACATAGATCAGCGGAAAACGGGCGAAGACGCCGCAAAGCTTCTTATCCGGATGATTAGAAAGGAAATTTTCCCAACTATGTCCGCAATTCAACCAAGGGTTGCAATCAGCATAGAGATGCAACATACAGGTTCCGAACCCTGTCTTTCACTCTATAAACTTGCCGACGAAATCGCACAGGATCCAAAAATCCTTTCAGTGAGTATCGTTCTCGGTTTTCCCTACGCCGATGTCGCCGAAATGGGTACCAGTTTTATCGTAATTGCCGATAGCGACCTTCCAAAAGCTGAGGCGCTTTCGAAAAGATTAAAAGACTATATAGAAATCAATCATACGCTCTTTTCCGGGGATAAAATCGGGCTTAAAGAACTACCAGAAAAATTGGCTGATTCCGAATATCCGGTTTTATTGCTTGATATGGGCGACAATGCAGGAGGAGGATCTCCTGGGGATAGTACATTCCTTTTGTCTTTTATGGAAGCTACCTCAGTTGGACCGGGTTTTATCTGTATATATGATCCTGAAGCTGTAACTCAACTTGAAGACACCCCGCTAGGGGAATGGATTTCCCTTAAAGTTGGTGGGAAAACCGATACGCTACATGGGAAACCGAAAAGGATTGACGGCAAATTCATGGAAAACGAACCAAGACATGGTGGGCAGGTAAAGTTCAATATGGGGAAATCGGTCATCGTGGAGACCTCGAAAAACAACATCATTATGCTTACCTCCTTGAGAATTGTTCCCTTTAGCCTCCAACAATTACTCGCCTTTGGTTTGAACCCAAATTCATTTCATATAATCGTAGCGAAAGGAGTTCATGCCCCATTAGCCGCCTACATGTCTGTCTGTAAACGTTTGATTCGGGTAAATACGCCTGGAATAACAACAGCAGATGTCAACACATTAGTCTTTTACAATAGAAGAATCCCCTTGTTTCCTTTTGAATCCATTGATCTAAACTAAACAATCTGCCATGCCGAACCCTTTAGCTCCCGATTTGCCCGATCCGCAATCTGTCGAAGCGGAGGTCGTTTTAGACCTTGACTTTTACAGCGAAGGCCCGGCGACGGATTCGAAAGGTAGATTGTTTTTCACAGACATAGCGGGGAAAAGTATACGGTATCTTGACGGAAAGAAAGACCATATATGGGCAACGGGACGAAGGCCAAATGGGCAGGCAATAGACAAAAACGGAAACCATCTTATCTGCGACAGCGGGCTCGGTGCAGTACTGAAATATAGTAGCAACGGAAAATTTATCGGTAAGGTCTCGCCCACTTATATCGGTGGTATGCTCGTTGTTTGTCCAAATGACATTGCCTTAGATGGTGAAGGAGGCTATTATTTTACGGATTCTGTTAGATTTACCGGGGCGGTTTTTCACGTAGACAAAGCAGGAAGAGCAAAGCCGCTTTTGCATTCCCTCGATTTTCCAAATGGTGTCGCATACGATAGGGAGTCCAAGGTATTGTATGTAGCGGAAAGCTATAAAAATCGCATACTGAAACTCAACCTCAATGAGGAAATCAAAGATCCCGGAGTTGCTTCCATTTTCGCCATCCTGCCCCGAAACCCGAACAACCCGACAACTGGCAATTTACCAGACGGAATAAAACTAGATCGTGCCAAAAGACTTTGGATAGCACATTACGGAATGCAGTCACTACAAGTACTTTCCGAGACCGGAGACTTGTTAGCGACTTACAACACAGAAATTCCTTTGACAAGTAATTTATGCTTTCACGAAAAAACAGTTTGGGTAACAGGTGGCATTGGTGAACCTAGCCCCGGGCGAGTTATAAAAATGGATGTTGGAATTGAAGGGTATCCGCTCATTTAGACTGGCTAACTATGAACATCGGTATTATAGGAGCCGGAAACTTCAGCATAAAACATGTTAACGCGATTCACAAAGTGCCAGGACTCAGGGTGAAAGCGATCTGCAGAAGAAACCAAGATGAGTTGAACAAATTAGTAAAGACGCATGGAATTTTCGGATGTGAAGACTACGAAGAAATTATCGAAGATCCAACGATTCAAATTGTTCTTATTTCTACACCTCACCACCTTCATGCCGAAATTGCTGAAAAGGCAGCGCGAAAAGGCAAACACCTTATGATAGAAAAACCGTTGGCGTCAACATGGGCAGACTGCCTGAGAATATACAATGCGTCAGTGGAAAATAATGTAAAAATCATGCCGGGACATATTGGCCGGTTTACTCCAGCGTTCATGGAAGTCAAAAAATATCTGACGGCGAGACCTGTAGGCTCTATACTTTCAGCAAGGGCAACCTCGGTGTCACTTTGGAAAAACCAGGATCGACAACCATGGCACCTACAGCAGGAATGCGGTGGAGGCTATTTATTGACACTAGGTGTACACCAAATTGACCTGTTGTGTGCCCTAATTCCGGCGAAGGTTGTGAAGGTTTATGCCAAACTTCAAAATTCCTTTCACCAAGACAACATTGACGATTGCGGATCTGCTATTCTTGAGTTTGGAAATGGCGTTGTGGCAAATCTCCAACTAGCCGGATACCAGATTGGAAAGATGAAAGTAGAAACTGAATTATTCTATGAGCGAGGCATGATGAAGATCAGCTTTTCAGAGGGGGGATTTTTTTGCGATGCCGAACACTGGTCTCTCCTACCTGGTTCTAATCCACCAAATTGGCTTGAACATGGTTTAATCAACGAATGGACTTCTTTCAAAAAAATGCTTGAAGGCGATGGGAACGTAGAGGTAAGTCTAGGTCAAGCCATGCATGTGATGGAAATTATTTTCGCCATTTTCAGCTCATCCCGGTTGGGGCGACCTGTGGATATTCCCCCTTCAGAATACATCTAATCCCGACAGTTACCATGAATATCAAGAAGACCTACCTACTATTTTTTTTGTTTTCAATCTTGTCTAATTCCATTATCGGCTTTGGAAAAGATACCTATTGGGAGCAACTGCCGCCATTACCCGATGATGAAGGTTTTGCGGGAATGTTTGCCGGTGTCAGTCACGGCGCGTTGATCTGTGTTGGAGGAGCGAATTTCCCGGGGAAGAAACCTTGGGAAGGTGGTGAGAAAAAATGGTATGACAATGTGTATGTATTGAAAGACGTAAACTTGGGATGGAAAGTCGCTGACCAAAAACTGCCTACACCTCTAGGGTATGGTGTTTCGGGAACATTTGAGGATAGATTCTACATCGTTGGAGGAAGCAATGAACTGGGGCATAGCAGTAGCGTTTATTCGCTTTCATATACCACGGAAGGAATTATAGTCAACGATAATATACCTGATCTTCCTATCCCCCTGGCAAATATGTCCGGTACCATTATAGACGGTACCATCTTTATAATCGGGGGACAAATCTCGCCGTTAGGTTTGTCTGAAGATGTCTTTCTCTTCTTAGATCTAAAAGTACCGGCTGATCAGTTAAAGTGGGAGAAAGGTCCAAAACTGCCCGGAAAAAGCAGAATACAAGCTGTTGTAGCCGGACACAATGACCAACTGTATGTTTTTAGCGGCTTTCACCTCACCCGGGGAGAAAACGGCGGACTAGTTCGGCACTTATTGACGGATGCCTACCGGTATAACCCCGGCAATACTCAAAACAATAGCACGTGGCAGCGTCTTAAGGACCTACCAAGGGGAGTCGCCGCTGCGCCCTCTCCGGGTTTTAGTATTAACGAATCACATATCATTATCGCAGGGGGATTAGACGATCAGACCTTGACACATACCAATCCCGCCACCCACCCTGGATTTTTAGACAAAATGCTTGCGTTGCATACGCAGTCGGGTGAGTGGATTGAATTTGGCGATATGCCAAAGGGTACCTCTAGAGTAACAGCCCCTTCCGTTTTCTGGAACGGAACATGGATTGTGCCAAGCGGAGAACGTGGACCGGGAGTAAGATCTCCCGAAGTGACGGTTTTTAATACAAGAACAACCTTCGGGTGGGTTAATTGGGGCACATTAAGTATATATTTATTTTGTATGATTGGCATTGGGTTTTATTTTTCAAAAAAAGAAAATTCCACCAATGAGTTTTTTCTTGCCGGTGGACGAATCCCCTGGTGGGCTGCCGGATTAAGTATATTCGGCACGCAGCTCAGTGCCATTACGTTTATGGCCGTTCCGGTGATAGTTTACGCGACCGATTGGCGGTTGGCAATTGGATCTATCATGATATTCGCGATTGTCCCCTTTATTGTAAAATACTACCTGCCTTTCTTTAGAAGACTAAACATAACCACTGCCTACCAGTATTTAGAGCTTAGGTTCAACGTGAACGTTCGTCTTCTTGGCAGTATAACTTTTATACTGCTCCAACTGGCGCGGATGGGAGTGGTAGTCTACCTACCAAGCATTGCGATTTCCTCTGTCACCGGACTGGATATTTTCTATTGTATCTTTATAATGGGGCTTTTTAGCACAGTATACACCGTAATGGGTGGTATTGAAGCAGTCATTTGGACAGATGTAGTTCAGGTTGTTGTGTTGCTCGGGGGAGCGCTGGCTTCACTAGTTATTGCGCTTTCTGAAATAGACGGTGGATTGACCACTGTAATAGATATAGGGATGTCAAACAATAAGTTTCGACTTATTGAATGGACCTGGGACTACACACAGCTCGTTTTTTGGGTCGCAATAATAGGGTTCTTTTTTTTAAACCTGATTTCCTATTCGTCTGATCAAGTCGTTATTCAACGGTACTTGACCGTGAAGAATGAAAAGGCAGCTGCGAAAAGCCTTTGGATTAACGGTTTAATAACGCTCCCCGGAGTATTCTTGTTTTTTGGACTAGGCACCGTGCTCTACGTTTACTATCTCACCAATCCCGAAAAAATTGGCGCCACCCATTCCGAGGAATTATTGCCCTTTTATATAGTATCAGAGCTTCCGATTGGACTTGCAGGAGTAGTAATTGCAGGAATATTCGCGGCCAGCATGTCCTCGCTTGATAGTAGCATGAACAGTGTCGCAACTGCCTATATTACTGACATCCATAAACGCTTCTTCAGCAGTTGGAATGACAAGAAAAACCTTAACCTAGCCAAAATAATCACGGTAATCATGGGCGTATTTGGAACCGTTACCGCAATCTGGATTGCCGTTACAGAAGTCGGCTTTATCTTTGATTTATTTCAAAAGCTGTTGGGCATGATCGGTGGTTGTCTAGCGGGGGTCTTCATACTGGCTATTTTCACCCAACGTGCAAATGCGTCCGGTGCTATCATAGGAACGCTGTCAGGTGCTTTAATAACATTTCTTATCAGTTACTTCACAGCGGTCAATGGATATCTATATGGCGCTATTGGCGTAATTTCATGTGTGACAATAGGCTATTTTACTAGTATATTGATACCGAATGATTATAACAATAATAATGAATTCACATACAAATCGATGGTAAAAAAGCCAATCGGATAGCTGTTGTTTGGCATGATCCCTTAGCGCATTGCGTCTAAATCCTAAGCATCCAATACGTTCCTATCCTACCTACTAAAACAGCAAATAGCTGTGAGTTATGAAAGCAAAAATATTTCAGTCGAAGATACACATTTTATCCTACATTCAAATTCCAGAAGATCAGTTCGGGAGGAACAAGCCCCTCCCTGGCTGATCCAAAGCTAATCTTCAAAAAAATGCTCGACATCGGAATCATCCTCTTCCACAACCAGCACTCCAGAAAATCGAGCAGGATAGAAAGCGAACTCGAAGACTGGCTGAGGCCGGA
>WGNT01000028.1 GCA_016124425.1 Cytophagales bacterium
ATGGGGTGCTGTAAATATAAAAATCCGCCGATTGCAGAAATCAGGATTAGGGCAAGAAATAGGATCATGGTGCGTTTAAGTAACCTCAGGAATAGCTTCATTGATGGTAAATGTACGCATTGTCCCATTACCCGGGGGGTCAAAAAATTATTTTTTAATCGTGTAGCCTTTCTCAACCTATTTGTGTCTGACGAATGTAGCGCTTATTTTAATTTGAAATTACACCCTATGAAAAGCGATAGGTGATATTTCTTCTATTGTTCCTATCAGGGTGCCTAGGCACTAAAACGAAGGAAATCCTTTAAGAGAGTTCCCGAGAGACCTTCAAGGTTTCAAAAACCTTGAAGGTCCTTTCCGAGATTCCGCAGTGCAATCTCCCAGGTCGATCGATTTAAAAATGCTTCACCTAATCCCCGAAGGATAACAAAATACTCCTTAAGCCTCAGTTTGGCCATGTTTTTGAATTTTCATTTAATACATGAAGCCTGCATGGGGTAGTGTAGGTCCACCCAGAAAGATAAAGACGTCATGGCTATTAACAAAGGAGACAAAGTAAAATGGAAATGGGGACAGGGGTATGCCGAAGGTGAAGTGGAAAAAACATACTCCGAATCGACAACCCGTAAAATCAAAGGATCCGAAATCACACGCAACGGCTCCAAAGACAACAAAGCACTGTATATAAAACAGGAAGATGGAGATGCAGTGCTTAAACTGGAAAGTGAAGTAGAAAAGATTAACGGATAGGTTTTTTTGAAAAGAGCATAAAGCTGCCATTCTGGGTCTAGGCGGCGACTTTTCTCCCAGGATGCTACCGAGTAATTTTTGACAATCCAGCTTAGTAGAACAGCATCGAAATCTGAGACAGAAGGGGGTTAGCCCTGACATCTTTCTGCTGCGGCAATTAGCGCAAATACCCAGTAGCTATTCAGACCGGAATAGTCGCAGAAGAAAAATGGAATCGGAAGAAAAATACCCGGATCAGGGTATTTTTTCGGACTAAAGAAACCCTTACCTTGATTCAAAAATAAAATCCAATAACAGATACCCCAGCACATGAATAGGCAAAAAAGGGGAAATCTATTGGTAAGCTCAATATCCTGTACCGGAAGCGTAACTTTCTGAGCAAATGCGACAATAGACCTAAATTAGATGGCTATTCTGTAAATGTAGAGGAAGGTAAATCAAGTGTAAAAAGAATTCCCCAAATACATAAGATATATGAGGATAATGAGAAAACCTGTGGATATTGGAAATATAGGCGCTATAATGCGACAACGAGTTGCGTATATACGATTGTTGCAGGTCAGCTAAAAAAACACCGCCCTTAACCATAGAGCGCTGAAAATTGGCTATCTTTGTAAGTATAACCCAATGAGTTTTTAACCTTCTGATAATGAGTGCTTTGAAAGATAAATACATCAATCCGTTGACGGATTTTGGCTTCAAAAAGCTACTTGGATCGGAGCCGAACAAGATTCTGTTAATCGATTTTTTGAACCAGATCCTGCCGGACAAGCACCAGATCAGTGACTTGACTTATGCCAGGACCGAACAACTCGGCTTGAACGAACTGGATCGCAAAGCGATATTTGACCTGTATTGCACTGGAGAGTCCGGAGAGCGATTTATCGTAGAGTTGCAGAAAGCCAATCAGAATTTTTTCAAAGACCGAAGTATTTACTACGCTTCTTTTCCGATTCAGGAGCAGGCGCAAAAAGGAGACTGGGACTACCGCTTGGACCCGGTTTACACCGTTGGTATTCTGGATTTTATCTTCGACGACCACAAATCGGAAGAAGAACTGCTGCACATAGTGGAATTGAAAAACCAGCGCTGTGAAGTGTTTTATGATAAGCTGAAATTTATCTATATCGAACTCCCGAAATTCAAAAAGCAGGAAGCCGAATTGGAGACGCAATTCGACAAGTGGTTGTTTGTGTTCCGGCACCTGTCGAGCTTGCAAAATCGCCCACAACAATTACAGGATAAGATCTTTCAGCGTTTATTTGAAGCGGCGGAGATCGCGAAATTTTCGGTGGAAGAAAGAGAGGCTTACGAAGATAGCCTGAAATACTACCGGGATCTAAAAAATGTGGTAGACACTTCAAGAATGGAAGGGATTAAAGAAGTCGCTAAGAAGATGAAAGAGAAAGGGATGTCAGACTTGGATATTTCAGAATTGACTGGATTAACTGATGATGAAATCAAAGAATTATAGAAAACACCGGCCTGCAACACCGCAGCTACGCCAATACCCCTCCATACGTCGGCTACTGCGTAGCTGCTCACGTTGTGGCCAATTTGAAAAATGACAAGAATAGCATTTATACTGACCGTTGGACTTTTTATTTCAAGTTGTAATAACGTGAAAACGACTTCCTCTGAATCAATTCCAGAAATGATGCAACCAAATTGGACAGGACTAAACATTGAAAGCTTTCCTGTAAAATTCGGACAGATATTGAAGTTTGATAGTGACAGTGCAAAAATAACAGCTATAGTCCTGGACTTTAGTGAAGACGAAGGTGGACAATGGATTGGAGTAAGCTTCATTGACCAAAATCGACTTTTCGGAAGACAAATTCCAAGCGGGATGATTAACACAAATGTCTTGACCTTCTTGACTTGACATATGTTAAAAAAGACGCTCTAACTGACTATGAAGTCGTAGAAACAATTACAGTCAATAAAACGAAAGTTGGAATTGGTTCTAAAAGTCCTGCGATAACCTTATCTGAAATTAAAAGAGATTTTGACAAGGGAATTGAACAAAGAAAAAAAGAACAAACCCCTTGTGACAAAGGATTGACAGATTTAAACCCAGTAAGGGAATGCTATTTTGACATTGAAAAAATAAAAAACTAGCCACAATCGAGTAGCCGGCCCCGTCAGCCATTAGCTGAGGAGGCGCACCGCTCACAATTTACCCCGAGCATCGCCTGGGTGCGACTAGAAGTCGCTTTTATAACTGTTTTAACGTTCCCTGCACGATTAAACCTTATCTTCCAGCCCAGGGGCGTAGCCCTGATATCGTAGTAGAACAGCATCAAAATTTAGGACGAAGGGGCGTTAGCCCTGACATCTTTCTGCTGCGGCAATTAGCGCAAATACCCAGTAGCTCTTTAGACCGGAATAGTCGCAGAAGAAAAATGGAATCGGAAGAAAAATACCCGTATCAGGGTATTTTTTCAGACTAAAGAAACCATTCCAAATCTAAGAGATCTCACAAGCTTTTGATCTTGGCGTTTTTTTAGCGAGATCCCCCGCTTAGCTGTAATGTTTCAAGAATTCACCGGAAATTCAGCATGGTGTTTGATACTTTTCAATACTTTTGTATAGGGCATTTAAATCAATAAAAATGGACAGAATAACGATTTATCCGAAAAACGAAAAACAAAAATCTTTGCTTACCTCTTTGTTGGAAGAAATGAAGGTTCGTTTTGAAATTGGAAAATATGACGAGCCAGTATTATTGAGCGAAAATGATTACTTCGCCAAAATAGATAAATCCCTTAAACAAGCAGAATCAGGAAAGACAATAAAGATTGGAAAAGATCAACAGAAAGATTTGTTAGGTTTATGAGTTATACCTTAGAATTGACTGATGAAGCTATTTCTGACATTGCGAAGCACAGAAAGGTAGGGGATAAAAAAGTCCTCATTAAGATTGATAAACTTTTAGATGAGTTGCGGGAGCACCCGACAGAGGGAACGGGAAAACCCGAAAAGCTTAAACACTAAGAAGTAGCAACTTGGTCCCGGAGAATAACAACTAAACATAGATTGGTATATAGAATTGAAAATGAAATCGAGCATGACGAGATCGTCACACGTGGGATGATTATCTAAGCGAGATTCCATGTGACCTTTAAGAAACAATTATATACACATGAAAATGTGGTTGTTCTAGTTCTTGCATTTTGGGGGCATTATGGTGATAAATAAGTATCCTCTTGATTTTCAAACAAAATACCTGTTACCTTTGGATAGAACTAGATCATTGTGACGGGGAACACTTCCTCATAGGCAACTGTCATACAACTATTAACGAACAACCAACTTCGAATGAAAATAAACGCGAGGTAACAGTTGCTATAACACGGATACAGGAAAATTCAACCAAGCAGGCTCGAGTGAACTTCTTTGGCACGATTTTCTGTTTTTGATAAAAGAAAGTATCACTAGAGATAAATTTTATAATGCTGAACTTTCTCAAATATTAATAGAAATTGCCAATAAAATCGCTAAACCACCTTATTTTATGGAACTTAAACAAGAAATCGCACAAATTGTGGATAAATTACCCAACGAAGTGTTGGGCGAACTTTTGCAATATCTTCGCCAAGTTGAAAAAACGACAATAGAGAAAATGCGGCTTTCGCTAAACTTGAACACAATTTTGACAGAAGACCGAGATTTACTTGAAAAATTGGCGAAATGATAGACTACCAAGAAGTTCTTGGAATTCATCAAGTTTTGATACGGGAGTTTGGCGGTTCACAAGGTGTGAGAGATGAAAACGGACTAAAATCTGCACTTGAACGACCTTTTAGCGGTTTTGGTGAAACAGAGTTTTACCCTAATCCCGAAGAAAAAGCTGGTGCAATTTTAGAAAGTATTGTCAAAATCACCCTTTTATAGACGGCAACAAAAGGACAGGCTACGTTTTGATGCGTTTGGTTTTAATGAACTTTGGCAAGGACATACAAGCCAAACTAGACGAGAAATACGACTTTATTATCGCAGTAGCATCGGGACAACTTGACTTTCAAGAGATTGTAACTTGGATAAAGCAACGAACTACGAACAAATAGAAATGCCAGCCTGCAATGAGTAGACGGCCCCGTCAGCCATTAGCTGACGAGAAGCGCCTCTCACAGTTTACCCCGAGCATCCGGGCCAACCTGGTGCGAGAAGAAGTCGCTTTGATAACTGGTTAACGCTCCCTGCACGATTAAACCATATCTTCCACCCAAGCGACTAAGCCCTGATAGCTTAGTAGAACAGCATAGAAATTTGGGACAGAGGGGCGTTAGCCCTGACATCTTTCTGCTGCGGCAATTAGCGCAAATAACCAGTAACGCATTGTGCCGGAATAGTTGCAGAAGAAAAATGGAATCGGAGGAAAAATACCCCGATCAGGTTATTTTTTCGGACCAAAGAAACCCTTACCTTGATTCAAAAGTAAAATCCAATAACAGATACCCCAGCACATGGATAGGCTACCATAGGGAAATCTAGTGGTAAGCTCAAGATCCTGTACCGGAAGCGTATCTTGTCTGGGCAAACGCGACAACAGACGTTAATTAGATGGCTATTTTGTAAGTGTCGAGGAAAGTAAAAGTAGTGTAATAAGCATGCCCAAAATGCCGATAAAATCCTATGGTAATGGAAAAACCTGTAGACATTGGAAATATAGACGCTATAATGCGAAACTGAGTTGCACATATACAATTGGTAAGCCATTGGGTAGACGCTGGGACTGAAATTCGGGGCTGATAGTTCTGAAATTTTTCCTCGCGGAATTGAACTCAGCAACTAACATCTAAATGTTATAGGGTTAATATGATAAAATTACATACTGACAATTATTTGATAATCAATGTCAAATTTGGACGTTAGTCTGTATTGGAAATTTAGTAACCATACTAAAGTTTTATGAATAGCGATACAATAAAACCAGTTCTTAATCCATTTGTGCTTTTACTAAAAATTTCCACCATTATACTTTTTGGCGGATTATTGATTCATGCGGTTAAGATTATTGCAATACGACCAAAGGATTATATTTCCCCTGAAATTAATACCTGGTATTTTCGTTTTTTTCTTACTTAGTTATGTAGTTATTCTAACTATGTATGATTTAAAAAATAGCTTGAAATTTGTAACTTTTAGCAAACATGAAGTTTATGTGTTTTATCCACTAAGACTTAAAAGAGTACGGTATGACAAAGGAGAAATTCGTGGATTTACAACCTGTGAAATCCGATATAACATTAATTCTCTGATTTTATATACCTTCAATAATAAAATTATTGAGTTTACGTCTAAAGATATTTTTGGCTTTAAAAGTGTTTCCAAGTATCTGAAAAGAAATTTTAATTATTTAGGCGAAGAGCATTTTTTACCAAATACATGGATAGGACGAAAATATAAGTATCAGAATAAATAAGAAAACGGCTTACAACAAAAACTAAAACAGCCATGCCTTCACTTAACCGGACTGGAAAGGTAATCCCGATCTATAACCCTGCGTCATATCGGACGCCTTTGTACCTTAAACCACGGTGTTTAGCAAGTCGTTAGCGGTCATGCCTGAAAACAACAATCAAATAAAAAATTGAAATGAAACTCTTGCCGATAAAAAAAAGCCCTGATGAAAACAAAGAATTTATCAATAATCCTTTGTGCCAAGACACAATTTACATGACTCTTGACTTCTACAAGAAAACTGGCTTTATACCACCCTGGATTTGTTATTTTGCCAAACAAGATGGCAATTTGGTTACTTATCGTCGTTCTTCGCCTATTCCATCTTTCCACAAAAGGAAAATTACCATCCCCCAATTTCGGAATTGTTTGCCGCTCCGAAGGGGAGATAGCAACCGATTAGGGGTTTGGCGTGGTTTTAAAAGTTTAGGTATCTTTACGTTTTAATATAGGGATCGATCACATTCAAGAACTTTCTGCTTTTTTTACTTCCCTATCCATTTACCCTTTTCAACTTTTAATGGTCATAAAGCACCAAAGAAAGGAATATAGAAAATAAAGTGAACGTAAAAGCATAATAATTGTCCAGCTTCCAGTTTTTTAAATAGTTTACATTGGCATCAAACTAACAAATATTCCTGTTAATTCTCAAAAATCCCAAATTTCCATTCCTACATCGCTCAATAAATGCGGACAGGCCGACGGAAAATCTATTAGTCAAGCCCAAAAGGCCGGAAAAATTCTAATACCTTCTAACTTTAAAGTCAAAATTTAGGATGTTTTCTATTTTTGGTAAACATCTTCCCTATATTTCTGACCTTACTGAAAGGAGAAATACTATAATAGGTAACCACCAAAAATATTATCCCCGCCAAAACCAACAGATGACCGCCATATCCAGATACCATCTTTGTTCTAGAGTTTATACCGATACCAACCATTCCTTTGGCAATCATGGCTCCCCCCATTAGGATAAACATAATGGACATAATCAATGGGAAAAGAAAAAGGTTATTATTTTTAGACATAATTTAGTTTAAATGTTAACTAGCTTTCTCTATTAAATATTTTAAACTAGCATTAAATGGCTTATGAACCTCTTGCTCCAACATCAATCAATATCCAATGTGCGTGTGTATATCTGCTCGGTTCTACTTAAGCTATCTTCTTCTGCTGGTACATACTCAAGCAAAAACTCATAAGCCGCCCAAGTCTTATCAAAATTCGTAATGGTCAGGTCTACATTGTGCTTGTCCAAGTATTCTAAGTTAAAGTCAATGGTATCCTTAAGAAATATTTCCAAATCTCCCTTAAATGGAAATGGAAATGATATTCTAACATTATAGATGCTATCATCTTTTATAACTTCATCTTTAAAAGCAGGAATGGCTGAGCTAATTGTTTTCTTACCGTTATCATAATATCCGACATAGATAGCACGTCCGTCTTTAAAAAGGAAATGCGCTTTAATTGTTGAATCATTTAAAAATTCATACATATCACCATTTTTCTCACCCTCTGCATAGGTAAAATAGACAGTTGGTTGCCCCGTATCGTCATAAATCCAATACCCGCCCGTAATTTTATTATCTTTCCATGAATACCTGTTCTTCAACATTCCGTTTGGATAATAATCTACGCTGAGTCCATTCTTAATTCCGAATTTATCCTTAGTAGTTATGGATTGAACCAAACCATTTTCAAACCATGTAACATCCACAGCTACAGAGTCATTTATCAAAAGCTCATAAGATTCGTTAGCGGAAAATCGTGAACCGCATTGTTCCTTCTCGTTACAAGAGATTGCTGCCAACACCATTATATACAAAATCAATAATCCGGCATTTTTATAAAACCCAGTAAGATTTTCAAAAATCCATATTTGGTGATTTATATTTCTCATCCCGAAAAAAAACCGATTTTAACTATAAATATATTCATCAAATAACATATATAACAAGAGAAATAAAATCTCGTATATTGGACAATACGAACTTAAAAAATGATATTTTTTAACATCTGCTTTTCTTATCTCTTTTTTCTCTTTGAAAAATAGAAGTTAAAGTTTCTAACCTTACTAAATGGAGATAAGCTATAGTAGGTAACAATTAAAGATATGATGCCAATCAAAATTAGTAGGTGTCCACCGTATCCGGATACCATTAAAGTTCTACGGTTGACTCCGTAAGCTGACAGATTCTTTACCAACATAATTACTCCCATTAACATTAACAAGGAAGAAACTATCAATAGAATTACAGATAAATAGTTGTTCTCCTTTTTTGACATAGCTAATATTTTCTTTCAGAACTATATTTTAAGTACTTCAAGCTATTATTGAAAGCTTTATGGACCTCCGTTACCAGAGAATTTGCCCAACTCGGATCATTTTCACCTCTATAGCAAGAAAACAGTGCAAGTAAATAACCGTGGGCTTCTGGAGAAAGCTGACTGGGCCCTTTTTTAATACGCCATCCATTCCTTAGTTCCCCAGTCCATGTATCCATTTTTATCACCGAATTATTTGCATTGAATACTCCAAAACCCATAAAAATAAGTACCACCTCCAAAGAAATATCATTCTTTAAAAATCCATTTCTTCTTGAACGTAGCCTACTCAATTCAAACGCTATCGATGCCGCCAAACAATCTGGATAATTTAAATACTCACTGTTGATCATTATTTCAACACTCCCATCAGAATATTCCGTAAACCTACTGCAAGCATTGGAAGGCTAAATTTCAGCCTCATAAACGGTAATGGATTATTCAGATCAGTTCAAAATCAATTTATCGGTGCCAATACTAACAGCTTTAGGGGGATTTCGATTCACCTGATTTAGATTCCGATAGATCGACACTAGATTTTCTTAACAACAAGCCAAACTTTATCTAATCAATTCCTAATACACTTATATATACCTATTCTGTCCTACTCAAGCTATTACTTATTGTGGGTTGATATTCAAGTCACTTTACTCTATTTGAGTAGCACGTCATGCTGATATATAAACTTTGAATGTCTAATAGTATCATTTTCACTAGGGTCAAAAACAAATGTAACATCGTATTTTTTAATATCGCCAAAATCTTTAATAAGAATTTTAAAATTACTTCTATTTGAAAATCTAACTTCTGCTGTTTTCAAACCATCAACTTTTGCTGAAATCACCCCCTCAAAAGGATGCTTAAACCTACCAACTAATTCATAATTTCCTTTTTTAATTCTTTCAGACAATATCGTTGGATGAAGAATTTCGATTTGCTTTATTTTATTCTCATAAAAAGCTGTGTATATAGGATCTCCATGATCGAAAATTTTATGTTGCTTAATATTTTTATCCAAATAATATTCATACATTTCTCCATGCCTTTCGTTATTCAGGTAATTATAATACCAAATTAGGTTTCCTGATTCGTCAAATATTTGTTCCCTACTTTCTTGATTACCTCTACTATAATTTCTGCGCTTTTTTAACGCCCCATCAGGATAAAATTCAAATGAATTCCCAATTCGATTTCCCTCTAAATCCATAAAAATAAATTTGTTTAGCGTCTGTTCTGTTCCTATTTCAGCAAATACTATTACCGAATCCAACTGGATTTGAAAATAATAAACCGAATCTGCTTTTTCTTGAAAAATATTACCTGATCGCTCATGGTTTTCTGTGCACCCAATTACATTCCAAATTATCCCTAATTTAATTATCGCGTTTAACCCATGTTTTATTTTCATAATCCTTTCTAAAATTCTTAACATTTTCTTTTCCATTTATCACAAGCTTTTGAGATTCACCCCCAACTATTATATCAACTGTCCCACTATTCTCAGAAAATATTCCGCTAGAAATTATATACATAGTATCTGGAGCTTTTTCTGACTCCAATAACTTTTTGGTGATATCAAAGATTTTTGCACCCATTTGAACCCCTTGCGTAAAATCTTCACCAGTATTTTTCCCAGGCCCTGTCCGAAGAGTAGGTAAGAAAAAATCATCTACGTTTATAACAGCATCAACCTCTCCCTCCCTAACCTTAGAATCATCTCCCTCAAAAACATCGGAGACGTGAACATTACCTGAACCGCCGCTTGAAAACTTATCATCCACCTTTTTTAAAACTCCTACTACGTTGTTCCCCATTTCCTCCATATTGCGATTAAAAGCTTTGAAAGCCTTCTCTAAATTTGAAAGAAAGTATTCATATTGACTTTCCAAAGATCTTTTGACTAGCTCTAATTCAACGCAAGTCTCACATTCCCTAGGCGCCATCCCGTCTGGATCAATAAACCGTAATGGATTATTAAAAGCATAATTATAAGGCGAATGCCTTCTCATTTGATCCGCCAACGGATCCACCACCCACCATCTGCCCACAGCGGGATCATACATCCTTGCGCCATAGTCGTACCAGGCTAGCTGCTTGTCGACGATATGTTCCTTTCCGTTGTACAAGTATCTGTTTTCCTTAAATTCCTTGTATTGGTACCCCAGTCCACTTAGCTGCACTCCCCACGGATCGTAGTGGCTCTCCTGTACGATAAGTGGTGTCTTACTCTGTACCTGAAAATCGTCAAACCAGACGTCTTCCCCAGTCTCGTTTACTACAAAGGCCTGAAGCTTTCCATCCTTGCTAATATAAATATTTTCACTCAAATGTTCATGCCTACCAGCAGCTTTAGTACTTAATGGCTTTTTACCTTTAGCGTAAAGCTTTCCCGACTTATCATACAGGGCATACATCATATAGGCCTCGGGGGAAGGCTTAGCCTGAACTTCCTTTATCAGCAGATCAATAACACTCAAAATGGTGACCGCATTAGGAACGGCAGAAAGTGTCGTGGTATTGGACAGTTCTCCCAGTTGAGTCACAAGTTTGGCTTTGGCTCCTGAGGAAACAAACACCGCCGGAGAAACCTGTAAGTTTCCATTATCCCGATACTTTCCAAATACGGATAGGCTCAATTCCTGCCCCTCCTGAACCTCTCGCTCCCAAGCAGGACCTAATATTCTTCCCCTTGATGCATTTAACCACGCAATATTAGTTCCGCCGGGAGTTGTGTTGTGTTCCTGCCCGCTTTGGCGGCTTTCCCTAACCCGCTCAAACTCTTTTTCCTCCACCGAAGATCGGTTTGTTTCCATTGTGGCAAGGAGAGTTTCAGTAACTTGCGGCCTGATCACCTGTCGGACATTGCCTAGGTGGTCCTTGATAAAGTATTCGTAGTGGTAGGCGCCACTTTCCAGTACTACCCTGCCTTCATCATGTACCATATAGTCCAGCTTCCCGTCTTCAAAAACAAATTCCTCCACATAGTCAATGATCCTAGACGGCCCCGATGTCGGCTTAAATTCTTGACGGAGTTTAGTTCCGTCGGCTGCGTAGGAGAAAATCAACCTCTCGCCTGATTCAAAAATGATTTGGGTAGGTAGATTCAGGAAATTGTAGGTAATTTCCCTTATTTGTTTGTCGCCGTTTGACTTCAGATTCCCATTTCCATCGTAGCTGTAGGATGCTGTAACGCTACCGGGTTTGAAATCCTGAGCAATAAAGTTTTTATTGGAATGCGTGTCTGTCACTTTATTTATTCTGTTGCTGTGAGGTAGATAGTTAAAACTCAAGTTATCCACCGTGGTAAACAGTGTTTCGGTCTGCTGATTATTCCGAACTAGTCGAAGTAGATTTCCATTTGGATCATAACTTATCCCACTCAGGTTGTATCTTCCATTATTCGTAGCGTTGGTGGGTACAGCGTAGCGGGCTTGGGTAATTCTATCTGCCAGGTCATAGCCGTATTCATATGTGCGCGTCACCAAATCCCTCCCTTTCCAGTCAATCCGCGAGATATTGCCATTCCAATTATTAACCGCCGCGCCTGACTCGTAGTACAGTTGCATCCCGAAAAGTCTGTTACTCCCCTTCGCCTCATTTATATGGGTAAGCCATCCACGAATGTTATATTTAAAGTCGAGGTTTGCCATCGAATTGTGGACTTTCTTTTGGATCAATTCACCTGTTTCACTGTAGTGAAAATTTACCAACTGAATTGTAGCACCCAATCCAATTCTGTGGGTAATTTGCCGTGTAGCTCCGTTGGGAAAATAACTGATTCCTTTTGTTATATCGAGATTGGTTGGTCCCAGCAATTGAGAAGTGATTGAAATTGGCATTTTCTCAAAATTATAAGCGGTAGATTGCCGGATCCGTCCTCCCAGGTGGTTTTCGGAAACTTTCTGGATCAGTAAGCCATCTTTATTGTAAAAAAAAGTGGTTTCCAGAAATTTCCCATTTTGAAGATTTTTCTTCAGCCCGCCTGTCTGTAATCCCTGAACGGCGTTTGAACTAACCGCATATATTAAAGAAAGCCTATTGTAACTGCCCAATGTATTAAAGTCATAATGGTCGTAAAAATTAAGCAGCAACATCTCACCTACATGACTTGGGAAACCTGAACCTGCGCTCGGAATGGCATTTCTCGCAGATATATTGTTTTGGGTACCATTACTAATTAAACCGTTAAAATAACCTACCTCAAAATCCACGGCGACCATGGAACTGAGACGCTGCTGAATTGAGTTCCTATCCCGGCTATCCACTACCAGTCCCTGCACAATTTCTCTATTGAAGGCGTCGTAGAGCCTATAATGCCATTGATTTTTGGATCTTAGGTTGGCATCTTGGGTTCCAATAAGCCTATCCTTCCCATCATAAACCATATATTCCCAACCCTTGCCCGGTATCTTCTTTTCGATAACCCGTTTCCGTTGGTCATACCTATATCGGTAGTATTGTTCGTCAGCAAGTTGGATCTGGGTAGAGGCACTCCAATTATTAGTCAAAAAAGCAACTGCTTTTGGGGGAATGACCACCCTCAAATCGGCATATGCATCATATACATAATAGGTGCCCAACCACCCCGCGTGGTGGGCAGTCGGGGTGGAAGAAACCTGTACCTTCCGCAAAACCACATATCCAAGGTGGTCGGCATACTCCACTGTTCTGGTTTTGTTCTCAGTGATGATCTCCTTTACCCACAGGTCACCTTCTCCATAGGTGCCGGAGGTGACCGGAAGGCCGTCGGCGTTTACCCCCCACTTCCTGACTGACTCGTCAGCCCTGTTTGGCCGTTCCGTCAGGATTACCTCACGGCCACTTCCTATCCGCCACGGGTTGCCCGGGGCACCTTTTCTTTCCGGTTTTCCCAGGGCGGAATATTCTAAGCGGGTTTCGGAGTACCCATAGACATCTCCGGCAAATCGGGTCCTAAAATAGGCAGCATGTTCATTGGTTGCATTTGATCTAAAATTCCCGGTTTGCGTGCCGTTGTTTCTTGCATAAGAAAGATATTCCCTCAATTGGCGTCCAACTGCGTCATAGTGTATGGGCTGGATCAAGTCCCAACCGGCCGCGGAACCCTGTACTTGAATAGACTGTTTGGGACGGCCTAAGCCGTCGTAATAGGTTACCGACTTATTGGATTGGGTACTTGAACCTGCGACGAGCTGTTGGGTGGTTTTTAAAGGCTCCTTTGCTTGGTATCGGTAGATATAATTTTCCTTTTGTTGGGCTATCGTCTGGGAAACAGCTAAATTCCCGCTCAGCAAACAGATAAGAATTAGAAATTTTTTCATGGTTAAAAAAGTTATAATCCAGCTTGATAGTGATAAGCAGTGTGTTCCAAAATGTTTCTGTCTGAATCACGGACTGCACCAAGTCTTCCCCACCCATCGTATTCATAGTAGGTGGTCTGGTTTCTCTGATCTGTAATTGAAGTAATTCCAACCAACGGCTCATGGGTAAAGGTCACCATTTGGGCATTCTTTGGGTGGAGCCTGAGTTCATCAACCCATATGTCATGACCAGCTATAGTCACCGAGTTTCCTGTGACCTCCCTTTCTATAAGTTTCCATTGGGTGTTAAGGATTTCGGATTTTCCCATAAAAGTCCAAAATCCGGAGCCAAATGTTCGTCTTGCCCAGAAGGAGACTATATAGGGCCTACCACTATTCGCCTGTATGCTAGTTTTGCTAATGCTTCCCCTCCTGAGATTGTAATAAAAATTGCCCGTTTTTGCCGACTGCAGGAATATTGGTGCGCCGGAAAAAACCCAACCACCCTTATCCCCGGCTTCAAAGGATGTGTAGGCTACTTCAGCAACTTTGGCATTGGTTACAGCGGCAGTTATCTTTTGCTGTCCGTAGCCCCAGAGAAAGGTTTCGAGCGGCCCGTTCCTAGGTTTTTGCTCAAGGATATTGTGGTTCAGGTCATGCGAAAGGATTTCGAATTCTTTTTGCCAATTGCCCCCGTTTGACAGTCTGTCAACAGATGCCACCACCGGCAGTTGGTTCCTTACTTGATAATGCATTCGGTCCTCCTCAACCCGTACCCCGTTGATTGTTTTTTTTACTACAAGTGGGTCTGCGATCCGGTGCTTTTGCAGAAGCAAGTTAAGCGCAGTGGATTCTACGCGCGTTGGAAAGTACCGTGACGCGTTAAATGGATAGTAGTATTCGGTGGTTTCAGCATTTTCGTTGACACTTACCTCTTCACGTAACGGCAGGAAATAGGACTGGTGGTAATCATTCTTTTTGACCTTTTTAATGAAGTTACCGCTTTCCGGTTCATAGCTGATTTCTATGACTTCCCGAAGTGGATTCCAAGACGAAGAATTAAAATATTTAAAGAGGAAAATCCTTGAACAACCTGATGTCTTGTATTCGGTACAGGCATAAAGAAAGTTTGGATGCGACCTGTTAATTATCCGGTCATAATTATAGGTTACCTCCTTCGATTTTCTATGTCCTGACGCTGTATGGGCGTAATAAGTTTCCGATTTTGACAAGCCCCTTCCTGTCTCCTGCGATTCGATAATTCCAAACGGGAATTCGTATCGTACTTTATCGGGAAAATCCAAAGCCGTATAAAAAGAATAGTCTGTGCGGATCTGACGGTTGTCAACTTCTTTAATTTCCTTGACATTGGCATAACCGAAATACGCCCCGCTACTGCCCAATGGAATTTGTGAGACTGAACTTAACTCTAGTTTCCTACATGGAAAATAATATCTAGTACCCCTTGGACCGAAACTTTCGGTTTCCTTGGTGATCAAGTAATCGTATTTTGGGAAGGAGGCTAATACACCAGAGGGATTGGTATTTTCAGCCATTTCGTAAAGAAACCTTACCCTCTCTTTCTGGGGAAGGAAATCCTTGACGATTTCACGGACCCTCAACCCGCCAATATTCACAGCTACCTGTTTTGACTCATCCACAAAGGGGGGATTCATATGTCCGACTACAGCAGCGCTTACTCCCTGAATCCGGTTGCTGGGGCCCTCAATACTTAATTGATAGGTCTCACCTGCCCTTAGGCCGATCCGTCCTTGAACCTGTCCGGCACTTACCATGTTGGCCGTAAGACTCAGATAGTGGTTGGTTCTTGCAGAAAAAAGTGCGACGTCGACAGTTCCTATACAATCGCGTGACCTGCCGTCACAGTCTATAGAAGTTGGAAGGTTAACGGTATATGTAAACCACTTGATAGAATCAGCCAAACTCAATCGTGGCTGCACCTGTAAGGTCGCACGTCTGATATTCTGGTTCACGATAACCGAGTATTTTGGCAGGTTTGTATCGATTGCAAGAGGCGCAAAAAAATCATTATAGTCTTTTAAGGTAACCATGCTGGTGTTACCTTCCATTTCATAGGTAATGCTCCCCCCGGTTGGGAAAGTTATTTTCTTTAGACAACCGTACTTTGCATGCGAGGGACTCACCAGCCGATTGGCGTTGGCCTGCCTGAAGCGCATATATTGGGGAAGCAAACTTTGATTAAACACTCCATTATAATAACCCCAATGGTCCTGCGCCTGTGAAAAAAGATGTGGCAAGCTATTTCCTTCATACTCAAACGTATGAACGAGACTGGGGGAAGAGGTTGTTTCCACTACCTTTATAAGCCGCAGTCTCTTTGTTGATGTAACATGCTGGATATGAGGGGGTAGGTTCATGGCGAGGCTACTTAATGTGCTAAAGAAATAGTCATGAACCAATTCAAAAGATTTAATTATCCGGTTGTTAGTGTTCCGCACTGTTATGCTTTTTAATCTACCGGCAGGAGAATCCTCCCGATCTCTCATGTTCACAAAAGAAACCGTACCCTCGTCGAAAGTAATCCCGGCCAGTTGCATCCCCCGGATATTGTTTTCCATCCAGTTGTTTTCCACCCGGTCCGCACGACAGGCTCCTGAGCTGTTACCTCCAGCAATAAAGTAAGATGCGGTTTGAACTGACCTTCTAAAATAGTCATGGGTATAGCTCTGATAGCTAAATTTGATCGATTTCCCTCTAAATGTGACAATTTCGGAAAGGTGCCAAGCCGAATCAAGTATGCGGTTGGAGTTTCGGCTTCGGCTGCTGACCCAGGGTTCTGCCACGGTACGCTCTACTTCCCGGAAATAGTAGGAGTTCCCCATTGGATCCCTTACCTTCCACTCCACGAAACGGTTGTTGGAAATCGTAAAAGTAATATCCAGATTACTGGCGTTGATAAAGGAAACCTTACGGTCCTTGGTCAGAACAAATTTTCCGGAGTAACTGCCAAAGGCGAAGTAAAAAATGTCCTGCTCAAAGTCTATCTCACCATTGTTGAAGCTGTTGAAATAGTTTAACGTTTGAAACCAAGAGAACTGCTCCGGATTGCGCTGGTGGTTGATGTATCCGGAGGAGCTGCCGAAGGCCTCATCAGGTATTCCCTTAACAGTCCTGCTGATACTACCTCCGGCATTGAGCGCCCAGCCCAATCCTGCCCACCCAGCCATTTCCTCCACCTTGATGCCCCCGTGGTGGTAAACCAGTTCTATGGGCAGTTCAAAATCATCCTGAGATATGGTATAAATAGGAATCGAAACATTGGGTAGACCGCTATATTTGGAGATAGTAACATCGGCGAACCTTGCAAGAGCACTGACCTCGGGAGAAGGGGGAATAACCTGCCCCCTGAACTTGTTGTCTTGTGCCGCTGCGAAAAAATGCAACCCACATAAAAAGCCAACTAAAAGGTGTACGTTTCTAAAAAACATCCTGCCGCTTAAGTAAGTCACGGCGGTGCCAAATGAAAATAATCGGGTAGAATATTTCATGAGTTAAGATAATAAAGGAATGAATAAGAAGTACTTGAAAACCCTGTAGGGATAAAGGACCGCAAATGTCCCTACCATTGCGAATCAAAAAACCAAAAGACTAAAAAACCCGACTAATTTATAAAACCCAACCTATGTTTTCATTTTGGTTTTGGATTCAAGATTGCCGTTAAGATATAGAATACTCCTCCCAATTCATCGAAGGAATGCCATCATATCCTTTAAATCAACCCGAGTTAAGCAAGAAATCATAAATCTGCTAGTCGGATAAAATTAGACGCTATGTAACTAAATAAATTGCAGATGAAGAACGATTTGAAATGTGATGATACAGCTAACACCGCGTAATTGAAACCTCTTTTAATATAGGACTCAACATTTCCGAATTAAAAAAGGACCGGAGACAAAATAAACTAAACCCGACCAAGAAATATTGAAATGCGTTTAACTGGCTTTAAAAGCACATTTCGAATATAGAAAATAAATAAAACAATCCAAAAAAAAAAGGGTAAAAATTTCCCCTAAATGTAAAATGAATAATTTAAATTTCTGACTATAAAATAGTTAGACTTATAGATTATCCGCTATATAAAGGACATGATACCTTTTAAAAGCATCATTAATAATCAACTCCACTAACACGCGTTTGTAGTTGACATATTCGGTCGGCTTTCTGCCGGTAAGTCGCAATACAAAATTATTTTAGTACCCGCCCGTGTAAACAAGGTCCTGCCAGTTGTCAAATTGGACATGTATCGGAGTTATTTCAAAATTGGTTGGAGAAATCTTCTTAAAAATAAAGGTTATTCCCTCATTACTATCTGAGGCCTTACGTTGGGATTGACCTGCTTTATCGCAATCATGCTTTTTGTTCAGCACGAGTTTTCCTACGACCGATTCTTTACAAATGTCGATAGAATCTATCGCGTATATCAACGCCAAGAGGGAAATGTATTTTTGGAGAGAAGAACGGAGCAATACCCGCGTAATCTATGCGTATTCCGCCGTTGCTTTGATTGTGATTTTGCTGGCCTGTGTCAACTCTATGAACCTTGCCATGGGCCGGTCCATCAAAAGAGCAACAGAAGTAGGATTAAGAAAAGTTGTACGTGCGCAGAAAAGTCAACTCATCGTACAGTTTAGCTGTCACAAGCCCGGTTTTATCGGTTTTATGGGCGCTTCAAAGGTATTGGCTCCTCTTGTTTTTAGTTTGCGGCGATACACTTTGTCAACGGCTGTCACGTACATCGTTGAAAAATCAGAGCCGCCAAAACAGAGGTTGGATGATTGACCGGCGCCATAAGGCATCGGTAAAATAGCATTGACGCGGCCTAGTTGGTCAAGCACTTGCACACCCAATCTGGAGGTGACATAAATGCGACCCTCGGTATCGCATTTCAGGCCATCGCTCCATGCGTTTTGATGGGTGTCCGGTTCGTGCAGCCATCCGAAGCGTTGTTTGTTTGTAAGACTGCCATCCGGTGCAATACTGTAAACCCAAACCCATTTTGATGCCGATTCGGTTACATACAGCCCTGTCTGATCCGGTGTAAGCGTCAAGCCGTTTGCGAATTTCAGACCTTCATCCACAACGGAAGTTGTCCCATCAGGCTTTATCAGAAATAGTCGGCTGGCACCCGTTTCACCTTTAGGTACCGTAACATAGATGTTACCAGTGAAGGATATGACCAGGTCGTTTCCTGCTATGTTATCCGCTATTACTTTTTCTTTGCCGTTTGCATCGTATGAAAGTACCTGCGCTGTTTGTCCTGCTGCTGCATAGCGGTTACCGTCTTTGCCAAAGACGGTTCCGGAAGCTTTTTTTGCATCTAAATCTAAGACCGTTACTTTCCCATCCAGGGCTATTTTATAGGTTTTTGAATTGGGTATGTCCTGGAAAAAAACCTCACCTTTTGCATTGGCGGCAATGCCCTCGGTAAACGTATATCCCTCGCCCACCAACTCCCACTCTTCGCCGGGTATAAGCAGATCGGTTATGAACTTATTTTTTGATATGCCCTTTGCCACCGCATTTGGATAGTCCTTCCACAACCAACGCATGGCTTCTGGAAACAGAGCGGTGCCATGTTTTCCATTATGGCCTCCTTCGCCCCAAACATGGGTCACCTCATAACCGGCAAAACTGAGGGCCCGCTCCATCATTTGGTTTGCCATCCACCAATCGCCTGCATAAATATTCAGGTCATTGCTGCCGTCCTGCAAAAATATGCGGATAGGTTTGGGCACATACTTTCGGATCAATGTCGGATAGTGGTCCGCACCCCTTAGCCCTACATAGGTACCAATGGAACTGAACACACGGCTGAAAGCGTCAGGCCGCTCCCATGCAGCCGTAAAAGCGCAAACGGCTCCACTGCTGCTGCCGCCAATAGCCCTGTCATTTGCGTTTTTGGAAAGCCGTATGACACGGCCATCACTGGTAGTTTGTTTTTCCACTTCAGGTAAAAGCTCATCCAGGATAAAACTTGCATACTGTCCGCCAAGGCCATCATACTCAAAGCTGCGGTTGTAGCGGTTAAGTGCGTCGGCTTCATCCTCTGCCACCACCTGCCCATGCATCACAAACACGCCAATGGTTACCGGCATTTCTCCTGTGTGGATGAGGTTGTCCATTACGGTTGGCGCCTTCCATTGAATGCCATCCTGATTTACATATACACAGGCCGGCTTATCGGGATTGTATTGTGCCGGCACATATACCCAGTATTCACGCCATGTGCCGGGGAAAATTTTCGATTGGCCAAAAGTAAATCTCAGTATTTCGCCCTTTGGTACGCCTGCTTGCTCGATAGAAACCGGATCATCAGGGTAGTTTTCTTCAGGAGCTTGTGCAAAGGCTATAGTGTTTAAAAAAAGAAGGCAGGAAAATAACAATGGTCTCATGGATATTTTGGGCTTTGGATTTGCTGAAATATAGTAAAACATACCGTTAATCCACTACTATTTTTTTTTCCAAAGGCCTTGAAGAAGATCTATATGTTTTAAATTATTTTTTCATTAGCCTAACTTTTCAAAAAATGCTGACTTCAATTTTTTTGCTTTTTTCCCTGTATTCAATTTATTCAAGGATTGAATGCGTTATGTATCGGTAAATAAAATATTATAATAAGGATTTCGCCCAAGCCTATTTTCGCACACTATTTATTTCCTAAAAAATTCATCTTCCTCCCATTTAGCCGGATAGACTTACGATAGAGGATTTTTCGGGTTGATTCTAGATTTGTTTCCTGCACCTTACGCAGGATCTTCTCCATTTTCCTGCCTTTGGCCAGTTCAACCACCAACTTTAATGCGTCATCCGTTCCTCTGTCGTCCAGGTAGAATCTCCTTCTAAATATATATTGGTCCGCTTAGATTACACTCCGTCAGGGTGATCCTATAAGATTCAACTTTGGTGTCCTAACCTCTTCCACAAGATTGAAGCAAAGTAAAGCGTTCTAAAACAATCAGCAACATTTTAGTAAGAGCAATAATTAGCAGCTAGAAATTCGATTCAGCTATAAATATAAGATTTCAACCCAACCAATTCCTCAGAGCGATCAGAAGAAATTAAAGAGGTTGCAGAAAATATTTGTCTATATACTTAACAAAGGTGAATAAAATAAATTACATTTACATTTGTTAAGTAAATTATATGGCACAACATTCTTTGGGTGAATTTGAAGAACTGGTACTGCTGATGGTGGCAGCGCAGCACGATGAGGCCTACGGGGTCTCCATTTTATCTGGATTGGAAAAGGAGCTGGACAAATCCATCAACATCAGTGCGGTACATGTGGTACTGAAACGCATGGAGGACAAAGAATTTGTCAGATCAAGATTTGGAGGTATTACAGAGGAGAGGGGAGGCAGGCGAAAAAAATATTATGTCATTACAGCCTTGGGCAAGAAGGTCCTGGATGAGCAGTTCGCTTTGAGGACCAGCATTTATAACAGGATTCCAAAAATCTCCTTCGGCTAATGTACCCACCTAAAAAGGCACTCGCCTTCCTCCGCTGGTTTTGCCGCGAAGATTACCTCGAAGAGATTGAGGGGGATCTGATTGAAGTGTTTGGCAAAGAAGTGGAAAAGTCCCCCCGCAAAGCCAAACGGCAATTTACCTGGAGCGTTATCCTGTATTTCAGGCCGGGGTTTATCAAGTCCTTTCAATATTCTTATCAACCCACTACGATGGACATGTATCGGAGTTATTTTAAGATTGGGTGGAGAAATCTTCTGAAAAATAAAGGTTATTCCCTCATTAATATCGGAGGGCTTACCTTGGGATTGGCCTGCTTTATTGCTATCATGCTTTTTGTTCAGCACGAATTTTCTTACGACCAATTCTTTCCAAATTCCGAAAGAATCTACCGGGTGTATCAACGCCAAGAGGGAAATGAATTTTTGGGTACTGATGTTTTTGCCGTAACCCCCGCAAAACTTGCTTCCGTCATGTTGGATGAATTTCCGGAAGTTGCAAGCGCAACCACGCTGGAAACAACGGCAGGTTTACTGACAAATGACGACAACAACTTTTGGCAAGGCGGTATCGCCGCTGACCATCAATATTTCAAGGTTTTCAAGGTTCCAGTTGTGGAAGGAAATGCGGCAACAGCATTGAAAGATCGGTGGAGCATTGTGTTGACCAGGTCATTGGCAAAAACAATTTTTGGAGACAAAAACCCCATTGGTCAATCATTACGCTATCAAGATAGGGAAGAATATTTCACGGTAACAGCCCTGGTAGATGATCCGCCATCAAGCGCATCCATCAAATACTCCTTCATCATCAACATTCTTTATAACAATTGGTATGAGGAAGAAATGAAACGTGATGGATGGAACAGCAATTCATACTACACCTTTTTTGAACTGGGTGAAGGTTCTGATCCGGTTTTACTCGAAACAAAATTCGAGGCAATTATACAAAAATACCAGATTCCCGAGGCCAACGGTCAATATCAGTTTAAAGATCAATATTTGATCCAACCTATAGCAGATGCCTATTTTCAGTCAAATATTAATTTTGACATAGGTCAGAGAGGTAACATCAAGGTCGTCTATGTTTATTCAGCCGTTGCTTTGATTGTGCTTTTGTTGGCCTGTGTCAACTATATGAACCTTGCCATTGCCCGGTCCATCAAACGGGCGACGGAAGTAGGGCTAAGAAAAGTGGTAGGTGCTGCCCGAAGTCAACTTATTGTACAGTTTCTCGGCGAGTCGGTCTTTATTGCGTTTTTTTCTCTGATGCTTGCTGTGGGCCTCACCTTTGCCATACTTCCTTATTTTGGCGCGATCGTGGACAGACCTATTGAGTTCGGTCTTATTTCAACCGCCATACCTTTTTTATTTTTGCTGGTTTTGTTTGTAGGAATGTTGTCCGGCAGTTATCCGGCACTCATCATGTCCTCATTGAAACCGATTGTTGTGCTGAAATCAAAACAAAATGCGAAGGTTTCCGGCTTTACCATTCAACGCTTTCTTATTGTATTTCAGTTTGCCATATCAATTGCATTAATTATCTGTAGTTTGATGATTTATAGGCAATTGGATTTTATGAAACAGAAAGAACTGGGATTTGAGAAAGAAGACGTTGTTACAATTACGCTGAAAGACTGGTCACTTCCCAGTAAATTTCAAACCCTCTCCAATGATTTACTGCAAAATCCCAATATTTTGGCCACCACAATGTCGTCCCATTTGCCAATTAACATTTCCTCAAGCACTTTGATCAAAAAAAAACCGACTGATCGGGATGAGTTGGCGATTTATCAGTGCGTTGTGGGGAATGGCTTTTTGGATGTCTTTGGAGTGCGGTTGTTAGCAGGACGGGAGTTTCTACAGGATTCAAAAACTGATGGTGAGGAATCCATGATTATCAATGAAATGGCAGCTAGGGCACTTGGATGGACGCCATTTGAAGCCGTGGGGCAGCAAGTTGACTATGGGGGACCAAAGACTATAATTGGAGTGGTAAATGATTTCCACATGTTTTCAATGCACTTACCTATCCAACCTTTGTTGATCCGGTATGCTGCGGATAGAGGAAGATTCTTTTCGTTGAAAATAGGAAATGAAAACATTCCTGAAACGATTGCTCAGATTGAACAGGCATTTAAAAAAAATTCAGCATATCCATTTGAATATGAATTTTTGAGCGATGCACACAACCGCCTTTATAATAGTGAAATGAAGCTTGGGGAGGTATTCGGAATTTTCACGTTGCTGTCGATCGTCATTGCTTCACTCGGGTTATTTGGGTTATCGGCTTTCATGACCGCACAGCGCACCAAGGAAGTCGGTATTAGAAAAGTATTGGGTGCGTCCATCCAAAATATTGTATTCCTGGTGTCAAAAAATATGCTGTTTCTTGTTCTTTTGGGCTTTATAATCGCAATACCCCTTGGGTGGTATTCTGTGAACTTGTGGCTACGGGACTTTGCCTACCGGATTGATATGACATGGTGGATAGTTGGTGTGGCGGGGATAATGGCATTCACCATTGCCATCGGTTCCATCGGCTTCCAATCAATCAAATCTGCAATAGCCAATCCTGTAGACAGTATAAAGTTAGAGTAGTAACTTGGGTTTGTAAAATAGTTTAGATTTTGCCAATATTACTTATGAATATTCCCAAAAATTTATCATCATCCCATCTTTGGGGATTGTTGATGATATAATTGGAAATGCGGTGATAGGACTGTTCGTTCCGAGTAATTTTATCCCAATAATTGCGTTGCCATAATTTTCCGTTGAATCGGGGCCATCCCAGCGTTTTTACGCCACGAATATATTCAAACACGCCCTATCCTGACAACAAATGGTATTGAAATATAGAACCGCCTTCGAATAATCATACCCCTTTAGCCGGATAGACTTACGATGATGGATTTTCGGGTTGTATTTATTATTCATTTCCTACCCCTTCCGCAGGATCTTTTCCATTTTCCTGCCCTTTGCCAGTTCATCTACCAACTTATCCAGGTACCTGACTTGCTGTGTCAGCGGGTTCTCAATGTCCTCAATGCGATACCCGCATATCATCCCCGTGATAAGGTGGGCATTGGGATTTAAATCTGCCTGCTGGAAGAAGCTCTCAAAGGTCGCTTTTTGGTCAATAAGCTCCTGCACTTTCCCCTCGTCAAATCCCGTAAGCCATTCAATCACTTCGTGCAACTCTGCCTTTGTTCTACCCTTTTTCTCGACCTTGGTGACGTAAAGGGGGTATACGGTCGAGAAGGTCATCTTGGCCATGCGGTCATTGTGGGTGTCACTCGTAGTCATAGCTTTTTTAGTTTACAGATGATTTATTTCCAGCTTTATACATTTCCTACCTAAGGTTTACTGTCAATTTTCCTTGCACCGCATTTGCGAAAAACATAAAACGGGAAGGGTTTACTCCTATTCCAGATCTATCCTGACTTACACCTTTAGCATACCGCGAAACCCTCTTGCCCCGTAGTAGGATTCGGCCCCGTTGTGGTATATAAAGACCCTTCCGAACCGCCAATCACCAAAAATGGCGCCGCCGAGTTTTCTAATTTCCGCAGGTGTTTCAACCCAACTTGAGGTTTTGGCATCAAACCTTCCTAACCGCTGCAAATCCCTATACGCTTCCTCACTCAACAGCTTTATGCCCATCTCTGCTGCCATACCCACCGCACTGTTTTTAGGCTTATATTCCTTTCGTGCTTCCAACGCCTCATGGTCGTAGCAAATGCTTCTTCGGCCTTTAGGGCTCTCCGCGGAACAGTCCGCAAAAATAACTTCACCGGTTTGCTTATCCCTGCCAATCACATCAGGTTCCCCTTCGGTGACTTCCATTTCATTGAGTGACCAGAGTTTTTTCGGATTTGAAATCAGCCTTGCTTCGACTTCTTCCCATTCAATCCCCTCATGGCGGTTCATGTTTTTTTGAAAGCGGGTTTTCAAGGTCTTAAGCAACGGTTCGATAAGATCTTCATTAAGTTCCATTGACTGGTATATTGATTTGGAGTTGAAAGTATAAAAGGCTAAAGGTATTGAGGACGGGGTTTTGTTGTTTTGGAAACGAAGATGTATCATTTTCCCGCAAAACTTATTACCGAAACACAACCAATGATACCCATAAATTTACTATTTTTCCCTCCACTAAATCCAGTTAACCATGCGTTATTTCAAAAATCCATCCTTACTGTTAGCTTTTTTTCTTTTATCCCTTTTTTGTAACGCGCAGCAACTTCCCAAATTAATCGTAAGGGGAGATGATATGGGATCTTCCCGCTCGGCTAACCTGGCGAGTATAGCTTCTTTTGTTGACGGTATTGAAACGTCCATCGAATTGATGGTCGTCACCCCGTGGTTTCCCGAAGCGGCGAGCATGTTAAAAGAATACACGGGCATTGATGTTGGGTTGCATTTAGTCATCACGAGTGAGTGGGATGGCATTAAATGGAGGCCCTTGACCCATTGCCCCAGTCTAACGGATGACAATGGGTACTTTTTGCCCATGATAGGTCCCAATAAAAATTATCCCGGAGGGGCCATTACTGAAAACCAATGGAAACTGAGCGAGATTGAACAGGAATTCCGGGCTCAGATAGACTTGGCTCTGAAGAACGTGCCCCAAGTCAGCCACCTATCAGGGCATATGGGTTCTACGGGTTTTCATCCAGATGTCGCCAAGATGGTTGCGAGGCTTTCCGAGGAATATGGCCTTCCGGTGATGAGCCGGGAAGTGATGCAGGAAGTGGGGCTATCCGGGATAACCTATGATGGACCAAAAGGGACCTCTGCCGAAAAGGAAGCATCCTATCTCCGTATGTTGGATAAACTTGAAGCCGGAAAATCCTACCTATTCGTAGACCATCCCGCTTACGACAACGTGGAAATGCAAGGGGTTGGCCATATTGGGTACGAAAATGTTGCTGTGGACAGACAGGGTGTCACGGACATTTGGACAAGTGAAAAGGTAAAAGAAGCCGTCGCCAACAAGGGAATAGAACTGGTTAATTTCATTACGTTAACCAAAGCGCTGCCCCGCAGTGATCTTGAAACGGAGGAAATCAATGCCCAAGCTATTGCAAACTACCTGCAGGCTGTAAAAGATAATGAACAGGATCTTCATAGCCTGATGATCCTGAGAAACGGAAAGGTGGTCTTTGAGGAATGGTTTGGTGAAAATGCCGCCAATAAAACCCATACCCTATATTCCGTGAGCAAGACATTTACAGCTACAGCAATAGGTTTTGCCGTTCAAGAAGGTCTTCTAAGCTTGAATGATAAAGTGATTTCCTTTTTTCCGGAAAAACTACCCAGCGAAATCAGCGCCAATCTCAAAGCTTTGGAGGTCCGCCATTTGCTCACCATGACGGTCGGCCACGATGTGGATCCAACCGGGGTACTACGTGAAACCGAGGGCCTAGATTGGGTAGAAGCGTTTTTAGCATTTCCGGTAGAACATCAGCCAGGGACCAATTATGTGTACAACAGTTTGGCGACCTACATGCTTTCGGCAATACTCACCGAAGTTACGGGTGAACGGATTTTGGATTATCTACAACCGCGGCTTTTCAGGCCATTGGGAATTGTAGGAGCGACTTGGGATACAAGCCCACTAGGAATCCAAGTAGGTGGTTGGGGCTTAAGCGTGAAAACCGAAGATATGGCAAAACTGGGACAATTTTATCTGCAAAAGGGAAACTGGAACGGAGAGCAACTACTACCGCAAAGCTGGATTGACGAGGCTACTTCAGCCCAGGTTTCTTCCCTGCCGGCAGGAGTAAAAAAGAAAGACCTGAAGGTTAAGCCCAAAGATTCTGATTGGTTGCAGGGCTACGGCTACCAACTTTGGCGTAGTCGGCATAATTCTTATCGGGCCGATGGCCGTAATGGGCAATTTATTCTGGTACTTCCGGAAAAAAACGCCGTGATTGTAACCACCGCCAACATTCCCAATATGCAAGCCGAGCTAAACCTGATATGGGAATACCTGCTGCCAGCCTTGAAGTAAAGACAAATGAGTGATCTAAGATAAATTTCCATCTTTTCTTTGCATAAATGAAAAATGCCGAAAACTTGGTTTCAATGCACAGGGATGGTTTTAGAAAATTCTTTGCGTCCTCTGTGTTACCTTTGTGTTCTCGGTGATTCTATTGAAGAAAGTAACTTCGAAAGATACATATATGGAGTAGGTTTTATATTTCGAAACTTTTTGTTAGATTTTTAATAAATCGTAGTGTTAACCAAAAGCCTAATTCGGCAAATAACGGATAAGTTTCAGTATTCTGAATTCTAGTGGACAAAATGACCATTAAATCCGCTGTCCCATTTATTCTACCGCTAAAAATGCTGATTGATACCCTACAAAGCTGGCAACAAGCTTATCGGATGCAGTGGCTTTTATACTAAACCTGCCGTCTATATCCGTTACTGTTCCTACGGTAGAATCCAGTATAATAATATGTGCCCCAGGAAGTGTATTTCCCTCCGGGTCACGGACTGTACCTGTCCAAAGGCCATCTTTATAGGTGGCGTCAACGTTCAGCTTACCGTTTCTCTGCTCTACTCCCTCCACGATAACCTTACCAGTAGGGTAACCGTCATCGGCTACCGTTTCCTTATCAAGCCTAAAGTGTATGGGCAATACCATTTGAACCCTTACGGGTCGGCCCCGTTGCGTGCCCGGTTTGAAATCCGGAGAATTCCGTACCACCCTTACCGCTTCTTCTTCGCAGCCTCCCGCGATTTCGTTCAAAGCCTTCACGTTGGAAAGGGATCCGTCTTTCTCCACTACAAACTGTACGACCACCTCTCCCTCGATGCCATTTTTCCTTGCCCGCAAAGGATATCCGATATTTTCCACAACATATTTATAAAAGTCATTCATCCCACCTTTAAATTCGGGTTGTGTCTCTACCTCAAAAAAGGTATCACCGGTACCTTCAGCTGGCGTTTGGGCGGTAGAAGAAGTCTCTTGCGCGGTTAATTCGACGGAAAATCCGGCAATCATTATCGTGGATAATAGAACGAAACTAATGGTTCGTAAACGTATCATTGTTTTGATTAAGGGTCTGTTCATCATGACTAATCGGTTTTTTAATGCGGAGGAAGACATTGAACTACTTAGTATAGCTGGTTTTTTGACGGTAAGCTCTAGCAAAAGCTGTTTGTACCTTAGTGGATGAGCTTTCTGTTGCACCTCTTGATCAGCGAGATATTCGTGGTTAAGGACCACAGCTTTTTTTATCAAGTAAACCACCGGGTTGAACCAGCATACAACTGTTAGGATTTCCATCCAAACCAGGTCCACATGGTGTCGATGGGTGATATGGTACCGTTCGTGGGTCAAAATCATTTTGGTAACTTCGCTGCCTTCCTTATACAAGTTTGGATGCATAAAAATATACTTGCGAAAACTAAATGTAGAGGAGACTTTTTCAGATAGAATTAGGAATGCGCCAGGTATGTGCTGAACCGTGGCGGTTTTTGTCCAGCTTATTAACTGATTCAGCGCCTTTAGTTTTGTGAAAAGCAGAAAAAAGAACCCAGGAATGTATACAACAAGAAACCACTGTAATGGCGAAAAGGGGGCGTTGGGATCAGTATTCGTATAATTCGATGGAGAAGAATGATAAAGGTCAATTGGAAGATAATCAACCTGTACTGGGGTTTGATGTGGCAAAAATATGGGAAAGTGAAGGAACGGAATGATCATCGCGGCTGGAATAAGCGCCAGCAGTATCCAACGGTTTAGTTCAAATGATTTTTCCTTTGCCAAAAAGAGGTGGAAAAACAGCATCAGAATTGCCGACGAGGCGATAAATTTTACCAAGACCATCATTTTTTTCTGAGTTCAATTTCCGTTTCCACAAGTTTTTTTATCTCCTCCAGTTCTTTTGTTGTCAGGTCTGCCTTTTTGGTAAAGAAGGAGGCAAACTGAAGGGGGCTGTCTGAGAAAAAGTCTTTAATAATGGTCTTCACCTGACCGGAAAAGTACTCGGACTTCTCTACCAGTGCGTGGTATTGTCTGGAATTTCCAAACAGCTTGAAATCCACAAACCCTTTATTTTGCATCCGCTTTAATAGTGTTGCGACCGTACTTGGTGCAGGCTTTGGATCGGGGTGAACTTCGAGAAGTTCTTTCATAAATATGGGCTGATTGGACCATATCAGTTCCATCAATTTCTCTTCGGCTTTGGACAACATCTTTCTACAGAACACTATTTATTTCTACAAATGTAGAAATTAAGTTTTAACATTCAAACATTTTACAAAAAATTTATCACACCGGGTTTTCGCTGCTGAAGACGCCTTCTTCTATTTGAGTCATACCACCAAATGTTGGAATAGACCGGGACCGACCGCGTTCTACTTTAGAACCTCCCTTTTTCTATTTGAACTATGTTACTATGTGGTTCAAAAAAAAGACCCGAAATTAACCACATAGGGCGCATAGTACACATAGTTTTTTAACTACTTTAAAGTCATGCTTCCTTGAAGGTCAGCCACTTCCTGATTTGAAATAGACAGGGACCAATCACTTTCTACTTAAGAAACACCTCCTTCTTCTATGTGAACTATGTTACTATGTGGTTCAAAAAAAAAGGAGCCATTGTGGCCCATTCCTTCCCCAAGTTGGGCTTTTCGCGCGCTGACTCCCAAAACGCGGATGTGACGACTAGACAACCTTTAGTCAGGCTTATTAATATATGGTCATTTCGCCTTTTCCCAACAAAATCCGGTTCTTTGATTGAAGAAAAGGTAATAGTCCCCACCGTAAATACTGGCACTTTTTGCAAAAATTGCATGCTGTCGTTATCCACCCTTATTTTGTCTTTTTCAACCGTCACGTAAGTTTTCATTTTCTGTTAATTTTAATCTTCCTCTCTTTTAAAAAACGTGTTTGGAAGTTGCATAATAAATGGCTTTAATTTTGGTATAACCCGTTTTGGCATTTAAAAACTATGACCATGGAAAAACTAACAATTGATGAGGACATACATGTAATAGCCGTTGCGGCACCGTTCTTTCCTGAAGGGATTGGGCAAGCCTTCGATGCGCTGCATGCTGTATTGGAAGAAAGCCCCCAAAGGAGGATGTTCGGTCTGTCTAGGCCTGAACAGGACGGCGAGATTGTATATCGAGCAGCCGCAGAAGCACTTGGTGAAGATGAGGCTGAGAAGGTAGACTTTGAATCGATTACGATAAAAAAAGGTACCTATGTCTCGGTAACCGTCCCGAACTTCAAACAAAATGTTGCTGCCGTTGGAGAAGCTTTCCAAGAGCTAATGGAAGTCACCAACTTGGATCCGGAAGGCTATTGCGTAGAATGGTATGATGCCAATCTTAAAGGATACGGCACCGCAGAGGAATCCGTTCGATGTATGATCCGCCTTGATGACTAGCCAAATAGCGGCACGAAGCGCCACCCTTACCTATTTTCATATTGAATGAAAATACCTTGATGCGATGCTTACTAGCAACATTTCAATAAGAAGTAATTTACAAACGTTCTTATTATCTAACAAGCAAACAACTTTTCCAAGGCCTCTGAGTGAAAGGCCTATGCGGTTCGACTCGTTACCATCGCGTGGCGGAAATGGTACTTGGTTTCTCTAAATTCGGATAAATCGAGGATTTTTGAGTAATAACTTACACATAATGGGTGTGTTTTGCTACTTAGGTCTTTCTTTACTTCTTTAAACAAACTACCCTATTTCTTCAATAAGGCCGATTTTATTAGGCACTGTGTTCTTTCTACAAAACGGAGCATTTTTTGATCCTTCTAACTACACAACCAAAAAGAGAATTATTATGGCAGAAATAAAAATAGAAAAGAAATCTCCTGTATGGCCTTGGATACTTCTAATCCTAGCTATCATTGGAATCCTAATTTATCTGTTCGCCTCCGACGACGACCAAGATGATATGCGGGAAGATACTACTGGCGAATATATCGAAGAACCTGTCTCTTCAGGGCAGGAAGCGATGAACAATGCTACTGTAGTTGATTATGTAAGTTTTGTTGATTCGGATCAAGAAAACATGGACCTCAGTCATGAATATACCAACGAAGCACTGGCGAAACTCATCAACGCAACGGATGCGATGGCGAGTGAAGTCGGATATGATGTAGAAGCAGACATGCAAGAGGTAAAGCAGCTCGCAGAGAAAATCACGCAAGAGCCCTTCGAAACGACACACGCCAATTCCATTAAAGAAGCGGCGACGAAGTTAGAAGGTGTTTTGCAGAACATACAGCAAGATGCGTTTCCCAATTTATCGGGTAGCACTGATGCCGTAAGAAACGCCGCAGAAGGTATAGACCCTGAGGAGCTCACCTTAAATCAGAAGGAAGATGTTAAAAATTTCTTCCGTGAGTCAGCGGAATTGCTGGAACAAATGAATACAAATCAACCACAAATTTAGAATGATGAAGGAGAAAGAAAAAAACCTATATTACCTTGATGACCTTTCTAACTACAAAGTAGCTTCCGATGATACTAACGTAAAGGGGTGGAAAGTAAAGGATGCCGATCAACGCACCATCGGAAAAGTGGACCGCTTGCTTGTTAACAAAGAAACGAAGCGCGTAGTGTACCTAGATGTCGAAGTAGACGCAACCTTGATTGAGGATGGTCATGAGGTGTATAATACCTCGGCAAGCGAAGGGGCACATGAATTTGTAAACAAAAAAGGAGAAAACCACCTGATCATTCCGATCGGAACGGTTAGAATTGATGAAGAAAACAAATATGTTATTTCTAATGAAATCAATTACAACACGTTTTCCCGTACCAAGAGAGTTAGTAAGGGCGCGGATATCGACAGGAAATATGAAATCACTGTACTTGGGCAGTACTTTCCTGATCGATCCCATGAGGACGAAACGCTCAGTGACGAGGAGTTTTATAACCGTCAGGAATTTAACCGTTCCGAGGACCGAAGAAGATAGGCCAAATCCGAACGGCTAACATGTTTAATCCGGTGACTGAATTAGTTACCGGATTTTTTTGTGCTTGTATATGCCCCTTCACAAATTACTAGCTAATAAATGACCTGATTTCGCTAAAGCCTCTATACACCCGCTAATGTTGTGCTCTAAAGCAAGGGCTTATCACCTCAAAAGAATTTGCCCTTCTTGTGCAAACGGGGATTCAGCGACTTTCTCTAAAACAAAAAAGCCGCTTCCTCTTTAGGAAACAGCTTTTATTTAATTAATCGTTAGGCAATAAGACTAGAATGGTCTGCCCAAGGCAGCCCACCAGATTCCCCCCAGTACATGGGTGAGGAAGGATTCATCTTGATAGGCTTCGTCTGTATGTCCAAGGCCAGTATAAAACACCCTGCCTCCATCGTACACGTGGTACCAAGAGATAGGGTGGTCACCCATGCCCATGGGTTTGCCGTCTCGGCTGCCAACGTCATAGGAAGTCTCGTCGAGCTTAACCAACACGTTTACGTTTTTGTTGAAATTTTTGAAGGCATACCACTCATCCGTCATTAGCCAGTTTTCTTCCAGGTGATAGGTGGAGGGGTGGTTTCTGTTCACTACCTTGAGGCGTGCCGTCTGCTGTTGAGGATGGTGGGCAAACTGCGCACCTATCATATCGTTGTACCACTTCCAGTCGTATTCCGTATCGGTTGCGCTATGGATACCGACCACTCCCTTACCGCTCCGGACAAAGGCTTCAAAAGCCGCCTTTTGCTCCGCGTTGAAAATTGTGCCCGTCGTGCTTACAAGTACGATTACATCGTATTTAGCAAGTTTCTCGGTAGTAAACTCAGCCTCATCCTCGGTAGTAAATACCTGAAAGCGGTGTTTGGATCCTAATTTCTTGATGGCCAATACGCCGTCGGGGATGGACTGATGGCGGAAGCCTTTGGTTTTACTAAATACCAGCGCCCGAAACTGACTTTGGGCAACCGCATCCATACTTATGGTAATTGCTCCAATCAGCAAAAAGGCCGTTAGAGCCCTTAAGGTTACATGCATTAAATTTCTGTTCATGGGTTATTTTGAATTTAAGAGACGATTATAGCATTATTATTCTACAATACCATATTTTGCCGCAGCTTCCTTAAGGGTAAAGGCGTTAAAATGCCACCATTCGGAGCCAATTCCAGTAAAGCCTGCACCGTTCATCACCTGTCGTAGCTTTTCCCGGTTAGCTACGTGCGCTTGTAGTATTTTTCCTTCACGGAGCATTTGATCCTCACGGTCGGGATAAGCAGGATAGCCAAAGTAATCATAGGTTGTTCCCATGTCCACGGTCTGCCCCGTAGCTTTTTCTGCCAAGGTAAGATCCACCGCAACCCCATAATTGTGCAGACTTCCCTTTTTTGGGTCCGCCACATACAGGGGTTTGATGCTGTCCGGCTTATCCAGATTGTCCCATAAGATCTGCTGTACCCGTCGTGGCCGCACGCCATCATAGATCAGAAGTGTAAGTTCGGGATAATTTTGTTGGAGTAACTCATAGGCCTTTTTAAGTTTATCGGCTACCTCAGGTTGAAGGTACGCGTCAGTCAAGTCCCCATATACGTCTTTGCCGAAAAAATTGTCCGTTGTAGAATATTTTAGCTCCACCAAGGCTTCAGGAATTATGTCCTGTACATTTACGAGCCCCGCATCTTGTAGGCTTTTCTCCAGTTCACCCGGTTCATCAACCGTATCCGTACGGGCCAAAATATTCATGTGCACGGAATCCGCTTTTTCAATCGGGAAGCCTTCCCTCACTGCGACATCGCGGGTGGAATCTTCCGTTGAGCCTGGACGTTGACATCCGAGCAGCGTGACAAGTGCAAGGCAGTAACCTGTTAGGCGTAACTTCATGCATTTTTTTTGTTTAAGACCATCGTGCTGGCCTGATCCAAAGGTAAAACAAGCACGTCAGCCAGCACCACATGTGCGGGCCGTGTGACGGCAAATACGATCACATCCGCGATATCGTCAGCTGTAAGTGCTGTATATCCTTGGTAGGTCGTCTTAGCCCTGTTTTCGTCTCCTTTGAAGCGCACCAGGGAAAATTCGGTTTCTACCATCCCCGGATGTATGCCCATCACTTTGATTCCATGGGGATTTAGGTCTATCCGCATACCTTTTGTAATGGCATCCACAGCGTATTTTGAGCCACAGTATACGTTCCCTTTTGGATACACCTCTTTCCCTGCAATGGATCCGATGTTGATTACCTGACCGGTTTTACGTTCCACCATTCCCGGAATGATTTTTTTGGATACATAAAGCAAACCCTTGACGTTGATGTCCATCATGGCCTCCCAGTCATCGACATTCCCTTCGTGAATGAAATCCAACCCGTGCGCGTTGCCGGCATTGTTGATCAGGACCTCGATCGTCTTCCATTCCTCCGGCAGGGTATCG
>WGNT01000176.1 GCA_016124425.1 Cytophagales bacterium
CATAAGTGTCCTCGGCCTGTTGTTTTCGGTGATCAATCAAATGGTAAATTTACTTGCGGATATCCCGGAAATCGGAAAGATATTTCAGTCCAAGCTGAAATCGTATTTGGAAGAAATCGAAACGCTCACGGGTGTGGATCTAGCTCCCGAAGATCCATCGTCCTTGTTTTCGAATTGGCTAAGCGGTGACAGCATCAATCAAACCCTTTTCAATACCGGAAAATCAATTACGCTCATCGGGATTATTCCACTGTTTATCTTTCTGATGCTTTATTACCGGGATTTTTTTGTGGCATTTCTGCTAAAGGCTTCTAAAAGAAGCAATGAAAAGATTCTCGCTTGGGTGGGTGATTCGGGCAAAATCATCCATCAGTATTTGATAGGTATGGTAAAAGTTACGGCAATCGTTACCGTACTATCCGGTATATTTTTTTATTTTATGGGCATAAAGTACTACTTGTTATTCGCACTTTTTATCGCTGTCATGAACCTAATCCCCTATATTGGCGTGATTATCAGTTCTTTTTTGGTTATTGTCTATGTCTTTCTCACCACGGACACCCTTTTCTATCCTTTGCTAACCCTTGGGGTGCTTTGGGGAGTACAGTTGTTGGAAAACAACCTGATCACACCGATAATCGTAGGTGCCAAAGTACGGGTAAATGTACTTGCAGTTGTGCTTGCCATTCTTCTGGGCGGATCGCTTTGGGGGGTATCAGGGATGGTTTTGTCTATTCCGGTGATAGGCATTATAAAAATAACCTTGGACCGAATTCCTTCTATGCAACCCTATGGGTACCTGCTCGGAGACGATTTTCCGATTTATGAAAAGCATGAGAATTTCCTTCGCATCCTTAAAAGAAAACTGCTTAAAAAATAAAATATGTGCGCACGAAAGGATTCGAACCTTCACACCCGAAGGCGCTGCCGCCTGAAGACAGTGCGTCTACCAATTTCGCCACGTGCGCATATTTTCGTCAAAATTGTGTAAATAAAATGTATTGCACAAGCGTTACCAGAAAAACATTGGATCCTTGTTTTTTATCGCTTCCAAGGTTCAGTGCATCCGCTTATTCTACCCAAACACCATTCAGCATTACCAGCTCTATTGCTTTCATATTGCTAATATCCTTGTATGGGTTAGCGCTTAAAAGCAGGTTGACGAACGAAAGAAGCTCATTTTTATCAATTTTTTAGACGATGGGGCATAGGTAATGATTTTGAAAAAAGCTTACTCCGTGGGTGTGTGGAACTCCCACACATCCCCTTACTTTCCTACTTCCACACACTTGCACACCGGATTCTGTTCTTTGGCAAATGCAAAACCATCCTTCCACCATTGTTTCATCTGTAGGGGGTCAAAAATCAATGAATTCTCGGTAAGTATCCCCGGTGGATAGTAGAAATTCATATCCACCTTTCTCTTTCCCCCTTCGAGTTTTCCTATCTTAATATCATCACTCGATATTTGGTCCATCATAAAGTCAAATGTCCTAGTGGTAAGTTCCAGCGCGTTTCGTACGTTAACGTTTTTCTGCCGGGGTTGATTGGACTTCAAAACGATCACATCCAACACGGTAGCTCCTCTATAGATAGCCTCAGATATCGGCACAAGATCCGCGAAACCACCATCGGCATATTGACACCCCCCTTTTTCTAGCAGACTCATGAAGGGCACGAGATTGGCAGACGCCCAAATCCACTCACAAAAGTCATCGTAGGTATGCTGCTTAAGTGCCTTGTACTCGACTTCATTGGTGGTCAGGTTCGAAACGGTCACATAGATATCCGCATCCCCCTGCCGCATCCGCTCAAAGTCATACCTGGACATGATCGTTTTGATAAGATGCAAGAGGGCCTTACTTTCACCAAAGGTCTTTCTCCCACGGATAAACATCCTGACTGTATTGAAGTGATTGATCTTGATATGTTTCACCCCATCTTCCTCTTTGATGTAAAAGGGAGACACGTCAAATATCTGGTCTTGGGTAACAGAAGTATAGATCGCTTTAAGCTTATCTATCTCCCCAATCGAAAGCAAGGGGACCAACAGACTTCCTGTTGAGGTACCTAAAAAAAGATCATACTTGTAGCGGCATGCTCTAATCAAAAACTCCGCAATGCCTCCTGCAAAGGCGCCTTTACTACCTCCCCCAGAAATGACAAGTGCTCTCATTTTGTCTCCATAATGTTTGTTTTTTTCTCAGGAAAATAGCCAGAAAATACCGGCTGAATGCTAGTTAAAAGAAAGTTTTCTGGAAGTTATTGCGGGTCGGATATAGGCAGAGTCGGTTGTAGGAAATCCCAACTCCCGTGGCGAGGGGCCTACATAGGCTGTGCCTTTTCCCGAAATTTGAATGATTCCGTCAGACGATATCTCCACCATGGCGAAAAGTGGATCTTGATAGGGCGCGGTGTATTTGATCCACTTAAATCCCTCGTCCACCTCCTCAGAATAGCGGACATGGGCATATTCTTCTCCCATCCAAAAATAGGATGCGCTATTCATGTGAATGTACCATATGCCATTTACCTCTGTCGCCGCATCGTAATGGAGGTGACCATTAAAGCTAGCCAAAACGGGGCTCTCCGGATGCTGCGTGTTATGGTCTTCGAAAATACCCCGTATTTCTTCCGCATTGTCCATCCCCCCGATCGGACCGATTGCCTGATGGGAGAAAATAATTACGGGCCCATTCAATCCGGTAAGGGTCTCTTTTATCCATTCCTGCTGCTCAGGACCTATGTAATTTCGATATCCCGTTTGTTCCGGAAACTTCTTGTCATTCCCGTCCAATACAAGAAAATGGAACCCGTTTTTCTCGAAATGATAGTAGGAACTAGCCATCTTGCGATGTACCAATACCTGTTCTAACCCATAACCGCCGTCCATTTCATGGTTACCGATTACGTGATATTTCTCGCCTGGATAAGCCGACCAAATATCCATCAGAGGCTGATATTGGGGTGCAGGTGTCACGAAGTCTCCCAATTCCACGATAAAGTCGGGCTTAGCCTGTTCCATACTATCCAAAAACGTCCTTAACCGCACTTCTGAATCATGCATGGTCGGAAGGTGAATATCCGTCACCAAGCCGAATCTGACGCTGTTGATGGCCGTTTCCGGCGATTGTGAACATCCAACGAATAGGGTAACCGCAAAAACAAGCATCGCCCACCGGCGAACGCTAAGGGACAAATCTGAGGATGATAGGGAAAACATAATGCTTATTGGGGTGTGTTTATATTGTCGTTACCATAAACTTCCGGATTAACAGGATAGGGAAGCCGCTCACCGTTGAGTCCGGCGATGATGTTCTCAGCAGCACATCGGGCCATTTCGTTTCGTGTTTCAAATGTCGATGATCCAATGTGTGGGAATACGACAGCGTTTTCCATGTTTAGCAGTGGGCTTTCCGAACTCATAGGTTCCGGATTGGTCACGTCCAAGCCAGCTCCCCAGATGACGCCTTCTTGAAGTGCTTGGATCAAATCATTTTCGTCATGCACGCCGCCCCTTGCCGTATTTACAAAAATGGCGGAAGACTTCATTTTTTTGAATGCCTTAAGGTCAAACATACCCCTGGTTTCTTCTGTCAGGGCCGTGTGTACCGAGACGATATCGCTTTGACCAAGAAGGTCATCAAAGCTCACCCATTCTGCACCAAGCTCGCGTTCCGCTTCCTCATTTCTGGAGCGGTTGTGGTAAATAATTTTCATATTCCAAGATTTTGCGCACATGGTTGCAAGTTCGGTACCTATTCTCCCGAGCCCAACGACCCCAAGGGTCTTCCCGGCGATGTCTATTCCTAAATCTTGGGTAGGCTGACTTACGCCCCAAGCCCCTTTTTGGATTTGTTTATGGAGAAAGAGTGCTTTCCGTGCCACAGTTAGCATAAGAAGCAGGGCAGTTTCTGCTGTTGCCCGGTTGAGAACATTAGGGGTGTTTCCTATTGGAACGCCATGCTTTGTAGCCGCAGCAATATCTACTCCGTCAAAGCCCACTGAGTGGAGGGCTACCACCTTAAGGTGGCTGCACTGCTCGAAAAAGTCGGCATCAAGACCGCTTTGTCCGGCACTTAGAAACGCATCATGTCCTTTGCAAAATAGAATTGCCTGCTCTCTGTCCAGCACCGGCTTTTCCCTCCACATCGTATAATCCAGTCCGGCCGCTTCAAGCAACCGTAAACCGGCTTCCGGTATCACCTTATTTATAAATACTTTTTTTCTCTCCATAGTCAAACGAGTTGTTTTTGACACCGATACGAAGTACCCGTATCAGATATTAGGCCACTTGCCGCTTTGGGTAGCCTACTTTACGTACCGAAAATCAAAATCCATGTCAAAATCTTGCAGAAAACCGCTCATTAACTCGATGACATGGTTGATGTCGGATTTACTTGCTGTCTCTACCGTGGTATGCATATACTTAAGCGGCAATGAAATCAGCGCAGAAGGAACCCCGCCGTTGGAATAGGCAAAAGCATCGGTGTCGGTACCGGTACTTCTTGAGGAGGCGGAACGCTGAAATGGAATTTCACGCGTGCGGGCAGAAGCGATAATGAGGTCAAGCAGCTTCTTGTGCACTGCCGCACCAACGGTAAGCACGGGGCCGTTTCCGGCGGTATAATCGCCGCTAGTGACCTTGTTGTACATGGGCGATGTGGTATCATGACAGACGTCCGTGATAATCGCCACATTCGGTTTGATACTTGCGGCGATCATCTCCGCTCCCCGCAACCCGATTTCTTCTTGCACGGCATTGACAATATAGAGCCCAAAGGGCAGCGTTACCTTTTCCTCCTTCAACTTTCGGGCAACTTCCGCAATCATATAGCCTCCAATACGGTTATCAAGGGCCCTTCCTGTATAGAATTTCCCGTTTAGCTCCGTCAACTCATCCTGAAAAGTCGCCACGCAGCCGACGTAGATGCCCATTTCCAGTACTTCATCCTTGGATCTTGCGCCCACGTCTATGAAAATATTGTCTGTTTTTGGGGCTTCTTCTTTGGCTTTGTCGCGAACGTGGATAGCAGGCCAGCCAAATACTCCTGGGATTGTTTTTTCGTCAGTATGTATATTGACCCGCATGGATGGTGCGATCTGATGATCGGATCCACCATTTCTCACGACGTAAATGTATCCTTCTGGTGTTATGTAATTTACAAACCAACTTATTTCATCGGCATGGGCTTCAATGACTACCTTGAAATCCGCCTTCGGATTAATCACGCCGACGGCCGAGCCATACGCATCCGTAAAATAGTCGTCTACATAAGGCTTTAAATAATCCAACCAAATCTGCTGGCCTGAGGCTTCAAATCCGGTAGGTGAAGCATTGTTTAAATACTGGTATAAAAATTTTTCGTTGTTTTGCATGCAATAGGTAAATTTTCAAATTCAAGGATAGAAATCAAAATTACCCAATTTTTCTTATTCTCAAAGCCCGAAAAGGAAGGCAAAGCAAGTTCGCTTGCCATACTCACACAAAAAAATCGTAGATTCAAGCACGCACTTGCCTAAATAACCTACTAATAACCCTACTATACTTTGAAAAGGCAAGCAGCCTGCTTCACGGCTACCGGAATAAGCAGGTGACATTACCGAAGCTGTTAGAATCTTAAAGTGGCATATTCCCATGCTTTTTGCGGGGCAAGGTATCTACCTTGTTCTCCAGCATGTTGAAGGCTCGCAGGAGTCTGGATCGGGTTTCCTGGGGAAGAATAACTTCATCGATAAAGCCTCGCTCTGCAGCGCTATATGGATTGGCGAATTTCTCTGTAAACTCAGCCATTTTTTCCGTTAGTTTGGCTTCAGGATCTTCCGCTGCAGCTATTTGGCGTTTAAAGATGATCTCTGCCGCACCTTTAGCACCCATCACTGCGATTTCCGCACTAGGCCATGCGAAATTTAGATCCGCTCCGATATGTTTGGAGTTCATCACATCATAGGCGCCCCCATAGGCCTTCCGGGTGATGACCGTCACCCGAGGCACGGTAGCTTCTGAAAAAGCATATAGCAACTTGGCGCCGTTTGTAATAATGCCATTCCATTCCTGATCTGTTCCGGGTAAAAACCCCGGTACGTCTACCAACACCAACAGGGGGATATTAAAGCTATCGCAAAACCGGACGAAGCGGGCTGCTTTTACAGACGACTGAATGTCCAATACCCCGGCCATGACGGCAGGTTGATTGCCTACTACACCTACACTCCTGCCTCCCAATCTCACAAATCCGACGACAATATTTTCAGCAAAATCGCGATGTACTTCCAGAAAACTATCCTCGTCAGCAATCCCTGCAATTACGTCACGCATATCATAGGGCTGATTGGGGTTGTCCGGCACGATCGTGTCCAATGCCTCTCTTGTTTCGCCTCCGGATGATGTATACGGTACAAACGGTGCTTCTTCTTCGCAGTTTTGCGGTATATAGCTGAGCAGCTTTTTAAGATGTTCGATGCAGTCGATTTCATTGGCGCAAGCAAAGTGCGTCACCCCGCTTTTTGTGCTATGGGCTGTAGCACCTCCTAGTTCCTCAGAACTCACGTTTTCCTGCGTGACCGTCTTCACGACATTGGGGCCGGTCACAAACATATAGGATGTTTGCTCCACCATCAATACAAAATCAGTAATCGCCGGAGAATAGACCGCTCCGCCAGCACAGGGTCCCATGATAGCGGAGAGTTGAGGAATCACGCCCGAAGCCCGGGTGTTCCTGTAAAAAATATCCGCATACCCTCCCAGGGAATTGACTCCTTCCTGAATCCGCGCGCCTCCGGAATCATTCAATCCGATTACCGGTGCTCCATTTTTCATGGCCATGTCCATGATCTTACAGATCTTCTCGGCATGTGTTTCCGACAGAGAACCTCCAAACACCGTAAAATCCTGAGAATACACATATACTAAGCGATTGTTGATGGTCCCGAATCCCGTAACAACACCGTCTCCTAGGTACTTTTCCTGATCTATACCAAAATCAGTCCCCCGATGGACGACCAACTTGTCCAGTTCCTGAAAGGACCCCGGATCCAACAAAAACCCCAGACGTTCCCTAGCGGTTAACTTGCCCTTTGCATGTTGCGATTCAACCCGATCCGCCCCGCCTCCTTGTAGTGCTTGTTCGTTTTTTTGAAGAAGCGTCCTAAACTTTGGATTGTCAGTTGGAAATTCGGTGGATGGAGATTGTTTCATTTTCGATGGGAAAGGATTGACCAAAGATAAGTCGCTGCCTGCTAGTAGAAAAATGATTTGAGCATTTTATACCCTCCTCATAGATACTCGACAAAGCACAACGCATGCCGATCCGTTGGAAAATGACCCTGATCACGTTTCCATCCCGGCTAAAACCAGGGTGATTATTCAGCTAAACCCTTGTCTTTTACCCCATCGCGTCAAAAGAAGAAAAATTACCTGCACTTTCCCGTATATTAAAACCTGGTTCGTCCTTTGGATTTAAATAAAACTTCTATATTCGCAACATCAAAAAACCGGCTGATGTAATGAAAAATAAGGCAGCAGTAATCGACATGGGCACCAATACTTTTCATTTGTTATTGGTAGAATTTTATGGAAACAGGTTTGAGACACTTTACAAGGAGAAAATCCCTGTAAAGATCGGAGAGGGGGGTATTTCAAACAGGACTATTCTGCCCGAAGCACAAAAACGGGCCTTTCATACACTAGAACATTTCAATAACCTAATACGGGGTGAGCAGATCGAAAATATCGCCGTGTTTGCCACAAGTGCCGTGAGGAATGCATCGAACGGACTTCAATTTGTAGCGGAGGTTCAAGAGAGATTCGGCTTTTCTGTCCAGATCATAGACGGCGACAGAGAAGCCGAACTCATTTATAAGGGCATCAAACTTAGCGGAAGCCTGACAGATGAATGCTCACTGATGATGGATATAGGCGGAGGATCTGTCGAGTTCATTATTGGCAACGAAACTGGAATTTTTTGGAAACAGAGTTTTGAAATTGGCGGGCAGCGGCTTTTGGATCTCTTTCACTACCATGACCCCATACTGCCTGATGAGGTGCAGAAGCTTGATGCGTACTTGGCGGACAACCTATATTCACTGTTGACAATGTTGAATCGGTATATGCCTACCCGGTTAGTGGGTGCGTCAGGCACTTTTGATACCTTGACGGATATTTACCTTGCCAGGGAAAACGGCGTAAAATCAAAAAATAAGAGTGTATTCTTTATACCAGTCACTGAATTCCATTCAATTTCCGCACAGCTGTTGTCTTTAAATAAGGCAGATCGCCTTCAAATCAAGGGAATGATTCCGATGCGGGTGGATATGATCGTAGTAGCGTCCTGTCTGATAACCTATATCCTTCGATACATGAATCCAGAGAAGTTGCACTGCTCAACGTATTCCCTGAAGGAAGGTGCGATTGCTGAATTAATGCAGCAAAGCGGCCTAAAAGCGAAGTCTGACTTTGTACAACAATGTCATTAACTGTTGCTTTACAACCTTGCCACTAGCCATTTTTTATCCCGTTTACCCGTACGTATAGTCCGAAGAATATGCCTACCTTCTCGTTAGAACATCTGGAATCGTTCACCAAAAACATCTTATTGAAAATCGGGTGCCCAGAGGCCGATGCCCTTGCAGCTACGAAGGTATTACTTGCTGCCGACCTTCGAGGAGTTGATTCGCATGGGGTGGCACGGCTGTCTGGCTATGTGAGACTTTGGGAGGTCAAACGAATAAACCCGACTCCCCATATACGTGTCGTTCACGAAACCCCCAGCACGGCTGTTGTCGATGGGGATGGTGGTCTGGGACTGGTTGTAGCCCCCTATGCCATGCAGGTCGCCATAGATAAGGCCAAAATTGCCGGTACAGGCTGGGTTGCGGTCCGGAATTCCAATCACTACGGAATCGCGGGCATTCATGCCATGCAGGCACTGGCACATGACATGATAGGCATATCGCTGACAAATGCCAGTCCGCTGGTTAGCCCAACCTTTTCAAAAGAACGCATGTTGGGGACGAATCCCATTTCCGTAGCTATTCCTGCCGATCAACAGCCCCCTTTTGTTTTGGATATGGCTACTACTACCGCAGCAAACGGAAAACTGGAAATATTACAGCGCAAACAACAAGAGGCGCCATATGGCTGGATTCAAGATAAAGACGGCCATGCCACTACCAGCCCAAACGGAGTCAGGGACGGCGGGGCACTGCTACCTTTGGGCGGTGACCGTGAACATGGGTCACACAAGGGGTACGGCCTTGGTGCTGTGGTAGATATTTTGTCGGCAGTGCTCTCCGGTGCCAACTACGGGCCATGGGTACCTCCTTTCGTTGCGTTTTTAGAACCCCATCCAAATCCTGTCGGCGAAGGTTTAGGCCATTTCTTCGGCGCTATGCGCATCGATGCTTTCCGGCCTGCCGCATCATTCAAGTCCAATATGGATACGTGGATCTCACGGTTTAGAGAAGCCATCCCTGTGGAAGGACAGGAAAGGGTATTGATCCCAGGAGATCCTGAACGGCTACTGGAAGCAGAACGGAGGAAAAACGGAATTCCACTCCTGCCATCGGTAGAAACTGATCTAAAAGAGTTGGGGGAAAAGCTAAACGTACCTTGGTGATTAGCTGTCCCGCTTACAGTACGGATCTCTTAAAACACATAACCAATTCCGGCTCCTGCAAAAAGCGGCCAAAATCCGTTGCTATTATATAGCGGTGTTACATTGACTTTCCATGAAATCCCACCCCCTATTGGAATGCGCCTGTAGCCGATATTTAGCGTACCCATGGCATTTGGAGAGCCCTCAATCGGAAGTACAATCTCTGTTCGATCCGGATAAGCCATACCAGTACATCCAGACTCCGTACAGGTCCATTCGTAGCGATTTGATCTGAATGCCATTAGTGTGACGCCCGCTCCAATCTCAAAATAATGGGGACCATTGCCAAACAATCTATTCACTTCCAGAGGCAATGAAAAAAAACCTGAATCCTCAATCCAGTACCCTCCAGCACCAACCTTCATGCCCCAGGTGTCCAAGCGTGATTTATCAAATCTGAAGTCGTAGTTAAAGGTATAGATTAACCCCGCACCACCTACTTCGAAATAGGCGGCTTGATGGGTAACCTTGTAGGCGTCTTGCGCGTGGATTGCACCCATGGGCAAAAGAATGAATAAAATTAGAAAAAGCTTTTTCATCGATGGTGTTTTTAAAACGAATATCCAAAACTAACGCCTCCGAAAAGAGGCCAAAAACCTTTGTGGTTAAATATTGGCGTGAGGTTAGCCCTAAATGTGAAGCCACCATCTACAGGGATCTTTCGATAGCCCATATTTAGCGTTCCCATAAACGCCGGCGTATCTCCGGAATCCAAAATAAAATTGAAATTCCTTATTATATTCTCATTACCTGACCAGGAATAGCGGTCCCGGTAATAAATAAAAGTCGTACCTCCA
>WGNT01000110.1 GCA_016124425.1 Cytophagales bacterium
GACTAGCTATTACATCTACCGCGGCCGTGCAATGGGCTATGAGTATGAGTTGCTGCGGAATCTTGCCGCACGCCTTGGAGTATCGCTTCGAATTATCGTAAGTAACGGATTGGAGGAGTCATTCCGCTTTCTGAATGAAGGAAAGGCCGACATCATAGCTATCAATTTCGAAGTTTCGGAAGAGCGAAAGAAGTATGCAAAGTTTACCGAAGCCATCACGGATATTAGTCCCGTGCTTGTTCAGCAGCAGAAGCCCCAGATGGTAGATACTTTAACAGAACTCACAGGAAAGGAAATCCATATCAAGAAAGGAACTATTTATAAAGATAAGCTACAGGCATTAAATGACTCCCTTGGGTTGGGTATGGAAGTGCATGAAATGGATGAAAGTCTCGAGTCACTCATCCTAAAGGTGGTCAACGGTGAACTATCATACACCGTAGTAGACGATGACATCGCCCAAGTAAATGCGACCTATTACGATAATATTGATATCAGTGTTGAGGTGAGTTCCCCCAACCAGGTATCTTGGGCTGTTCGAAAAAATTCTCCGGAGTTACTTGAAACCGTGAATGAGTGGATTGCAAAAATCCAGCGTACAGGGTACAATGCCATTCTATACAACAAATATTTTGTAAACAAAAAAAACAGTTATTTTAGAAATAATTCCGCCTTTTCATCCGTCTCTGGAGGCAGGATTTCGGCATTCGATGAAATTATCAAAGACGGTGCTGATAAGTTAGGCTGGGATTGGAGGCTGCTGGCGGCGCTTGTCTATAAGGAAAGCCGGTTTGATACCTCCGCCACTTCATATGCGGGGGCGGTAGGCCTTCTTCAACTTATGCCGGTTACATTAAGTAGATTCGGGGTAAAGGATCCAAATAATCCTGTAGAGAGCCTTCGGGGTGGAGTGAATTACCTTATGTACCTGGACCGGTTTTGGCTAGAACGGGTTCCCGATAATACGGAACGAATAAAGTTTATTCTAGCTTCCTATAACGTCGGACACGGGCATGTTCAGGATTCATGGAGACTGGCCTTGAAGTATGGAAAAGATACTAGAGTCTGGGAAAATGTTGCCTTTTATTTGGAGAGGAAGTCGAAGCCACAGATTTACAGGGATCCTTTAGTAAAAAGTGGCTATGCCAAAGGCCATCTTGCTGTTCAATATGTAATGGATATCCTGAATCTCTACCAATCGTACAAGGTATTGGTCACCCCCTAAAGGCATATACCACTATGAATTTCTTGCCGCGATTATGTCGCTCATTATTTTTGCAGAAAGCAGGCTTAGCGGAATCCCTCCCCCGGGATGCACACTTCCCCCACAAAAGTACAGGTTTTTAATTTCCGAGGAGAAATTCGCATGGCGCAGGAATGCTGCGTATCGGTTGTTAGAACTATTCCCATATAAGGCCCCATTTGCACTCGACGTTTTGGATTCAATCGTCCGCGGATCCAAGATCTCCTCGACTTCTATATAGGGTTCTATGTCAGTCTGTAATACCCGGTTTATTTTCTGAATAATATGCTTTCTTGCGGCCTGAATCAGCTGCTCCCAGTCTTGTCCCTGATTGTTTGGGGTGTTGATCATGGTAAACCAGTTCATTCCGCCAACAGGGGCATCGTCACCCTTATAAACCGAAGTGATGTTGATGTATACTGTTGGGTCGGAAAAAATTTGACCTCGTTTAAAAATATGTTCAAACTCGCTTTTGTAATCGTCGCTAAAAAGGATATTATGCAGTTCCAATTCTGGGTATTCCTTTTTAATACCCCAATAGAAAATCAGTGCAGAGCTGGATTTTGGCTGTTTAAGCAGAAAGGTAGGTTGCTTTTGGTCTTTTAATAAATGCTTGTAGGCATTGACCATGTCCATGTTATTGACGACGATATCTGCGGCAATGGATGTGTTGTCTGTGGTTATACCCACTGCCCTGCCGTTTTCGACGTTGATTTTTCTTACGGTCGTATTAAAATGGAAAGTAACCCCTATGTCTTTCGCGAGCTGGTATAAATTCTCGGTGATGGAATACATTCCTTTTTTCGGGAAAAATGCGCCAATATTAAATTCCAAGTGGGGAATGATGTTTAGGGTCGCAGCAGTCTGATAGGGGTCGGAGCCGTTGTAAGTTGCGTAACGATTAAATAACTGCACCAGTTTGGGGTGTTGGAATTGCTTCTCATTCGCCCCATTCATGGTGTCAAAAATACCCAGCTTCCCCATTTTTAGGTATGACCTAAGTGCATGAGGGGACGTCCAGGTTTTCCATCTATGCAGGGATTGATGCATAAATAGGGGAGAAAGGTGTTCGTATATATACGCCGACCTCTTGAGGGACTGTCGAATATGATCGGCTGGTTCTCCCAGTTTGGTTTGCACTTCTTCAGCAAACGCATCTATATCCGAATACGCTTTGATTTGCTTGCCGTCTTCCCAGAAGTAGTGGCAGGCCACAGGCAATTTGATGTATTCGAAGTGGTCAGATGGATTTCTTCCGGTTAGCCAGAATAGTTCCTCCACTTGGTCAGGAAGTGTAAATAGGGATGGACCCGCATCAAAGCGGTAGCCACCAAGTTGAATCTCCGAAAGCTTTCCCCCAGGATAACTGTTAGCTTCAAAAATATCTACCCTGTATCCCAAGTGTGCAAGGCGTATGGAAGCAGCCAATCCTGCTATCCCTGCACCTATGACTACGGCTTTTTTTTCCATAGATGTAAAACTAGGATAAATTGGAAGTGTTTGAAAGAGCTATCAACAAGAGAGCGAACTTACAGCTTTTCAAAGATCCTCTTAAAGCTACACGCTTGGTTCAGCCGCTGATGTAGATCTGATATAGGTAGGCGCTCTTGTTCAGTGGTATCGCGATGCCGGATCGTGACCGTATCGTCTTCAAGCGTCTGATGATCAACAGCAATGCAAAATGGCGTACCTATTAGGTCTTGTCGGGTGTACCTTTTGCCTATAGATGCAGCATCTTCATAGATGATGTTAAAATCATATTTTAGCTCTTCGACGATTTGCGCTGCTTTTTCGGGTAGGCCATCTTTCTTAGTTAGTGGCAGTATAGCTGCTTTCACCGGAGCTATTGCAGGATGAAATTTCAGATAGGTACGCTGTTTGCCTTCCGCGATCTCATCTGTATACGCATTGCAGAGGGTCATCAAAAACAGCCTGTCTGCCCCGATGGACGTTTCTATGACGTAAGGGATATAGTTTTGATTGATCTCTGGATCGAAGTATTGTTGTTTTTTCTTGGAATAGGCTTGGTGACTTTTAAGGTCAAAATCAGTCCTTGAATGAATCCCTTCTACTTCTTTATTTCCAAAAGGGAAATTGTACTCAATATCTAAGGCGGCATTTGCGTAGTGCGCTAGCTTATCGTGGTCATGCCGGCGGATCTTTTCGGCGGGAATCCCCAGCGCTAGGTGCCATCGCACACGTTTTTCCGCCCATTCTTTGTACCATTCCAGTTCTGTTCCAGGCCGCACAAAGAATTGCATTTCCATCTGTTCGAACTCACGCATGCGGAAGATAAATTGCCGGGCGACGATCTCGTTTCTAAATGCTTTACCGATCTGGGCGATCCCAAACGGCACCTTCATCCGTGCGGTTTTTTGCACATTCAGAAAATTAACGAATATCCCTTGGGCTGTTTCCGGCCGCAGATAGATTGTACTTGATTCATCTGCCACTGACCCAACCTGCGTGGAGAACATCAGGTTAAACTGTCGGATTTCTGTCCAGTTGGCGGTACCGCTAAGTGGGCAGGTAATTCCCTCGTTTATCATCAGTTCCCTGAGACTGTCGAAATTTTCAGCTTCCATGAGTTTCCCCATAGCCGCTAACAAGGACTGGGATTTCTCAACTTCTCCGGCAAGTTCATATTGGGCGGCCTTTTCCTCGATCAGCACGTCTGCACGGTAGCGTTTTTTGCTATCCTTGTTGTCAACCATCGGATCGTTGAAGCTGTCCACATGGCCGGATGCTTTCCAAGTGGTGGGATGCATGAATATGGCGGCATCCAATCCCACAATGTTGTCGTGGAGGCGGGTCATGGATTCCCACCAGAGTTTTTTCAGGTTGTTTTTCAATTCTACGCCATAGGGGCCATAATCATATACAGCCTGAAGGCCATCATAGATTTCGGAAGAAGGGTAGACGAACCCATACTCCTTGGCATGGGCGATTATATCTTTCAATACGTTGACTTCTTGGGACTGATCAGATTTTGCCATAGCCGCAAAATTAGTTAAAAAGTGACACTGTACAACAATTTATGCTACTATAGCTTTGTCGACAAAATGATGTTTCCACTGTCGCTACCCTTGGCTGTCTTTAGATTTGCCGGGCTGATTTGCGGGATGGGCCTGATCTTGATGGAGTAGTACGGTAGATGTAGGGTACGCGATACGTATAGTGTCTTCGGGGCCAAATCGTTCGAGAATTGACTCCATAATGGTATGTGCCATCATGCGCCGTTTCTTTGGGCTGCAAAGATACCTCATGGAAAGCTGTATGCCCCGCTCGGTGATATCGGTAAAAATCATGGGCGTAAACTGCTTATACACGATCAGGTGTTCGTGCTTGGCTTTTAAAAATTCTTTTTCGGCCAGTTTAAGCTCGTCCTTGAGGTGTTCGTTTAATATGTCCAACAGAATGGACTTGGCTTTCCGAAAGTCACTTTTTAATGTGATGTAGATTACCTGTTCATTCCATATATAGTTGAATCCAATGGAATAATTTGCTTGCGCATCCGTAAACACTTTTCCGTTTGGCACGTGGATGACCCTTCCCGTACTCTGATCGGCATCTACCCAGTTGCCGATTTCCAAAAGGCTGAATTGAAAAAGACGTAGATCAATAACATCCCCTTTTACTTCTCCTATCTGAATCCGGTCTCCTACATCAAATGGCTTTCGTAGGTAGATAAACGCCCACCCGGCTATATTGACAAAGATGTCCTTCAAGGCTATAGCAATACCCGCTGAAAGCAAGCCCAGAAAAGTGGTTATGGATTGAAAATTACTTACCCATAGGTTTCCTATAATGAGAAAGCCGATGAAAAAAGTGGTGTATTCAATTACTTTGCGCAGGTGGTACTGCTTCCTCATTTCTTCGGAATTTCCGCGGTATAAAAGGCGGACAGATAGCTTGTTTATTACCCAAATCCCAAATAAGATCAGAACCGTCTGAATGATTCTGTTCAATAATTCCTTCTCGATATTAAATAAATTGTCAAGCATGAAGGTGTTTTTTCAAAGGTTGTCGTCAAATAGACAATGGTGGTTGGGATAGATAGCTATTTCCTATTTCCGATCCAGACTCCGAGAATGACTGTCAATATACCTACATAATGCCACAGCAACAAAGTTTCTCCGTCAATTACTCCCCAGAAAATGGCAACGATAGGAATCAGGTAGGTTACTGAACTGGCAAATACGGGTGAAACCAGCTTGACCATGACATTAAAGATTATCAGTGCCAGAGCCGTTCCTACGACACCCAGTAGGGTAATGTATCCTGCTGCTTCCCATCCCCCCGGAATATGTACCATCTTGAAGGAGAACCGGGTATAGGCAAAGAGGTATATGGCTGCCAAGGGCAGTACCATCATTAACGATATAGCTGTAATCGCAATAGGCGTCAGCTTCACAAATTTGTATTTGATGATGTTTACATTAAACCCATAGCAGACAGTTGCTGCTAAAACAAAGAACGCATAGAAATTTAATCCCGTGACGGCTTCCAAGCCGCTTCCTGATTGAAACAATACCAAAATACCCACGCCCAGAAACGCAACCAATAATCCCCATGCATTTCTAGCAGTGATGGTTGAACCGAAAAGCAAGGCACCGATTACGATCACCATAAGGGGCGTGAGCGCGTTCAATACACCGGTCAGCGAGCTGGACAGCTCCGTTTGTGCTTTGGCAAACAAAAATGCGGGAATAAAGCTTCCCACTAATCCGATGATGATTAAATACCGAACCTGTTGGCGGTTGAGTTCTTTCAGTCGGGGCATAGAGAGGGGAAGCATGACCAAGCCCGCTGTCAAGATCCTGAATGCACCCACCTCACCGGGAGAAAAAACGAGCAGCGCTTTCTTGATAAGAATAAATGAACTGCCCCATATCAAGGCTAAAAGAATTAATAACAGCCAGCTTTTAACCGGCTGTCCTGTGGGCGGATTGGCTTCCATGAGCTACTAAAGGTTGTCGCTTTGACGGGACAGTATAGCTACAGCCGTCGATTGTCGTGGTTTTTTATAAAGCAAGTAATCGTTCGATGAGGGGAATCTAGAACTCGTGCTCGGCATACACATTCCCTACTTCTTCCAGTATTTCCAATACATGTTCGTAATTTTCTGAAGTCACCAGTTCGGTTCTATATGGTTTGAAATTCGGAATACCCCGGAAGTAATTGGTATAGTGGCGGCGCATCTCCAACATTCCGAGTTTTTCGCCTTTCCATTCTACGGAGAAGTCGAGATGCTTTTTGGCAACCTGTATCCGTTCCGCAAGATCAGGGGCAGGCAATAGCTCACCGGTGGCAAAATAATGTTTGATTTCATTAAAAATCCACGGATAGCCAATACTGGCGCGGCCAATCATGATGCCGTCCACACCATATTTGTTGCGGTATTCAAGTGCACGTTCGGGAGAATCCACATCACCGTTGCCGAAAACAGGGATGGTAATCCTTGGATTGTTTTTTACTTCGGCAAGATACTCCCAATTGGCAGATCCCTTGTACATTTGCTTGCGTGTGCGGGCATGTATGCTGATCGCTTGGATGCCCACATCCTGTAGGCGCTCCACTACTTCTTGTATACGGATCGTATTTTCATCCCACCCCAAGCGCGTCTTGACAGTCACGGGGATAGACACTGCATTAACTATCTCGGCAGTCATTGCAACCATCTTGTCGATGTCTAGCAGGATACCGGCGCCCGCCCCTTTGCAGGCAACCTTATTGACAGGGCAGCCGTAGTTGATATCCAGAATATCCGGTTTAGCCGCTTCTACAATCGTAGCCGCTTCCCTCATAGACTCGATTTCGCTACCAAAAATTTGAATCCCTATGGGACGTTCATAGTCGAATATGTCCAATTTTTGAACGCTTTTGGCAGCGTCTCGGATCAAACCTTCTGAACTGATAAACTCAGTATACATCAAATCTGCGCCGTTTTGTTTACAAACCGCACGAAAAGGCGGATCGCTCACATCTTCCATCGGAGCCAATAACAGCGGAAATTCCCCCAACTTTATATTACCTATACTGATCACTGTTTTTTATTTTTTTACGAAGATCACTGATTAAGTTTGATTTGTAGCCTATTACGCATCTGAATTTTAAGTAAATTCCATAAAATGACAAGCTATATTAACAGGCCGACTTGCGGTCATGGCTAATTGGTGTAAATTTACTCCAATTATGGAGGAAATATATGAAAACAAAAAAGGATATGGCGTCAATCATTTTTGGCTACTTTCCTTCACTATCTTACTTCTGTTGGTGTTTGGAGCATTGGCGATTGCCCAAACAGTTGCTGTCGCGCTAACCACCCCTTTGTTCGGGATTCCTTTTGGGGATTTGATGCCCCTTCTCACAGGCAGTCTTTCCCATCCCAATGCCCGTCTAGCCTTTTTGTTTATCCAAGGGCTTGGGGGCGGGGGCGCATTCCTACTTGGAGGATGGCTTTTTATCCGTCTTGTCGATAAGAAGACGCTGAATCTCAAACAGCAAATACACCGCGTAAAGTTCATGGGCATCCTAGTTGTTGTCCTGTTGATGCTCGGTTTTATCGCTTTTAATTCCCTGATTGTGTTCCTGAACACACACGTGCAGTTTCCGGATTTTCTTTCGGGTCTTGAACGGGTGATGAGGGAAAAAGAGGATGAGTTAATGCTGTTAACCAAGTATATTACCAACTTCGACACAGGACTGGAGTTTTTCGCTGCAATTTTGGTAATCGGAATAATGGCCGGATGGGGAGAGGAATATTTGTTCCGGGGAATTATACAGCCAAAGATGCACCAATATACCGGCAATGTACATTTAGGAGTATGGATCACCGCCTTTATCTTTGCCGCTATTCATTTGCAGTTTTACGGCCTACTGCCAAGGATGTTTTTAGGCGCCCTTTTTGGCTATTTGTATGTTTATTCAGGAAGCCTATTATATCCCATTCTCGCCCACACGCTCAACAACGCACTTACCGTCACAATGGTTTATCTTGGCAAGTTGGGGATGGTCGACTTTGATATAGACGAACCTTCGGAGATATACTGGCCTTACGTCATTGTAGGATTGCTTGTTTTTATAGTTGGGTTTAAAGCCTTTGTTGCCATACATGCTAAACGAACTGAAAATGACCAAGTGGCACAAGGTCTATGAAACGGGATCCCCAATTCGGGCGGAGATAATCAAGGGGGTACTAACTGAGAGGGGTATCATGGCCGTAATTCTTAACAAACGGGAGACCGTGTACCATATTCACGGCAATTTTGAAATCATGACGCCTACTACGGATGTCGTGCAGGCGATTAACATTATAGAAAATGAAATCACGTTTTAATATAAGCAATTATAGTAACTTGGCACAACGCGTTATCACAGCGCTTATTGGCGCAGTTGTGATTGTCGGTAGTTCAGTATACAGCGAATGGGCTTATTTCATCGTATTTGGGATTATTCAGTCGTTTACGCAGATGGAATTCTACAAGCTTTCCGGACTGGACGGAATGTTGCCCCTGAAGAGTTTTGGCACGTTTATCGGCTTACTCATCTTTACCTTTACGTTTTTGGAAGAAATGAAAATCATTCCCATCGAATATTATTTCTTGGTCTTTCCCCTCGTATCCATGATTTTTTTCATCAAGCTGTATAGAAAGTCAGACAAGAAGCCGTTTACGGGAATCGCTTTTACCATTTTGGGGATATTTTACGTAGCCATTCCCTTTTCTTTACTCACAGTTGCCGCGTTTGCCGCAGGTAATTCCTTTAGCTTTGAAATTGTTGTAGGGTCACTCTTTATACTTTGGGCAAGTGACTCAGGTGCGTACTTTGCAGGGACGAAATTTGGTAAAACGAAGCTTTTTGAACGGGTATCTCCCAAAAAATCCTGGGAGGGAAGTCTCGGTGGGGCGGCTACTGCGATTGTGGTGACGTACATTATGGCGCAGTATTTCACAGTCCTCCCAGTATGGCAGTGGTTTAGCATTGCGGCTATCATTATCATCGCAGGGACTTATGGAGACCTGATCGAGTCGCTCTTTAAGCGCAGCATTGATATCAAAGATTCGGGAAGAGGCCTTCCTGGTCACGGAGGGTTTATGGATCGGTTTGACGGATTGTTATTATCCACCCCCTTTATTGTGGCCTTTTTGAAGATTTTCTAACTATGGCAAAAAATATGTATTTTTGTAACGTACTTATTATTTATAATAAATCAGTTCACTAATGACGATTCATAAAGAAGGTAAATCTTTACTATTCTGGTTGCTAATAGGTCTGGCAGCAATCAACTTTGCGTTACATCAAATTTTGGATGAAGGGAACGATACGCTGTTAAATGTCATATTGCTAGTGACAATTGTTTTTTATTTAATGATTCTGCAGTTTTTCCGAAATCCCGCCATTCCTTTACCTACGGAAAGGGATCTCGTATACGCTCCGGCCGACGGAAAAGTGGTGGTAATCGAGCAAACCGAGGAGTCCGAGTATTTAAAGGAGCCTCGAATTCAGGTTTCCATTTTTATGTCTCCAATCAACGTCCACGTAAACAGAGCTCCTATTACCGGATTGATCAAGTTTTTCAAGTACCATCCCGGTAAATACCTAGTAGCCTGGCACCCGAAATCCAGCACCGAAAACGAGCGGACTTCTATGGTTATCGAACATCCAAGTGGTATCCAATTGATGGTCAGACAGATCGCGGGAGCTTTAGCGCGACGGATTAAGTGGTATATCAAGGAAGGTGATCCAGTAGCTCAGGGTGGAGAGTTTGGATTTATAAAATTCGGATCCAGAGTTGACGTATTTTTACCGGTAGATGCTGACATATTGGTCAGTATTGGGGAGGTGACAAAGGGTGGTGTTACAGCCATTGGACGCCTTAAGTTGCCCGAATAGCTGCGAGCCCCTGATTTTAATTTTTCCTTTCCAAGAAATACCTGATACCCAAGTTTCCCCTCAAATAGACGGAACCGTAGCTCAGAAACGGCGTAGCTTCCAAAATTATGGCTAAATTTCTGTTTACCTGAATAGGCTTTATGGTGAAAAGCGCGGGTACGCCCAACCTGGCTTCGTCAAATTCATGGTAACCAATCATTAGCCCAGCAGAAAAATTATACCAGTCCGTACGCTTAAAATTGCGTTGACCCAATACTTCTATACCAAAAAAGTTGTTCAGCAGGTCTCCGGCAAACAACCTTGCTTCTCCAAAGTAGCGTTTTTCCGGATTGGATCCCACTCCGGCATAGGTAAACACGCCACTTTGATAGATGCCTACACTTACTTGCGCGTTGGCCCAGGTACCTAAGCCTACAGCGAGCAATATCCCAATCACGAATCTTTTTACCATAACTTTGTCATTACTTTTAATGTTATAAAGTTACACAGAATTCGAGTTTCCATTATCCTAATCCCATATCTATTGCTTTTTTGATTAGCTCGGCTGACGTAGACACGTTCAGTTTTGAGTGGATGTGTTTTCTATGCGTCTCTACCGTATGTACACTTAGGTGAAGGAATTCTGCGATCTCCTTGTTGGTTTTTCCCTTTGCGATAAACCGGAGGATTTCAAATTCCCTTTTAGACAGTCTGAACTTCAGGGCGTAGCCGTCCAGGTGATCAAATGGATTGTCTTCCGCCTGATACAGGACATGTTGAAAATCCATGATATGCCGGTCTTCCATCACCTCGTGTATGGTAAATACAAGCTCTTCGGGATCGGCATTTTTTAATACATAGGCACTCACTCCTTGTTTCACGCAGTTTCTGAAAATCTCTTCATCATCGTACATGGATAATACAATGATTTTGATTGGAACGGATATTTTCTTCAGTTCCTGAATCAATCCAAGTCCATCCATTCCAGGCATGTTCATATCGGTAATCAGAAGATCTACTTTGTGTTGCCGGAGGTAGTCAAGAACCTGTTTGCTGCCAGTAAAGATACCTGCTATGTCGAAGTCCGATTCCTTTTTCAAAATGTTGGCCATTCCTTGGACAAACATTTTATGGTCATCCGCCATGATGATTTTGATCTTTTTTTTCATAGAAAGCGCAAGAATGACATATTGATACGATATAGGTTTGGTTAAATCGGCAAGCGAATGCTTACAAGCGTTCCTTCCTGTGGTTTTGACAGAAAACGAATATGGCCATCAATGGCCTCCATTCGGGATTGTAAATTTCTAAGCCCCAGTCCGGTAGACTCCTGACTGGGGTCGAATCCGACACCGTCGTCAGCTATATCAAGTTCCAATTCAGTAGCCGAACAAGCCAGGTTGATCGTAATACAGGTTGGGGAAGCATGTTTGATCGCGTTATTGAGGCATTCCTGGACCACGCGTATTAATATCAGCTTTTTGTTTTCATCGCTAATTTCCACAACAGCTGTTGCATGGGTGAATTTTGTCCGACAAAAACCGCTTCTTTCGATCTTATCCAGTTCTTCTTTTAGGAAGGTATCAAACCGCAGTTCTTTTAGGTAATCTTTGTTGATGGAGCGAGAAAGGCTCCTAACCTCCTTGATGATCTGATTGATAAGTTTTTTCCCTTCTTGTACCGATGTGGGCTCTGGGTTATTTAAGACCAATTTCGTCAGAGACAGCATCTGCCCGATATTGTCATGGAGCTCCTGACTTACATAGAGGAGTGTCTCCTCCCGAATTTCCTTTTCGACATTGAGAATGGTTTTTTCATAATCTGCTTTCATCAATTCTACCCGGTGCCGGTTTTTCACCTGCCGCTGCCTGTGTATGATGACGATAGCCACGATAAATACGGACATGAGGAACATGAGGAATATTCCTGAAAGCAAAATGAAAAACAGTTCCAAAGAATTGTCATCCATGATTTGTCGGTTGAAACATGGGGGCAAAAAATGAAAAGCCAAGGACAATGTACATGGTACCGGCAACAAACCGATTAAAGGATCCTAATACTTTAACTAACGCTAAATCTAATTCGACTAAGACATTCAGGGAGATAAAGTATAGGAAGGCAGAACTGTAAAAAATCAGTAAAATCGATGTATTCCAAAAATGAGGGATGGACCAAAGCGGCTTATCCAGAAACTCGTTGTTTTTGGCAATCTGAAATATAAATAGTAGGCAAAATGAAACGATTCCCAGGCTTGCTATCAAAAAGGAATAGCTGTGCGCTGCCAACTGAATATCCTGGATAAAAACGGTATTAATAATCCCCCAGGCAAGATAGGTACAGCAGAAATAGACTATAAATTGACGGGTTTTTTTGGAAACGTTTATGCCATAGAGATATGCCAATAGTAAAAATGTCTCTATGTAGAAAAAACAAATATTGTAGACAAGGACATTATGTTTTCCTTGCTTGTATAGGTAGATCGCATACAGTTCAAAGCAAGCTACAAAACCTATAATACCCAATAATAACAATTGGATGCCGGACTGTTGGCCGTTTTTGAATTTTGTAAGCGCGTAGTAACTACCTCCCGCTAGTCCTAGGAATATCGAAACAAGATATAATGAAAGTGACATGGGTTTGGACTCAAGACTAACCGCAATCCGGAGGACAGACCTTCCCACCATTAATTACCATAGACTCAACTTCCGGATCTTCGTTAGCATTGGAGGCTGCCAAGATCACCGTCAGTTTACCGTTTAGCTCCTCTGGTTTGAATGATTTATCAGCTTCGGAAGAGGTATCTTCGTCGTATTTACCAAAAAATATTTTTATGCCACCTGTTTTTGGATCCGTTTGTTCCAGTAATTTTTCTATAGTAAAACGATCAAACCATACGGAGCGTGTTTGTTTGATAGCCTTATCACCTTCTATGTCCTTTTCCGCTTTAGAAATAAACTCCTCATACTGCTTTTTTAGTCGCTCAAACTTCTTGAAATCCATCTCTTGGGTGCGTTATTTTTGTGTAGCTGTTTTACCAAAAATACATAATCTTCTTCAATTGGACATAAAAAAAGAAAAAATTCACATTTTTTCTTTTTTTAATAGACAATTGCAAAGGTTCCTTATTTGTCTTCAATAAATTGTTTTTGAATCTCGTCTTCATTTGCGTCCTTCTTTTCCTCATCAAAAAACCGCTTTTGAAAAATAAGGATGATAGCCACGCCTACGAAAATAGATGCATCTGCAATATTGAATATAGGCCAAAGCGCGGTGTATCCACCGCCTATAATCGGAATCCAATCCGGGATGAACCCCTCCCAAATATCAATGTAGAACATATCAACAACTTGTCCGTGGAACCATGGCGTTGGTGCGTCATAAGGAGCATTTCCAAGCCATACGCCGTAAAACACGCTGTCTATCAAGTTGCCAATTGCGCCCCCTAATATAAGCGAGATACACGCAATATATCCAGGATGCGCAGACTTAGCGATCAGCATATACAGGTAATATCCGATACCAAACATGGCAATGAGCCTGAAACTTGTAAGGATCAATTTGCCATATTCCGACCCGATTTGCATCCCAAAGGCCATTCCGGGGTTTGTCGTATAGTGCAACTTAAACCAATCTCCCAGCACTTTTATCTGACCCACAGTTCCAAAATCCATCTGGTAATGGACGAGCATTTTCACCACTTGGTCAATGACAATTATTAGCAGGGTGATTCCAAAATATTTTATATAGTTCATAAGTTAACGTTTCTCTACGCGCACGGTAAGTTCAAAATCATCCATATCTAGCAGCGTTCCTTCTTGCAATTCATTTTCAAACGTTAATTCCAATGCTTGGGTTTCTGTTTGAATATAGGTCGCAAAAACCTTAATGGCTGTATCTACTTCTTTACTATGATTAGCTATGGTAATGTGGATCTTGTCTTGAACGTCCAGCCCCATATCTTTTCGTAGGTTTTGAATGCGGTTGACTAGATCCCTGGCGATACACTCCTGTTTCAATTCCTCTGTTACGGTGACATCCAAAGCTACCGTTAATCCCCTGTCTGTTGCGACAGACCACCCTGGAATGTCCTGAGAACTGATGAGTGTTTCTTCCAAAAGGATCTCTATTGGCTCTCCTGCAAGCATCGCGTCCATCTTTCCTTCGCGCTCCAATTTCCCGATCTCAGCTTTTCCCCAGCCAAGGATCTCCTGTGCAACGAGTTTCATTTGGGGTCCGTATTTTTTGCCAAGCAACGCAAAGTTCGGTTTGATACTTTTCACCAGAATCCCGGAAGTATCATCGATATATTCGATGGCTTTGATGTTTACCTCTGAGAGTATCAAGTCCTCAAAATGCTGTATCTGCCTTCTTCGCTGCGCTGAAAGCACGGGAATGAGGATTTTTCGGAGTGGTTGCCTTACTTTGAGTCGTTCTTTTTTGCGAAGGGAGTGGACGAGAGAGGAAATCTCCTGAGCTAATTCCATGCTTACTTCAAGTTCCTGTTGAATCCAAGCAGCTTTCGCTACGGGCCAATCTGTCAAGTGGACGGAAATGTCTAGTTCCTGCCCTGCTTCCCTAGCGGCTGCCGTCAGGTTTTGATAAAGCCAGTCGGCATAGAAGGGCGCCACCGGAGATATTAATTGGGATAGTGTCCATAGACATTCGTACAATGTCTCGTATGCAGCTTGTTTGTCGGGCGTCATGTCCCCTCTCCAAAACCGCTTCCTGGCCAAACGTACATACCAGTTGGACAATTGGTCTACTGTATAGTTCATAATGACCCGAGTAGCCGGGGTGGCATCGTACTGATCCAGTGAGGCTTCGACCTCCTGTATTAAAGATTGCAACTTGGAGATAATCCACCTGTCCAGTTCCGGTCGTTCGTTTACCGGAATACAACTAGAGGCCTGATAGGTAAAGTGATCTAAGTTGGCATACAGTGCAAAGAAATTGTAGGTGTTTTGCAGTGTACCGAAGAATCTGCGCTGTACTTCAACTACCCCTTCCGTATTGAACTTAAGGTTATCCCATGGGTTCGCATTGCTAAGCATGTACCACCTAAGCGCATCGGGACCATATTCTTTCAATGTCTTAAAGGGATCCACAGCATTCCCCAAGCGTTTAGACATTTTGTTCCCGTTTTTATCAAGGACAAGCCCATTGGCGATGACATTCTTGAAGGAAATGCTGTCAAAAAGCATAACCGACAAGGCATGAAGGGTAAAAAACCAGCCCCTTGTCTGATCTACTCCCTCGGCAATGAAATCCGCGGGATAGTTATCGGCAAAAATCTCCTGATTTTCAAAAGGGTAATGCCACTGCGCGTAGGGCATGGCTCCGGAATCAAACCAGACGTCTATTAGGTCAGGTTCACGAAACATTTTCTGACCCGAAGCGGAGACAAGTACGACATCATCTACATAGGGGCGGTGTAAGTCTACTTCTTTGCCTTCAAAGGGAGACTTAGTCATGTGTCCTGCGGCTATAGATTTTTCAATTGCTGCCTCTAACTCCGCGATGGATCCTATGCATATCGTTTCGGTACCTTCGCTGGTCCTCCAGATCGGTAAGGGGGTTCCCCAAAACCGCGACCGGCTTAGGTTCCAGTCTACAAGGTTTTCCAGCCAGTTTCCAAATCTCCCGGTCCCGGTCGCTTCCGGCTTCCAGTTTATGGCCTTGTTGTGGGCTACCAGGCGATCCTTGAAGGCGGTGGTTTTAATAAACCAGCTTTCCATCGGATAGTAAAGTATGGGCATATCCGTGCGCCAGCAATGCGGATAGCTGTGTTCGTATTTTTCTACTTTGAAAGCTTTGTTTTCGTTTTTCAGGATGATAGATAGGATGACATCCGTGCTTTTATAATCAGCATTTGCCTCGTCATCCTTTGGGTAATTTTTGACATAGAAATCATCTACCCCAAGCTCCTTGTGCGCAAGGATGCCGTGTTCCTTCATTTTTGCTAATAGATATTCGCCTACCACCGGAAGGAACCTTCCTTTTTTATCCACCACTGGTATGTCGTTGCCCTGCTCATCTTTGACAAAGACACCTGGCACCTCCTGCTGAACCAAGGTACGAAAATCATCCGCACCAAAGGCTTTGGCCAAATGGACTATGCCCGTACCGTCTTCAGTAGTTATATAGTCCGCTGAAATTACGGTAAAGGCAGGATTCGGAAGCGCCAACGCTTCTATCGGAAACAAGGGTTCATAGGCAAGACCCAATAAGTCCTTGCCTTTCACCGTTTCCAACACGTGGTATGGAATGAGCTTATCCCCTGGCACGTAAGCTTCCAAGGGCAAATTAGCGGCTTTTGGATTAAAATAGCTAGCCAACCTTTCTTTTGCCAATATGACGGTCTGTGCAGCAAACGTGTATGGATTAAATGTTTTTACTTTCACATAATCCAACTTTTCACCCACAGCGAGCGCAGAGTTCGAAGGCAGGGTCCAAGGGGTTGTGGTCCATGCAAGTATATAGGTGTCGGAAGCATCCTTTACCCTAAATTGGGCAGTGATAGAGGTGTCCTTAACGTCTCTATAGCAACCGGGTTGGTTTAATTCGTGGGAGCTTAGACCTGTTCCGGCGGCCGGGGAGTAAGGCTGTATGGTGTATCCCTTGTAAAGAAGGTCTTTATCATACAGCTTTTTCAACAAATGCCACAGGGTCTCGACGTATTTTGCATCAAACGTGATATAAGGATCATCCAAGTCTACCCAGTAACCGATTTTTTCCGTCAGGTCATCCCATTCATTTTTAAAACGCATCACCGTCTCCCGACATTTTTGATTGTATTCTTCTACGGAAATGCTTTTTCCGATATCGTCTTTGGTGATTCCCAACTCCTTTTCCACCTGCAACTCCACGGGCAATCCATGGGTATCCCAGCCGCCTTTACGCTTTACTTGATATCCCTTAAGCGTCTTGTAGCGACAGAATACATCTTTTATCGTCCGTGCCATTACGTGATGGATCCCAGGGGTGCCGTTTGCGGAAGGGGGGCCTTCATAAAAAGTAAAGGTCTGCGCTCCCTCCCGGTTTTCTACAGACTTTTCAAATACCTGATTTGCTTTCCAAAATGCTAATATGCTTTCACCAATTTCAGGGTATTGCACCTGTTTGAACTCCTGATAGTTTTTCACCGTATCGATTTAGTTTTTTCGCTCAGCTGTTCCTGATCGAGGTAAAATATCCCCCAAGGAAAATCAACTCATTCAAAAGAAGGCGTAAAGTTAACAGAAATGTGGATCAAGTTCATTGCCCTTACACAAAAAACTATGTAATAGAATGATGGCAAGTCGGTTTCAGCTTACTGGCTGCGTAACAGGATTTCCAGTTCTTCTACAAAGAGGGGGGCCATACCGATCTGCGCCCTTTTGACAACCCGATCATCCTATAAGTGAAACGCATGGAGTACCTTATAGGTGGTGTTGATTGTATCTAATCGAAGACTACCTTTACAAGTTTTTTGTCACATGACAAGGCAGCAGTCAGTAGGCAAAGAATGAGAATAAGTGCTTTTGCCGAAACCATTTGTATCAAAATAAGGAATGTGTGTAAGTGGGGAATAGGCGGTGTACCGTTACCTCCCGGGGATTGTAATTCCCTTCACGCTTCGATACAGGGAAAGGGCATATTTGTCGGTCATGCCGGAAATGAAATCCATTAGGGAGCGTAAGCGCGAATAGGGAGGTGTTTCTGATCCGGTGGGGAATTCGGGCGGGAGTAGGCGAAGAATGCTTTTATCTTGTCCAGAAAAGCGATCTTTGTCGTGATGTTGATGGTACAGCGCTTTGGAAAAAACTTCCAGCAGGCCTTCTAGTACTTGGAAACCGGCGGCTTCCTTTTCCAGTACAGGCTGCGAGCGGTAGATTTTGGCTACGGAAAGTGCACTAATTTGATCTAAAATAGCCGTAGAGGGAATGGTTTCCGTCAACGCTTGATCAAACTCGCCTGATCGCATGTGCTGTTCATGTTGCTTAAAGGCATCTACGGCCTCATTTATAAGTTGTTGGATGGCCATAGCCCGGAGAATGGCCAGTTTCTGCTTTTTTGTTTTGTATTCGTTGAGTTTATCAGGGGAATACCGTTCCCCGATAATCGCGGCCAGTAAAGATATGGTTTCTTCAAGCGTTACCAATCCCAATGTACAACCATCCTCTAGATCGATGATGCTATAGCAGATGTCATCCGCTGCTTCCACGAGAAACGCCAGCGGATGGCGCATCCAGCAGTCTGGAGCCAGTTCGTGGATTCCCAGCGTTTCCGCCAGCTGCTTATAGGCCTCCTTCTCGTTTGAGAAAAAGCCGTACTTTTTTTGACTTCTTCGTCTGGTTAGGAGGGTGTTAACTTTAGAAGGCTTGGGGTACTTGGTAAAGGCTGCCAGCGTGGCTGCGGAGATGCGGAGTCCGTTTTCTTTGGCCACCAACATCCGGAATCCCTGAGCGTTCCCCTCGAATCGCACCATATCTGCCCATTCGTCAGCATCCAGTAGGGGTTTCCAAATCTGACCGTAGGGATGGAACTTGAAAAAATCCGAGATGGCCTCTTCGCCGGCATGCCCAAAAGGTGGATTTCCAATATCGTGCGTAAGTGCTGCTGCGGAGACAATGGCTCCGATATCCCCTTCATTTACCTGGCTTTTGACGAGTGCCGGGTAGGTTTGCATCAGGTAGTCACCGGCCATTTTACCCAACGAACGGCCTACGGAAGCTACTTCCAGGCTATGGGTAAGTCTAGTGTGCACGAAATCATCTTCTGGTAGAGGAAATACCTGTGTTTTATCCTGTAGGTTCCTAAAGGGTGCGGAGAACACAATCCGGTCAAAATCCCGTTCAAAAATACTACGAAAACCAGGTGGAGTACCTGGTTTTTGATACAGCTCTACCGGCCGTAACAATGTTTCCCATTCCATCATAGGCCAAAACTACAAACACTGTAAGAATAAAAAGGAATGTGTGATGCGATTTTTTACCGGATTTATTCCCAACCTCCGCCCAGGGCACGGTATAAATCCACCACGGTGTGAAACATCTGTCGTCTGGTATTGGTCATACTCAATTCAGCCTCCAGCACACGAGACTGTGCGGTGATTACTTCCAAATAGGTGGCGTAGCCACCGCGGTATAATTTATCTGCTGTTGCAACTGCATTGAGTAACACTGCCGTTTCCTGGTCCCTAAGGCTATAGATGTTTCTTAAGTTTTCTATCCTTTGGAGCTTGTTTATCACTTCCCGATACCCGTTGAGGATGGCTTCTTGATACTGATAAAGCGCAATTTTGCTCACCGAGTTGGCCATTTGGTATCCCGATTTGATGCGGTTTTGGGCAAGAATCGGTGCGGTTATCCCACCGAGTAACCCGACCGAAATTGCTCCCGGAAACTGAAAGGCCGCGGGGATGCTTCGGTCGTTGAGACCAATATATGGCGTGATGGAAAAGGAAGGTAAAAATTCCTTCCTTGCTGCTTCAATGTTCAATTCCGCCGCATGCAGTTCAAATTCCGCCTGCTGAATATCGGGTCGGCGCAGCAGCATGTCGGACGGGGTCCCCACTTCGGCGACAAATGGCAGTTTTATTTGCATGAGTGAAGCTGCTCTTGGGATTTCCTGGGGAAATCTTCCGAGCAGGTAGTTGAGGTGATTTTCAGTTTCTATGATTTCTTGTTGCTTTTCATAAAGCATGCTCCGGGTAGCAAGCAGTTGGGCGGAGAACTGCTGTACAGCCAGTTCGGTGGCTCTTCCGGCGGACTTTTGGATTTTAATTAACTTCAGCGCCATTTCCTGGAAGTTGATGTTTTTTTCGATTGTAGCAAGCTCTATATCTTGCCCCAGAAGATCGTAATACAGCCTCGCTATTTCAGCAACTAGATTGGTGGTGACCAGTTGGTTGCCTTTTTCGGTTGCCAAAAGATCTAGAAAGGCGGCATCTTTTCTGTCCCGGAGCTTACCCCATAGGTCAATCTCCCATGTACTTTGGAATCCGACGAAATTATTTTCGACGCGGTTTACAACATTTCGGTCTCCATTGACGGTTCCACCGAAAAGGTTCGGGCGAATATCTCCCGACCTATATCGGACAATAGCGTCTATTGTGGGGGAAATAGAACCCCGTCGAAGCTGGAATTGTGCCCGTGCGATTTCGATGCGTTCTAATGTGCTGAGTAGATTTAGATTATTGTCAAGCGCATAGTCAATCAGTTCGATTAGGTTGGCATCATTAAAAAAGTCCCGCCATGAAATTTCAGCCATGCTGCTGCTATCCTTATAGTTTAGAAAAGCATCTGGAACACCTTGAAATGTAGGCATTAGCGGTTTTTCTACGGTTTTGCAGCTAAAGGAGGCCAGTAAAATGGATACGCCATAGATGCAACTAAGTACTTTATTCATAACCAATTCTTATAGTTGGGGTTAGTACGTCAAATGTGCCTCTTGTTCGGTAGGTTTCCGAGCCTTGGTCGACTTGTCCTTGTTTGTAAGTTGGGCAAAGATTACATACAGGCCAGGGATAATGATTAAACCAAATAAAGTGCCGATCAACATACCCCCTGCTGCAGCGGTGCCTATAGATCTGTTTCCAAGGGCTCCTGCGCCTGTTGCCATTGCCAAAGGTATGAGTCCGGCTATAAAGGCAAATGAGGTCATTAAAATTGGCCTTAGACGGGATACTGCTCCTTCTACCGCAGCCTGCACGACAGAGAGACCTGAAGCCCTTCGTTGGATGGCGAACTCCACGATGAGTATGGCATTTTTTCCCAGTAATCCAATCAGCATTATGAGGGCTACTTGCGCGTAAATATTATTTTGAAGACCTACCAAGTACAGCATAAAGAACGCACCAAATACGCCCGTAGGCAGAGAAAGGATTACGGGGAATGGCAATAGGAAGCTTTCGTATTGTGCGGCGAGCAATAAATACACAAAAAGTAGGCAGATCGCAAAAATTATAATCGCTTGACTACCGGAAGTCACTTCTTCCCGGGACATTCCATACCAATCGTAATTGAAGCCTTGAGGGAGATTTTCGCCCACAATCCGCTCAATGGCCGCAATGGCCTCGCCACTACTGTATCCAGGAGCTGGACTGCCTTTGACGGTGGCTGAATTGTACATGTTGTGCCGGGTAAGCTGTTCTGGACCATAGGCTTTTTCCATGGTAAGGAAACTGGAAATAGGAACCATTTCCCCAACGTCATTTTTTACTTGAATAGTGAGCACATCTTCCGGTTTGGTCCTGTACTCTGGAGATGCCTGCACCATAACATCATACATTTGCTCAAAGCGGACAAAGTCACTTACAAACATCCCGCCTAACAAAATCTGTAACGTACTCATGGCCTTTTGAATCGTAACTCCCTTTTTGGCAGCCATATCCTGGTCTATATGTACCATAAATTGGGGAAAACTCGGGTCAAAGTCCGAATAGGCGTTGTTGATTTCCGGGGCGGCTTCAAGTGCTTCAATCAGATCGTCTGTCACTACCCCCAACCTTTCCAAGTTGCCGGTTCCTGTTTGGTCGAGGACACGCATCTGAAATCCGCTTGAATTGCCAAAGCCAGATACTGTTGGAGGCAGAAAGAAATCTATTTTGGCGTCAGACAGATACTTTGTTTTTTCCCGCAACGCTTCCATGGTTTGTTGTATGGATTCTTCCCGTTCGTTCCATGATTTCAGGTTGATCATTGCCATTCCATAGGATGCTCCGGAAAGTCCGTTGGAGAGGGAGTATCCGGCTAGGCTGGAGACCGTTTGCACTGCGTCCACCTCTTCGATGAGCTGTTGCATTTCATCGAGAACCCGCTCGGTTCGCTCCACGGTGGCCCCCACTGGGGTAGTTACATTTACATAGACCATACTCTGATCTTCTGTAGGAATGAACCCCGTAGGGAGGATGGTACTTATTCCCCAAGTTCCCATAAAGAAGAACAAGAGTATCAATGTGGTTAAGCCTTTTTTGGGGCTTAAGAAGGTGACGTACCGGTGATACTTTTTCTCAAAATAGCTGTATACCTTATTAAACCAGTCGAAGAACCTTTGGAGCAAACCTGTTTTTTTTTCGGGAAGGTGTCCATAGTGATTTTTCAGCATCAGCGCACAGAGGGCAGGGGTCAGGGTAAGCGCGTTGATCCCTGATATAACAATGGCTATGGCCAAGGTTATCGAAAATTGCCGGTAGAATATGCCCACCGGACCGGACATAAATGCGACGGGTACAAACACGGCAGACATCACCATGGTAATTGCGATAATGGCACCGCTGATTTCTTTCATTGCCGCAAAGGTTGCGGGCATTGGCGCCATCCCTGTCTGCTGCATCTTTGCATGTACCGCTTCTACTACCACGATGGCATTATCGACAACGATACCAATGGCAAGCACAAGGGCGAATAAGGTTAAGAGATTTATGGAAAATCCCAGCATTTGAATGAAGAACAAGGTGCCTATCAGTGCTACCGGTACCGCCAAAGTAGGTATTAGGGTCGACCTGAAATCCTGTAAAAAAATAAACACAACGATAAACACCAATACAAACGCCTCTATCAGCGTAACCATTACTTCTTTAACTGACGCATCCAAAAACCTAGACACGTCATAGGAGATTTTGTAATCCATGGCGCTTGGAAAGGAGTCATCTTTGATTTCGGCAATGCGTTTCTTTACGTTTGCAATAACTTCGCTGGCATTTGATCCTGGCCGCTGTATGATCATGACCGCTGCTGCGGGTCTACCATCTGTCTTGGAGATGCGGCCATAGTTCAGGGACCCAAACTCTACATCCGCTACATCTTTAAGTCGTAGAATGGATCCATCCGGATTGGCGCGAATGACCAGATTTTCATATTGTTTGGGTTCAAAAAATTTGCCGGTATAACGAAGAACGTACTGAAGCATTTGTGACTCTTTACCGGAGCTGATGCCGAGCTGCCCCGGAGCTGCTTCGACGTTTTGATTTCTTATCGCTTCCACAAGTTCATCCGCCGACACCTTGTAGGAAGTCATGCGGTCGGGTTTGAGCCAAATGCGCATTGAATAGTCCTTGGTGCTCATGATTTCTGCCAACCCTACCCCATCTACCCGACGAAGTTCCTGCAACACGTTTAGGTCGGTAAAATTGTAGATAAACGCCTCGTCCATGGAGGTGTCTTCACTATACACGTTCAGGTACATCAGCAAACCTTCTACCTGTTTTTCAACCGTCACTCCAGCCTTTACAACCTCTTCAGGAAGCTCGTTTACAACGGTTGAAATGCGGTTTTGTATTTCTACAGCTGCAAGGTCAGGATTTGTTCCGGCTTCAAAGTAGACCTTAATGATCGTTGTGCCTCTGTTACTTGACACCGAAGTCATATAAGTCATTCCCGGCACTCCGTTGATCACTTTTTCGAGAGGCGTAGCCACCGTTTTCGCACAGACTTCCGCATTTGCTCCCCTATATTTTGCCCGGATGGCAATAGACGGGGGGGCGATGTCTGGAAACAGTTCTACTGGTAGCGAAAAAAACGAAAGCAATCCCAGCAAAACAAAGAACAGGGAAATTACGATCGATAATACCGGACGCTTTATAAATAGATCAAACATGCTAAAGCTGAATAATAGTTAGCGGAAAGAGGTTTTAATAACTGATTCTTGCGGATTATCCTCACCTTCAAAGGCGACCTTTTTGGGAAGAATAGTCATGCCCGGTTCGATCGTTTGGATTCCCTCAAATAGAAGCCGCTCTCCCGGTTCTAGACCGGATTCTACAATGTAGTAATGAGAAAAACGAGCCTTGGGAACAATGCTTCTGATTTCAACTTTGTCGGTGTCATCGACAACATAGACAAAACTTCGATCCTGAATTTCAAACACTGTTTTCTGGGGAATGATAATTGCGTCCCTTACAACATTCGAAAGGATTACCTTTCCAGTAGCCCGGTGTTTCAGAAGTTTGTCCGGATTGGGGAATTTTGCCCGAAATGCTATGGATCCGGTGTTGGGATTGAATTCACCCTCCATGGTCTCTATGACGCCTCCATACGAATAGGGAGATCCGTCAGCTAAGACCATCCGGATATTATTTCCCCGTTCTCGTTCTTCTGCGGTTGATTTTACATATTCTAAGTACTCTATTTCAGAGACATTGAAGTAAACATGAACCTCGCTGACATCTGATACAGTGGTCAAGAGCGTCCCCTGATCAATAAGACTCCCGGTCCGCTGCGGTAACCGGTCTAGTGTTCCTTTGAACGGACTTCGGATTTCGGTATAAGATAGCTGTACCTGCGCATTTTGCTCGGCAGACTTGGCCTCTTCAATTTTGGCAATTACCGCATCGTATTTCGCTTGGGTCATGTCTAACTCAGACTTTGAGATTACATTTTCTTTGACCATAATTTTAAGGTTCTCAATTTCGTATTCCATGACTCTAGCCTCGGCCTCCGCGCTTAGTAGGTTTGCTTTGGCCTTAGCTAACTCCGCCCTGTATTCCTGGTCGTTTGTCTTGAATAAAAGCTGGCCCTTCGTTACTTCCATTCCTTCATCCACGAAGATCTTCTCCAGAAATCCAGGGACACGTGCCCGCAGCTCTACGTTTTGAATAGCCATGATTTCTGCAACATATTCCCTGTGTAAGACCGTGTCTTTCGCCACCACCTGAATGACAGGTAATTCCTTCGGTTGCCTACCGGTAAGAGATTCTTGCTTGTTTACACCACTACAACTTGCCATTCCCATAAATAACGTAAACGCTATGAACCCCGCGCAAAAGTGGTCTCTGAAACTTGTGCCTTTCATCATTTTTGGTAAAATATTTTGTTCCTATGCTGTATATTCGTCCCGTGAGATCAACCACCGTATATGCCTCTAAACTGGGGTTAATGGGGAATACCTTATTGTTAAAGGTAAAAAAACTGATAGGGCTCTCGGCCAGGAATTATATAGACGGAAGGACCTTGTATCATTACATTGACGTAATGAATACCTAATTTTCTTTCTTAAAATGAGTAAACTAAGTGATTAAACATTTAATTTAAAAAATAATATAAATTAAATATAATTAAATTATAAAAAAACGATGTTATTATCCAGACGGAAGTTCTTTAGCTTATGTTTTCTTATGGTTATGTTTTCAGTTTTTTCCAGCGCCCAGAACCTTGTCCAACTGGATCGTATTCCAAAGACTTATTTGAGCTACAAAAGTCCTCAAAAACCCCATATCGACGGGAAACTGGACGATTCTGCTTGGCAACTGGCAGCTTGGTCAGATGCTTTTGTAGATATACAGGGGGATGCAATGCCAAGCCCCGCCCACAATACTCGGATGAAGATGCTCTGGGATGACGAGTTTTTTTACATTGGCATTCACTTAGAGGAACCGCACATTTGGGCAACCTATACAGAACGTGAGTCCGTGATCTTTCACGAAAACGATATTGAAGTATTTTTAGACCCAGATGGAGACACCCATAATTATTATGAATGGGAAATCAATGCGCTGGGTACACTCTGGGATTTGCTACTAACAAAACCCTACAAAGACGGGGGCAGGCCTATCACAGGTTGGAATATCAATGATTTTAACTACGCTGTCTATTTGGAAGGTACGATTAACGATCCAACGGATACGGACAGCTACTGGTCGGTCGAGATGGCGATCCCTTGGCGATCAATCATTGAGCGTTCTTCCCCACCGCGCGATGGAGAGCAGTGGCGGATTAATTTCTCCCGTGTGCAGTGGCAACTTGACGTGAAGGAAAATACCTACGTAAAGGTAACGAATCCAGAAACAGGGAAACCTTTCCCCGAAGACAACTGGGTATGGTCACCGATTGGTGTTGTTAATATGCATATCCCGGACCGATGGGGATATGTGCAGTTTTCGGATATTGAAGTAGGTACAGGTAGCATCCCATTTCTTCAGCACGCCGACGAGCAACTAAAGAGTACTCTTCGGGATTTCTACCATGCCCAACGGAATCATTATAGCACACATTCCCGATATGCAAGCTCCTCCGGCGAACTGACTTTGCAGGGGGCTTCGAAAGCCGTTGGCGACCGCGTTGAATTTGAAGTGAGCCGTACGCGATTTAAACTTTCCGTGCCCTCCTTAGATGATCCAATGAAGCGATGGTACATTATAGAGGACGGTAGGATTTGGAAACAATAGGTTGCTATTATCCATTCCCCTATTTTTGCGTAGAAATGTAAATTAGCCTTCAAATAAAATTAAAGCCAGTGAATTTCTCAAAGCGCTTTTTTACACCCGTTGCTGTAGGTATCTTCCTGCTCTTTATCGGTCTCTATTGGGGGTGTGAAGACGTCAGTTCCAGCAATAAGGCCTTGATCAACGTGTTGCTGATAGACGCACCAGGTGACTTCGACGAGGTATGGGTGGAGGTCCTGGGAGTAGAACTACTCGCGGCTGGAAGTCGGGGTATGGAAAACGGGGACTGGGTAAATATTCCCTACACGTCGGCGGAAAAGGTAATCCGGCTTACTGATCTGGTAGGTAGTCAGCGTTTGCTTTTAGGACGTAAGGAAGTACCAGCTGGAGAAGTTTCCCAAGTTAAGTTGGTGTTGGGAGAGACGCATTATTTCATCAAAAATGGCCAGCAATTTCCACTTCAACTTGTCGGCAACCCTGAGGACCTTTTGACTGTGGATATCAAGGCAAACGCGGCGACAGGCATTGCCTTGGATATCTACATTGACTTTAACGTGGCGGCGTCCATACATCCTCTCGGGAATGGTCAGTTCCAACTAAAACCTGCTATCCGTGTGTTTACCCTTGAGGGAACGACCGAGGTTAGAGGCATTATAAAGCCGCCTACGTCCAAGCCGTATGTATATGCCATACATGAAGCTGACACCTTTGCAACTTTGACTAGCGTCTCCGGCGAATTTCGGCTACGAGGACTGCCGCCCACACCCTATCGCATACTAATCCGTCCGAGGCCAACGCATAAGGATAGTGTACTCCAAGTAGTTACAAAAAGGGACTCCGTGGTAAATTTGGGAAATATCACGTTGAAATCAGTTACCACCGATTAGCGGGACCCCATGGAAAATCATGAACTTTATATGCGCCGGGCCTTGGAACTGGCAGAATGGGGTAGGGGTAGCGTTAGTCCCAACCCAATGGTCGGCTGTGTCATCACAGTAAATGGAGAGATCATTGGTGAGGGATATCACGAGCGATATGGAGCCCCCCATGCGGAACCAAATGCCATTGCCCAAGTTAAGGATCCGTCTTTGCTGGAAAAAGCTACCGTATATGTGACGCTTGAGCCTTGTTCCCATACAGGAAAGACCCCACCCTGTGCAGACCTCTTGGTTGCCAGAAAAGTGAGAGAAGTCGTAATAGCAGCAGTAGATGCCAATCCGTTGGTGGGAGGAAAAGGTATTGCGAAACTGCGTGGCGCAGGCATAGCGGTGACCACCGGCGTACTTGAAAAAGAAGCGCGCAGCCAAAACCGACGCTTTTTTACCCAAATGGAAAAGCGGAGGCCTTATGTCGTGCTTAAGTGGGCCCAAACAAGGGATGGTTTTGTAGCTAGACCGAACTATGACAGCAAGTGGATTAGCAACATCCACAGCAGACAGCTTGTTCACCGCTGGCGTGCTGAAGAAGATTCGGTGCTGGTAGGTACAAAGACAGCCTATTATGACAATCCTCAACTGAACGTCAGAGACTGGGCAGGGAGAAATCCGGTTAGAATTGTAATCGATAAGCAGCTGACCTTGGATCCGAACAGCAATATCTTTGACCGATCCCAACCTACCATTTGCTATAATTTATTGAAAGAGGAAAAGTCAGAAAATTTACACTATGTGCAACTGCCTAGGGAGTTTAATGTCGTAGAGCTATTGGAAGATTTGAATGCTAAAAAGATCCAAAGCATGCTCGTTGAAGGCGGAAGTGTGTTACTTCAGCACTTTATCAGACAGGATCTTTGGGACGAGGCGAGGGTTTTTACCGGAGATGTTGCTTTTGGATCAGGGATACCAAGTCCCCACCTGAACCGGGTTCCAAATCAAACGTTGGATATAATGGGCGATCGGCTTGACATCTATTACAGGTAACTGTACCGAAGAAACTATTTCACATCATTCCATGGTTCGCGTACACTGATTACTTCATTTATCTATATACTTTATACTGAATCAATCATGTCCAGCAGCATATATATTCCGAGTGATGTCTCAAAGGATGCGGTTTACCAAGCACTGCTTCCGCAGTTGGAGGCCTTGATTAGTGACGAGACAGACCTAATCGCTAACTTAGCTAATATCAGCGCCGTACTAAAAGAGGCCTTTGATTTTCTTTGGGTTGGATTTTACCTTGTCAAAGGGGAACAGTTGGTGCTTGGCCCCTTTCAAGGGCCCCTTGCCTGTACACGGATCGGTTACGGTAAAGGTGTCTGTGGTGCGGCGTGGCAAACAGGCCTTACACAGCTGGTGCCTGATGTTGATGCCTTTCCGGGCCACATTGCCTGCAGTTCTGCTTCCCGATCCGAAATCGTAGTTCCAGTTTTGCAGGGTGGAAAGGTCATCATGGTTTTGGATATAGACTCCGAGTATTTATCCTTTTTTGATACCACGGACCAAGCCTATCTGGAGCAATTGGCGGTCATAGTGGCAAATACAATTCCTTTAGATGAGCACCAAGGCCCAAGCTAAATTCTACTCCTAGAGATACAATTTGCGTTCGGTCACGGAATCCTATGGGAAAGAGCTAAGCCTTGATAATGTATGGAGAACGGGGAATGCTTCTAAAAGACCTAAGGGGGATAATGGGATTTTATGGCTACTGTACCTCCCACTTTGGCAGGTAATTAGGAGAAAAGGCTGCCATTTGATCGAGTAACGCTTCGGGATTTGCAGATACAATGAGGCTATCGAGTTGCTCCTGCCTAAGAAATCCTTCCTGACACGAAAAGCGCAAGAAATCGAGGAGTTTGTCATAGTATCCATTTGCATTGAACAGGGCGAGTGGCTTTTGGATATAGCCTAATTGGTTAAGTGTCATGATCTCAAAAAGTTCCTCTAAGGTCCCTATACCGCCTGGCATGGCGATGAAGCCATCGCCCCTTTCAGCCATGAGCCATTTGCGGTCACGCATGGTTTCGACGACAGTAAGCTCCGTGAGGCCTAAATGGGCAACCTCTATATCTACCAAAGACTGGGGTATGATACCGTAAACGTTTCTACCTGCTTGGAGCATTTCGTCCGCTATTATCCCCATTAGACCTACCTTTCCGGCACCAAATACGAGGTCCAGGTTCCGCTTAATAAGCTCCTTTGCGAGGTTTTTGGCTTCGGCCTCATAAGCGGCGTTTCGGCCTTTATTGGAACCGCAGTATACGGTAATTTTTTTCATGGACGGAAATTACGGAAAAAAACTTCCGAGGCCTGCTAAAAAAGTAATATTTTCGGGAATGAAAAAGATTTGCTTTGCCAGTAACAATACCAAGAAGCTCGAAGAAATCCGCGCTGCGCTTTCAGGAAAAATGGATATCATCTCCCTATCCGAACTGGGATGTACAGAGGAGCTCGCCGAGACCGGTGATACATTATATGACAATGCCTTTCAGAAGGCTCGCTATGTTTTCGACAGGTACGGGGTAGATTGCTTCGCCGATGATACAGGGCTGGAAGTGGCTGCCTTGGACGGTGCACCGGGTGTGTATTCCGGAAGATTCGCTGGCGAACCCCGCAGCGATCAGCGAAATGTAGATTTATTATTGCACAAGATGGCTGGGATACCAAATAGAGAGGCTTCCTTTCGTACAGTCATTGCATTGATTTTAAAAGGAAAGGAATATGCCTTTGAGGGAAAAGTAGATGGAGTCATTGTCCATGAGCGGGTAGGAGATAAAGGATTTGGGTATGATCCTGTATTCCAGCCAACAGGGTTTAAAGCTACCTTTGCGGAACTAACCATGGAAGAAAAGAATCAAATAAGTCATCGGGGAAGGGCCGTGGCAAAGTTGGTACACTTCTTACTGACAGCCGATTTCTAAGTAACGATCCTATGACTTAGAAGAGGGTATTTTCCCATTTTGTCCGTTTACTTTGCAAAAATTGCCTACTTTTGTGTCCCATGAAGAAGCCTTATATCGTCGGTATCACAGGAGGAAGTGCTTCGGGGAAGACGCTCTTTCTAGACAAGCTGCTTCATGCGTTTGATTCCAGTCAAGTATGTCTGATTTCTCAGGATAACTACTATAAGCCACGAAATTTACAGCCCTTGGACAGCAAGGGAATTTATAATTTCGACACCCCCCACTCGATTGACTTTGAAGAATACGCTGGGGACATCCGCAAGATTCAAGCTGGAGAGACAGTTTTCCGGCAGGAATACACATTCAACAACCCAAACAAAACACCTAAAATCCTAGAATTTAGACCCGCCCCCGTAGTCGTGGTGGAGGGGATTTTTGTGCTTTATTACCCTGAGCTCGCCAACCTGCTTGATCTTAAGGTATTCATTGATGCTAAGGATTACATCAAATTGAAGCGTCGTATTGTGCGTGACAAAGTAGAGCGGGGATATGATTTGGATGATGTGCTCTACCGGTATGAAATGCACGTTATGCCCACCTATGAAAAATATATCGAGCCATTCAAACATGACGCAGACTTGATTGTGCCCAATAATCGAGGATTTGAAAAGGCACTGGAAGTGCTAAAAACATTTTTAAAAGGAAAGGTTTCTTAGGCCGGCGCTTCGTCACGCTGTTTAGATAAGGGCTGTGTTTTATTGTTGCCATGTCCACCTTGGACAGTAATCAGGTAAGAATTTAGGGCGGTGACGACTGTGCTAGTACCCTAAAAAGACACAATCGTTGATGAAAAGTTGCCAAAAATTATAAGATACCCAATTCGGTTAAGTCCACTTTATGGCCTGCAAAAGATGATGAATTCCCCAACCAATCCCACGCAAAAAAAAAGGAGCATTTAGCTCCTTTTTTTGTTTCTGGTATCCTCCTTTATCTTTTTGATATACGATTTGATAACATTCATACGCTGTTTCTCAGGAAGGCCTTCCTTCTGAAACATTCCGTCAATACTGTAATACATAGGGTTGATTATTTAGGTTATCGTAAATATATACGGTTTTTGTTTAATAAATGTTTATCTGACAATTTTTTTTACCTACCACACCATATTTTGTATGAATGGAACCTTAATACCTTGGTAATCGTTGGTTTTCTTGCTTATTTTCCCACCAATAAAGCAACCGAAGGGATTAAATACAAAATAGGCTATGTTGGACATATTTGACGTACATGCTGTTTTTGAAAAGCAACGCCAAAAATCACTAGAGATTAGGAGGACCACTGCGGCTATGCGGGTGGAAAAGTTAAAAGCTTTACGCGGATGGATCATCTTACATGCAGAGGATATCAGGAAGGCACTCTACGCGGACCTTGGTAAAGCTGAATCTGAAACAGACATCACTGAATTATCGCTGGTGCTTGCCGAAATCAGTCATGCAGTAAAATACCTTTCCCGTTGGATGAAGCCTAAAAAGGTCAAAAGTCCGCTGCAAATGCTCGGTAGCACCGCTTATATTGTCCCTGAACCTAAGGGCTGCGGCCTTATCCTTTCGCCATGGAACTATCCGTTTACGCTTTGTATAGGTCCATTGGTATCGGCCATCGCCGCTGGATGTACTGCATGGCTAAAACCCTCTGAAATGACCCCTCATACCTCAGCACTCATTGGTAGAATGGTCGGTGAACTGTTTGAACCCAATGAAGTAACGGTAAGTGAAGGCGGTGTAGAGGTTGCTGAGCGCCTCTTGTCCTTACCCTTTGACCATATTTTTTTTACAGGAAGCTCCTCAATCGGTAAACTCGTCCTCAAAGCAGCTTCCTCAGCACTGTGTAGCGTCACGCTGGAACTTGGCGGTAAATCCCCGGTGATAATTGACAAAGACTGCGATCTGGAGGCGGCTGCGGACAAAGTGGCATGGTCCAAATTCTTAAACTGCGGGCAAACCTGTGTCGCTCCGGATTATGTCTTGGTACATGAGGCAGTGTATGCGGATTTTAAGTCCAAGTTAAAGAAAAGTTTGATCCGCATGGGCGACCCTAGCGGAAAGGGCATACGGAATTGTACCGACTATAGCCGCATTGTAAATCAACATCATTGGCGACGGCTCAAGAAGCTTCATGATGAAGCGGTAGACGGCGGGGCCCGCGTGGTGTATGGAGGTGAAAGAGATGAACAGGCGCTATTTTATTCACCGACGATATTACAGGGAGTAACCAACGAGATGGACCTGATGAAGGAAGAAATTTTTGGACCTATTCTTCCCATGCAGCCCTTTGCTAAATTGGAGGAAGCGATTGAAGCGATCAATACGCGCCATAAGCCACTTGCTCTCTATCTCTTCTCCAACTCCGCTGATGTAAAGGAGCGAGTACTCTCTAAAACAAGTAGCGGTGCAGTATGCATCAATGAATGCGCCGTCCATTTTGGCCATCCGTACCTTCCCTTTGGAGGGGTTGGATATAGTGGAATTGGCAAAGCACACGGGCATTATGGGTTTTTAGCCTTTTCCAATGAGAAGGCAATTCTGAGGCAATCTTGGAAATTTTCTCCTGTGAAAGCCTTCTATCCGCCCTATACTGCTAAGACAAAAACGCTAATTCGATTTTTTTTGAAGTGGGTTTGACCTTTGGGCGTGACCCATGGAACGGATAAATATACAATGAAACAGAATCTTCAGTAATTCCGCGATAGAGGAAATCGAATCAGTCTTTTGGACAGAAAGCCCTGCGGTACCCTTCACACCTCGGTTTAGAATTAGTGTTGGGTGTAGTATTCTGATATTGATATTGAATTGCTTACGGTAAACCTTCCGGGATAAGAACCTTTATTATCCATAGTTTTACTGGCGATAAGGCTACTTTGCTTTTTGTCAAGGAATTATGTAACGATATCATGGAATTGTATACTATCACCTATCTTTTTCACAGTACTTTTATAGCTCCTTACCTTTCCAATGTTGTCACGGATATGCAGGCACGAAAACGAAGATACGGTGTTGTAGCCGACAGTTAGCATTTAGGTAATATAGAAAATTTAAACGACCTCCTATAGGATTTGGAATTTCGGAGGCTACATTATTCATCAATAAATCTTTAGAGCGTATGAGGCAAACGGAGAATTTACTATTATATGACAAACAGCCACCAAAGGGGATTTCCTGGGGAGCAATTTTTGCAGGTACAATTGCTGCCTTATCGGCAATGTTGATTTTAAACCTAATTGGGCTCGCTATTGGCATGTGGAGCATCGAACCCACGGAAGAAAGTAACCCATTAAGCGGGTTGGGAACGGGTTCAATAATTTGGTGGGTGTTAAGTAATTTAATTGCTCTTTTTGCCGGCGGCTTTGTTGCGGCTCGCGTGGGCGCATCATTTACAACTACGGGAGGATTGATTCATGGAAGTATGAGTTGGGCATTATATACGCTTGTGTCGGCGTGGTTGCTTACTTCGGTGGTAGGAAGCATTCTTTCCGGTGTGGGATCGTTGATTGGCGGAGTGCTTTCACCCGCTGGAGACGTTGTGTCAGAGAAGGTAGGTCCCATGATACGGGATCAGTTTGAACGATTGGAAATCTCGCTAGATGACGTCAAAAGCGAATTCTATGCGCTCCTGGAGGATACAGGTAAAGAAGAACTGGATCCGGACTATCTTGAATCACAAGCTGAAACCACTGTACAGCAGGGCTCTGATTCCCTCACAAATCGGCCTGGCAAAGCCGCTATTGAGCGCATATTCAATAACGCGGCAAACCGGTTTGAACAATCCTTTGAAGAGATTGATGAACAGGCGCTGGTCAACATTTTGGTAGAACGCACCGATATGACAGAAGCGGAAGCAAGGCGTACAGTTGAGAACACAGTTGCTGAATTTAAGCAGGCACGGGAGGAATTTGAAGCATTTTTGCAAGATGCAAAACAAACAGCCATTGAGCAGGGTGAGAAAATTGCCAAGACAGCAGGGGATGCGGCGATCTACCTTTCCATAGCCCTCATTCTGGGGCTGACTGCTGCGGCGTTTGGCGGCGTTTTGGGCGTGAAGCGTTTGAGGGACGAATGTGTTAGAAACAACTATTTTGGTGAGGAAACCAGGTATGACCGACCGGATATCCGCTAAACAGAATTGACGATAATGCAAGAAGCGAAATTCCCGCTTCTTGCTTTTTTTTTTGACAGTGTTTCATGCGATCATCTGTGTTCATTTTGAATTGATTTTATTGACTGCAGTCATTGAAGGACACCGAAACATTCGATTTTCTTTCCAGCCCAATCAACTTTCCCATTTTTTACCAGTATGGTTTGGGCGCTCATGTTATCAGGGATGTGATTCCAGATTTGGTTGGATAAACAGGTCGTGGCATTCGCAAAACGCAAACTATATCATACAGATGTCTTCTTTAGATCAATTCATTCTACGCTATCACCGCCAAGTATTCTTTCACCCAATGCTGACTTGATGGAGACCTTATTTAAAACGAACTTCAATTCATTGATCATCGGCAAAACGCTATAATTTATATACAACTACTTGCATGGCATAGAGATCATAGTCACCTATAAGGATCACAGATAATTTATCGAAAGGCATCTATCGCTCTTATAGAATCCGATGATATTAGTTAGGAATTCCTTAGGGGACACATTTTTGTTAATAAGGATAAAAATATACACGGTTAATGAATTATTTTTTTTAATTTCGCCATAGGTTATTTGTTATACAGTTGCGTAGTCATTATTCTTTAGGAAACTAAACATAAAAACCTTTTGATTGAACGGGGTGTTAAAGGAGTATGAATCGGAGATAGGGTAATTTGCTACTTGGTAATAGCAACTATCTATCCAAATAACTTGCTATCTGACTCCAAGATACTATGTTACAAAGGAAGAAGTAGGCGACTGAAAAGTTCGATTATTACCTGCCTATCCTTGGGTTTTCAAATAGGTTATCGGTTTTGAATTGTCAACTAATTGGGATTGTGCAACATTTTAAACGATTACACTTATGCCACTAGCTTTCAAATCAGGCTAATATCGCGGGAATAATAATTCTCCCCAAGTATGCCGCCGCTTACAAAGTAAATAAATTCAGCCTAGCGATAAAGGGAATAGGCAAGGTAACAGCACTCGAAATACTGCTAGATAAAATCAAGTAGTGTGGCTTAAGGCAGTTTTTCACATAGCCTGTTTTCATTACGATATTCTGTTAACACGATTGGATCAGATACTTTCAGGTATGCCTCCAATGCATTGATAGTATAGCACATTTTTCTAAATATTCAGGATCTAACGAGCGGATGAATAGTGGAATGGCCATTGTGCCTGAAGAGAAAGTAGATTCTCCTGTTAAATGAAGCTTTGGATTCTAAGCTGAAGCATACCCGAAAAATCGAATAATTCTCTCTCCAATCCGATTCAAAAAAAACAACTAAAATGGTTGAAAAAGAATTCACATCGAGACTTCCTCAGTTTTTGTTAGGTTCAGAGATTTATTCCTTAGTCGTTACGGACATGAAGGGGAAAATCATCTTTGTTAATCCACTTTATAAGCAACGGTCTAGCCTACCGCCTGCAAGCATTATAGGCAACTTTTTTTCGCTGAGTATACACCCGGATGACCGCGACGCGTTTGAGAAGCTTTTCTATCAATGTGGCAACAATCCAGAGACAACGTTCAATATACTATTGCGTGAACTGAATACAAGCGGAAATGCGGAGTTCTATTGGACCCAATGGGAGTTTTCTTTATATAAAGACCAAAATGGCGACCCACTTGGAGTACTTGGTGTGGGACACGATGTTACCCAACATAAGGCTGCTGAGGAGACGACATTTCTACATCGTTTGGTGTTAGACCAAATTCGGGATTTTGTGACGTTTACCGATCTTAATGGTGTCATTACCTATGTTAACAGAGCGGAGGTAGAAGCTTCGGGTCGTCCTAAGGAAGAAATCATTGGAAAATCAATCAGTGTTTTTGGGGAAGACCCTGATCTGGCAATTTCTCAACAGGAAATTTTGAAGCAATCGCTACAAAAAGGGGCTTGGAGGGGTGAAGTTGTTAACGTTGCTGCGAATGGCAGTAAAGTATTCCTCGATTGCCGTACCCAGTTGATTTACAATGAGCGTGGAAAACCCCTAGCTATTTGTGGTATTTCCACGGATATTACGGAGCAAAAGGAAAGGGAGCTGCAACTGAAGCTCTCAGAATATAAACTAAAAGCCATTCTGAATAGTACCACAGACGGTAACATTTTCGTCAGTCCCGCCTATAAAATACAGTCTATAAATCAAGCTGCCCAAAGGTACGTTGAGATGGTTTTTGGCAAGACAATAAAGGAAAATGATTCTATTTTGGAGTTTTTATTACCTGAAACCAAAGATGTATTTTTGGAAGACACCTTTAAGGCC
>WGNT01000026.1 GCA_016124425.1 Cytophagales bacterium
TATAAGGTAGGTTGCATACGCGTTACGCACCCGTGCGCCACTCTCATCAATCCCGAAAGACCGAATCCCGTACGACTTGCATGTATTAGGCCTGCCGCTAGCGTTCATCCTGAGCCAGGATCAAACTCTCCATTGTAAAGTATTTGCGCCCCGCATATAGCGGGACATTATGTTTCCGGACCGCCGGAAACCTTGGCCATGTGTTGTTTTGACATCTTTTCAAAGAACTTAACCGTAACCGGCAACCTGAACCCCTTGCGGGAACAGCGTACCGGACGAATGAAACGGGAACCCCCGCCTGTGCTGACAACCAATTCCGTACCCGACGGCTTTGGGTTGACAAAGGTAAGCATGTTTTCTTTAAAGACAAGAAAAAAAAACCTGTTTTTTTTCGCAACCACCCGGCAAGCCGGAACCGCTGCAATATCCCCAAACAGCAAAAACCGCCTTATAAGGATAACAGAACTTTCTTCAACATGTCAAGGATAAAACAAAATACTCTGTAGCGAATCCGGACTTTAACCGAATAAACACCCCTAATTTTTTCTTCCCTTATCCCCTCTTCCCCCGTTTGGGAATGCAAAGGTGAAGAGAAAGTTTGGAAGAAAAAAACTAATCTGAGCAAAAGAGTTAAATTACTTCCTTCAATCTTGATCCTCAGTAGCTTTAATTTTTTCGGTCTTCAAAGGTAATCCTTGGGCGCTTTTACCGCAAGGTTTAAATTGGAGCAGGAAGTCCCTCGTTCCCTAAATCCATCTTCGAAACACGCAAAGAAACGATTAAATAATAAATCTAACTGCTCGCTGCTGTTTCAACTTGTGACCTCGTCAGGATTCAAACCTGAAACCTCCTGAGCCGTAATCAGGTGCTCTATTCAATTGAGCTACGAAGCCATAATTAATTGGGAAGGCAAAGGTAAATATAAAATCCAACTTCGGCAATACCATTCTGATTCGAAAAGAAAAAAATAATGCAAAGCAACTCAATTAAGAATAATTAAGACAATTTAATGACGTAATAAGGTAAGATTTCATAATTTAGCCCGTTCAAAATTTTAATAGAATTTCTTTCATGAATAAACTGACTATTATTTTAATCGCTTTATTGATTAGTTATCAGGCATCAGCCCAAGAAAAGGAAAGAACCCCTATCGGTGGTCGACCAAATATCGCCGGGGACCTTTTTCTTGATTTTGGGGTTAATTTCCTTAACAACCGACCCGATGATCTGAATACAAGGCTTTTCGGTTCCAGAATAGTTAATATCTATTACCAAGCCTCTTTGCCCATTGGAAATAATACCGGATTCTCTTTTAACCCCGGCTTAGGATTTGGCTTTGAGAAGCTTGCTTTCCAAGATAATCAAACCTTGATTCCAAACCCAGCAATTGGTGCCAATTCCAGTCAGATAGCTACCGTAACGGAGCTGTATGACGATGTCGCCCGGGTTGATAAAAACAATGTTTCGATCAACTACTTCGACATTCCCTTGGAAATAAGATACCACCTGAACAGAACCAATTACAACAAGGGATTTAGAGTCGCGTTGGGAGGTAAGTTCGGTATACTATATAATGCACATACCAAGATCGGTGTTACGGATACCTCAGACGCTTCGCAACAGGTAAAGAACAGGCAGAACTATGGACTGAATCCCATAAGGTATGGAGTTTATGGCCGTCTAGGTTTCCCCGGATTCACGCTATGGTCCTACTACGGTCTCAATGGTGTGTTTGAAGAAGGAAAAGGCCCATTCGGTACTGAGGCTACCCAATTTAATCTAGGGCTATCAGTAACACTGTTCTAATACTAATGTTGACACTGCTTGGGTAATCAGCCCAAAAATAAAACGTAGTAGTAAAAAGCACCGCTCCAAAGGAATCCCAAAATAAATCCCCCATAAACCTCTAGTGGTTTATGGGCATTTAAGGCGAGACGCGCAGAACCTAAGGCTCCACAAGCCAGGACAGTAAGCAAAAACGGGTAAAAGAGCGAACCCGTTCCGTATTTCATACTCAATAATACAATTACCGCCAGCAGTCCTCCAATCCCAACCAAGTGGGAACTGATTTTCCAAAAATAGGTGATCAGTGTTATCAACATTAAGCAGGCGGTAACCATCAATAGCGTGGTTAATACAAGTTGATCTACACGAATCCTAAAGTAGAAAAAAAACGAAGTCATCAGGTAAAATACCGAAATCAAAGAAAACGGAAGGATCCGTTCTCTCTTCTCAGGCATTTCAAAACTTTCGATCGATTTTGTAAACTTCATCCCAGCAATACTGAGTAGGGGGATGACCAATGTAGTCAATGTGATAAGTATCAACAAAGAACCCTTAGCCGCATCGGGAATTGACGTCGATTGCGGTACCAAATACAAAATAACTACGGAGATAAAAGTAGGCATCGCCAGTGGCTGAAGTACCACCGACAATCCCAAAGCGATTTTTTTATCCACTATAATTCCTTTCTTAGCCTTGCCACAGGAATTTGTAATTGCTCCCTATATTTAGCCACCGTCCGCCGGGCAATGTTGTAGCCCTTTTTGTTCAATAGCTTAACCAACTTATCGTCCGACAAAGGCCTTTTTTTATTTTCTCCTTCTACCAGTTGGTTCAGGACACTTTTCACCTCACGATTGGAGACATCCTCTCCCCCGTCAGTAGAGATCCCTTCAGAAAAGAAATACTTCAAAGGAAAAACTCCGAATTCAGTTTGAATCGACTTACTGTTGGCAACACGTGAGATCGTTGAAATATCCATTTCTATTTTCTCCGCAATGTCCTTTAATATCATCGGGCGAAGTTTGGTCTCATCACCATCCACAAAAAACTCCTCCTGGTAATCAAAGATTGCATGCATGGTACGCAATAAGGTTTGCTGCCGCTGTTTAATCGCATCAATAAACCACTTGGCAGCATCCAACTTCTGTTTTACAAACGTTACCGTTTCTTTCAACTTCTTATCTTTCTTGTCGCTCTTATCGTAGGCATTGAACATCTCAGAATAAGACCTACTTACGCGAAGCTCGGGTGCATTTTTCGAATTCAAGGAGATCTCAAATTTCCCGTTTATGTTTGTCAGGATAAAATCCGGTATAACGTATTGTGTACGAATAAGTCCATCGGCAACGCCGCCCGGCTTTGGATTAAGTCTGGTAATCATGGAAATTATCTCTTTGAGCTCTTCCTCGCCAACATGACACTTTTTTTGAATCTTGTCATAATGCTTTTTTGTGAACTCATCAAAGCAGGATTGAATTACTTGAATGGCCTGTTTGACAATCAAATCGTCTGGATGCTCCTTACGTTCAAGTTGAATAATAAGGCATTCTTGGAGATTTCTGGCGGCTATCCCAGGAGGATCAAAACTTTGAATTTTAATCAGAATATCCTCCAATTCATCAATATCTGTCTCTATATTTTGACTAAACGCCAAGTCATTCATAATTGCTTCCAAGTCTCGTCGGATGTACCCATCGTTTTCGATACTTCCGATCAATTGTTTTCCGATCAGCTTCTGGCGTTCGTCAAGTTTTAAAAAATTAAGCTGTGACATAAGTTGTTCATGCAGCGAAACGCCGCTGGAAAGGGGAATTTCGCGATCCTCTTCATCAGGCGAATAATTTCCGTCACCCTGCATTTTGTACCCTCCATATTCATCATTGAGATACTCGTCTATGTTCACATCCCGATCTTCTTTGTTCTCATTGAAATCCTCTGAATCCTGAAATTCCTCGGAGGGATTCTCCGGATCTTCTTCTTTACCTTCTTCCAAAGCGGGGTTTATCTCCAACTCCTCCTCTATCCTTGTTTCAAGTTCCACTGTCGGAACCTGCAACAATTTGATAAATTGGATTTGCTGCGGAGATAACTTTTGAGAAAGAATCTGATTTAAATTCAGTTTTTGCATATACTTGCTGGATATAAGAATAAATTTCTGCCTAAAAACAATCCGAATCGATCATCGGACGGTTGGAAACTCAAATTTAGGAAATAAGATCAAAATTTTGATAAAAAGCTTATTATATCGTTTTTTGCAGTCCACTTGAAACGGGAATCAAAAAACTCCACTGAGGTAATATTTTCAATTACAAACATATGGCTTTCAACAAAAGAACTAAAATTAACGTATTGCTCAAAACGGCCAGCATTGATGATCGGGTGACCCTCATGGGGTGGGTTCGCACAAAGCGAAGTAACAAAAATGTGACATTCATCGCACTAAACGACGGCTCATGTATTCAAAACTTCCAAGTTGTAGCTGATCCAGAGGTCATACCTGAGGATATCCTCAAGCGAGTCAATACGGGCGCCTGCCTAAAGATAAATGGCGTCTTAGTAGCGTCACAGGGAACAGGACAATCGGTGGAACTTGCCGCCGACGAGGTTATCCTACTAGGAGAATCGGACCCTGAGAAATACCCCATTCAACCTAAGAAACATACAATGGAGTTTCTTCGGGAAAATGCCCACTTGAGGGTCAGGACTAATACATTCGCGGCCATTTTTCGAATAAGGCATAATCTGGCTTTTGCCGTACATGAGTATTTCCATAACAAGGGGTTCTTTTACATCCATTCTCCCATCATAACGGCATCGGATGCTGAAGGAGCGGGGGAAACGTTTCGGGTGACTACACTAAATCCAAAGAACCCTCCTCTAGCTTCTGAAGGCGTTGTAGATTTTTCGCAGGATTTCTTTGGAAGAGAGACAAACCTTACCGTCTCCGGGCAACTTGAGGGAGAATTAGCAGCCTTGGCGCTGTCGGAAATTTATACATTCGGGCCAACTTTTAGAGCTGAAAACTCAAACACAACACGCCATTTGGCTGAGTTTTGGATGATTGAACCAGAAATGGCCTTTTACGATGCGGAAGACAACCAAAACTTGGCCGAAGAGTTTCTAAAATATGTAATCTCATTCGCCCTTACTAGCTGCGGGGACGACTTGGCATTCTTAAATCAGCGAGCTGATGAGGAGGAAAAACTAAAAAAAGCGGACCAAAGAAGTCCCATGTCGCTTATAGAAAGGCTAAAGTTTGTCGTAGAAAATGAGTTCACACGGATTACCTATACAGATGCCTTAGAGATCTTAAGGCAATCAAGTCCAAATAAGAAGAAGAAATTTACTTACCCTATCGAAGATTGGGGCATGGATCTCCAATCAGAGCATGAAAGGTATTTGGTAGAAAAACATTTCAACAAACCCGTTATCATTACAGATTATCCGAAAGCCATCAAATCATTCTACATGAGGCAAAATGATGACGGTAAAACAGTGGCTGCTATGGATATTTTATTTCCGGGAATAGGGGAAATCGTAGGTGGATCACAACGGGAGGAGCGCCTTGGGAAATTGGAGGAACGCATGGATGAGCTAGCTATAAGCAGGGAAGAAATGTGGTGGTATTTAGATACGCGGCGGTTTGGAACAACCCCACATGCGGGTTTTGGCCTGGGCTTCGAACGACTGGTACAGTTTGTAACCGGAATGGGAAATATCAGAGACGTCATTCCGTTTCCAAGAACCCCAGGAAACGCAGAGTTTTAAAAGATAAGGCCACATCTGAAATATGTGGCCTTCTTTTTGACTTTGCAGAAGAAATAGTTACTTTTAAGAAGCAATGGAAAAATTTCTGAAATTTCTGAAAACAGAAGCTATAGGGGGGCACATTATCCGACTTTCTCTTGTGGGGCTGCTTTTGTTTGGTGGATTCACAAAATTAATTTTAGCCGGAGCGATGGAAAACAACCTCATAGGAGCAATATTCCTCGCAGCGATTGAAACTTTTGCCGCGTTTGGTCTTCTAATCCACTATAGAATACCTCTGTATGGGCTTATAGGATCCGCCTTAGCAATCGTCGCGATTATTATCAGACTAATTTTCTCTTACAACTGGGTAAAGGATACGATTCTGCGTACAGACTCCTACCTGCAAGCGATCAATTCCTTCTTAGGGACATATAATAACGGCCTTTTTCATATTATCCTTCTCCTGGGAGCTTCGATATACTGCATGGGAAACTCTTTTAAAGCATATATACGTCATCGCATAACGCAACCATGGCCTCACTAGCCGCCACACCCAATTAATTACAAAATAGTCAATTTAAGGAATGTTTCAGGAATTGCCTCCACGATATCCGATGCAATAGTTCCACGAAGTTTAGTTTTTGACGCGAGCTCCCCGGCAAGTCCGTGATGAAAAACCCCGCAGATCGCAGCGTTTTCAGGAGAATACCCTTGACCTAAAAAAGATGCAATCATTCCTGTCAGTGCATCACCAGAACCACCTGAAGCCATATACTGAGTGCCAGAACTATTAAATACCTGCCTACCGTCTGGAAGAGAAACAACAGTATTGGCTCCCTTTAATACCAGCACACATTCATGATCCACAGCAAACTGAACAGCTTTTTCTAGCCGCTCAATATGATTTTCGCATTGGCCGACCAACCGTTCGAATTCTTTCACATGCGGCGTGATCACGCAGTTTCTTAAGAAGCCGTACAAGGAATTATTTGACGCTATAATATTGATCGCGTCCGCATCAATGACGACGCCCTTAGTAAAATTTTTCAGCGTATAGCTAACAAGGTCGACTGCATCTGGAGAAGTACCAAGGCCCGGGCCGATCCCCAGGGCGTCGAAGCCATCAATATGAATGGGAAGTTTTAAGCTCTTTTCGCCTACGTTCACTTGTACCATGCCTTCCTTTATGTGCCCCTGCAAAATGGCCACTCCGCATTGGGGAACACATGTCGATACCAAACCGGACCCAGTTCGAAGGGCTGCTAAAGTCGATAGCGAAATGGAACCCACCTTCCCTTCGCTCCCACCAATAAGTAAAACCTTCCCAAAATCCCCTTTATGGCTAAAGCGATGAAACGTTTTATGCATACCGGGGATATCAGTAACATCACACCAAAAAAATCTCGTCTTATAAGGCAGGAAAAAATGTCTATCAATTCCAATATCAAGCACCACTAATTTCCCAACAAAGGTCGCATGTTCCGGAAATAACAAGGAGAGCTTCGGAAATTGAAATGAAACGGTATGGGACGCCCGGATAGCAATTCCAGAAAGCAACTGATCTGCAGGTAATCCTGATGGCATGTCTATCGCAATGACAGCATTTTCAGTACCATTTATATGAGCAACAATTTCCGCAAAAAGACCAGTAAGTGGTCTGTTAATCCCCACGCCAAATAAACCATCAATGGATATTCCAAACGGAATCTCAGGGAAAGAATCGGCTTCTAAAACAAATTTTGAAACCTTTTCGGGGAGAACTGAGAAATTTTGCCGATAATCGTCTGATCCCGATGTACTGCCATCTACAACATAGAAAACAGATACTTTCCGTCCATGTTGTGCTAGAATTCTAGCAATGGCTAAGCCATCACCACCGTTGTTACCTGGTCCACAAAACACGTTAACCGGTACATCATCAGCAAATAAGGGTAGAAACCAACGACAAAAAGCCACTGAAGCACGCTCCATCAATTGATAAGATGAAATCCCAACCTCATTTGTAACGTAGTTGTCCAAGTCAGCGACGTTATTTCCATGTATTATCGGTTGCATCATAAATTCTAATCTTAAAGTATTTGAATAAAACTAGATCTCCGAAAAAACAAAAAGCCATCTAAAATAGATGGCTTTTCTTAAAGAGGCACGGGAAGATTATTCCTCCACCTTACCTACAGTGGCATACATAAGCTTTCTTGCGTCAGCTTCTCTCAATTCAAATTGAATATCACTTACTGGACCCATCTTCACATCTCTATCTGCCTTTAACGAAATCGTAATCTGATCTCTCTCAGCTTCAGAAAGCGCATCCTTCTCCTGATTAACCCACTGCAAAATGTCTGAGGTATTTATCAAAACATCATTTGCCTGTATCCTTGGCTCCACACCATAAAGGGAGGTATTTTTAGGTTTCCCTAAAAACAAATACGAGATCAACGATTTCTTCTGCAGCTTCTGTAGCTGTGTTGCCTGAGGGATCTTCTGTTCAACCAATAGGTCCTGCTCTCTTAACACAGTGGTCACCATGAAAAAGAACAACAACATGAAAATAATATCAGGCAATGCGGAAGTAGGAATATTGGTATCCGCTTTGGTTTTCTTTTTAAATTTAGCCATAATTAACTTCCTGTTTTGTCCGGTTCTGCAATGGAAATTGCCATTGGAATATTCTCTTTACCCCGATCAATAAGCTCCTTTTCAGCCGCAGTTTGGCCAGTTAAAGCTCTATATTCGTCAGCGGTTAAACCTACGCGTTCCCCGTAAATCTCGAAATAGGCTCTCTTAACCAAATCCAGCACTTCAAGATAGATCTCATAGCTTGTTCCGCGGTTAGTTTTGATGGACACAACAGCACCACCACTACCAGGGTAATCCGAAGACTCGGGACTTCTTTCCGCCATAGCCCTCAAAGACGCTGGCAGACTGTTGAAAAGCGCCAGATTATCTTCATCGGGATTGCCGAAGTTCAAAATAAACGTTTTGATTTCCTCTGTCAGTCCTTCAGTTGTTGTTCTAAACTCACCTTCTATCAATAACTGATCGTTAGCGTTAATCAAAATATTGAAAATATTTCGTTCGTTTAGTTCGACTTCTGGCGGCGGCTGATTAGGGTCTTGCTTGGGAGGAAGGATATTCAAAATACCTTTATCCGAAGCAATGGTCGTCGTCACGAGAAAGAAGATCAGCAACAGGAAGGCAATATCTGCCATAGAACCTGCATTCACTTCCTGACTCGTCCTGATTTTTTTCTTTGCCATACGATTAAATTTACTTTACTATTTTGGTAATCTCTGTGATTACGATGCCCACAATTGCGATCATAAACAATGCGTAAACCGTGATCAACATTCCTCCCACTGCCTTAGATCCGGTGGGGGTCAAATTAAAAGGGTCTGCAGCGAACTTGGCAGATACTTCCGAACCCGCAATAGAGTAAGCTATAAAAAAGACCCCAGCGATTAACAAAACGCCGAGAACGGTTCCGAGCAAACTTTTCGGATTGTCCAACGATTTGATTAGGGGCATTAGTATTGCCAATACAACTCCAATTGCCGTCAATAAGTACCCTGCATATAAGAATATATCAGTAGTATCCATTTTATTAAATTCTTAGGTGTAACAATATTTTTATGCAAAAACGTTCCAGATAACGTTAATTATCTGGTCAGTTTATGACGTACCAAGATATCTACCAAAGTAATGGAGGCATCTTCCATATCGTTCACCAAAGAATCGATTTTCGCCACGCAGTAGTTGTAGAACAACTGTAGGATGATCGCAACAATCAAACCGGCAACAGTAGTCAACAAGGCGATTTTAATACCACCCGCAACGAGTGACGGAGAAATATCACCTGCTGCTTCGATGGAGTCGAAGGCACCAATCATACCGATTACCGTACCCATGAAACCCAGCATTGGCGCCAATGAGATAAACAACGAAATCCAAACAAGTCCTTTTTCCAACCTGCCCATTTCTACGGAACCATATGCGATGATTGATTTCTCAACCATGTCAATACCTTCTGAATACCGCATTAACCCTTGGGTAAAAATGGAAGCAACTGGACCTTTAGTACTTTTGGTTACATCCTTGGCAGCCTCAATTCCACCTTGTTCAAGTGCTTCTTCCACTTTCGCCAACAACTTTTTGGTGTTGGTAGTAGATAAGTTCAAGGTGATGATCCTTTCCAAAGCAACCGCAAGACCGAGAATCAAGCAAAGTAACACTGGAGTCATATAAGTAGGATCTCCTTCAATGAACTTATCTTTGATAACTTGATGGAAAGTGGCCTCTTCATCGATAATCTCATCATCTACCATTACCGGTTCAGGAGTAGAAACGGGTGCAGGAGTAGGAGTTGTGTCTTGTGCAGTGGCTTCTTCTGCTGATTCATCTTGTGCTTGAGTAATTACCGGAGATAACAAAATTCCCGCAAGCATGAATAAAGCGATTAACTTTTTCATAATGTAGTTTTTAATAGAATTTTAAAGGTTGAACGGTTTTTCAAATTTTTGTATTAAGATTTTAAAGTTATAATTTTTTCAGTTCAAATTGCAAGGGATGGATAGATAATTTGCAATAAATATTTCAACCTTAGCCCCATTTTATTCCATCTCGAAATAACATAATTTTACATAAACCGGTAGTATACATAAGATAAGAGGATTTGAATGAATCTGGGCGGGAATATTGTGCGTTGTTTTAATACGGTAATATCCCTTAATACAATAAGCCTAATAAAGAACTTTAAAGCAGAGAGGAAGGGATTCGAACCCTCGATACGGTTTCCCGTATACACACTTTCCAGGCGTGCTCCTTCAACCACTCGGACACCTCTCTGTATGGTGCAAAGCTGATAAATCGCGTGACAAATAAAATTATAATAATCAGCCCGTGCAAGTAAATGCATGCTTTATTCTACAAATTGAACTGCCGAAAGGCCGCTTAAACACTATTCAGAAAATATAGGGTTGATAATCAACCTACTTATAATTATAAAATTAATTATTCAAATTTGACATCTCCCCTGCCAGGGGTATGACTAATTTTCGTTTAATCTCTGATTCGAGCGTTTCGTTAGCCAAAAGAAACATAAGTTTTGTAATAGCGGCTTCTGTCGTTATGTCCCCACCGCTCAACACACCTATTCTTTTGAGATCGCGGCTTGTCTGGTACCTTCCCTGAATCACCCTCCCGCCATTACATTGCGAAACGTTAAAAATAATGAGCCCACTGGCAACGGCCTTTTCCATCAATTTTAAAAACCATGTTTCACTAGGACTGTTTCCGGATCCGTAGGTTTCCAATACCATCCCTTTCAACCCCTTTATTTTGACACAACTTTCAATTACGCGCTTCGTAATGCCGGGAAAGAGCTTTAAAACAACGACTTGATTATTCAATCGGTTTAAATATTTCAGTTGCTTTCCTGGTTCAAATGGTCTGATTGCCGGATAATTGTAGTCAATGATAATACCTGATTCAGCAAGAGGCGGGTAGTTTTCGGACTCGAAGGCATCAAAATGCACACTTTGTACCTTTTTTGACCTGTTACCACGCAGCAGCATGTGGTTGAAAAAAATACATACTTCAGGTACAATAGGCCTTCCATTAGTTTTTGATATGGCAATTTCCAACGAAGTCATCAGATTCTCTCTTGCATCCGAACGCATTTCGCTGATAGGTAGCTGTGCCCCCGTAAAAATCACCGGCTTATTCAGCCCCTGCAGCATAAAGCTCAGCATAGACGCAGAATAGGCCATCGTATCCGTCCCATGAAGTACCACGAACCCGTCATAGGTATCGTAATTTTCATAAATAATATAGGCCATATCCACCCAGTGTTGCAAGTTGATATTCGACGAGTCTATCGGTTCCGGAAAGGAGATGACAGTAATGCTGATATTCATATTTGTCAGATTAGGGACTTTTTCCAGAATCTGTCCAAAATTAAAAGGAACTAACGCCCCACTGGGGTCGTATGCCATTCCCAAGGTTCCGCCGGTATATATAATAAGTACGGAATGTTCAATTTCCTTTTTTGCAGCCGTATTTAACCGAACGATTTTATAATTCATCTTTTTGGGGATTAAAAATCAAGGTAGCGTTTTTGGTAGTAACCTCGGCGACTAGGGCTAATTCGGTAGTTAAGAGTGCTGCTACCTCCCTTGCAATAATCGGGATATTGGATGGCGTGTTCCGCTTTCCACGATAAGGCACTGGCGATAAATAAGGACTATCTGTCTCCAAAACCAGGCGTGTTAGACCCACTCGCGGCAGCAGCTCCCTTAGACCGCTGTTTTTGTAGGTTACCGTACCTCCTATCCCCAAATAAAATCCTAACTCAATCGCTCTCAAAGCCTGTTCAAGCGTACCCGAAAAACAATGGAAGATACCGAACAAGCTCGCGTCAGAGACAGATTCAATAACCTCGAGTGTCTCCTCCATCGATTCCCTGCAATGCAAGATAAGTGGCCAGCCTTTTTCTTTCGCCCATTGGGCATGTACTATCAGCGACTCCTTTTGTTCATTTAAATAGGTTTTGTCCCAATATAAATCAATCCCAGACTCCCCTATCCCGTAAAATTGCCTGCGCCCAATCCATTGCTCCATGTCATACAGGTCCTTCATAAAATCAGGAGTCACATCACAGGGATGCAACCCCATCATCGGAAAACACACACCCGGATACATCTGCTCCAGATCCAGCATGCCGGGTATAGAAGCTGTATTTATATTGGGCATGTATATTTTTTCCACGCCTTCTTCCAAGGCATCTCGGACGATTTTTTTACTTTCTCCTTCGAATTTAGGGGAGTAAATATGTGCATGCGTGTCTATAAATCTCATCTTTTTTAGTCAAATTCTAATAGGTAGTAGGTCTACGATGTACTTCTATCAACGGTATTCCCTGCCTTTCCAGCGGATAGCGGAAGGCCAAAAGTAATAAAGCACAGTTGAACATCCCACTACTGCATGATAACATTCAAAGGAAAACAATAGAAAACGGCGTATTTTAGTTTCCGTCAGCCGTGAAAAAATGGAAATTATTTGGGACTGTATTAAGATTTTCAAGGTCCAGGTTGCAGTTCCTATCCAAGGATTATAAACCATTACGCAAAGAATTGCGGGGTAAAACGCTACTTGTAAAAACAAAAGTAATTTCCACAGGAACGGAAGTGTCAAGGCTCCCCTAGCCCATCGTTTTCGCTGCCGCAGAAGCGCAGCATATGAGTGTTCTGCTTTTGTAGTAACTAACAACCTGGCGTTTACTTGGCTTGCGGGATGAAATCCTGCTGCCGCTACCTTTCTAGATAATGCTAAGTCTTCAGTTACTGAATCAGCTACCGCCGCAAACCCACCCACCTGATGGTAGGCAGACTTTTCTACTAGTAGATTATTTCCCATAGCAGTAAGGTTTATTCCGCGGTCGGTCATGACTTTGATCATTGCTAAGCTAAGCCACCAATCACATGCCTGCATTTTACCAAACCAATCGTCGGCTTCTACTTTCGTAATCCCGGTAACCATCCCATACGCCGCCTCGTAGGATGCTATCATTTCTTTTGCCCAAGTGGCAGGAACCTGACAGTCCGCGTCAGTAAACAGGTAAAAGTCTGCGGAAGATTGTTCTACCATGCGGTGTAAAGCAACCGCTTTCCCATTCATGTTCGCCTTATGGGGGGACTGAAACCGGAACGTGTGCCTATTTTCCCTTTTTACAGCCCATGCGGACATGATCGTCCACGTTTCATCAACACTATTATCATCCCCCAGATAAAAGCTTATTTTGTCATCAGGGTAATCCAACGCTTCAAGAGAACGCAGGCATTCCGGTAAGTGAATTTCTTCGTTTCGACAGGGAACAAAGACACTGACATGCGGAAATTCCTTTGTGCTGTCTACCGTCGTTCGACTATGCCTTAGTCCATGTAAAGCTCCGACTATCAGCGTATCCTGTATAATAAGCAAAACTACGATTATACCACTTACGATCAGGATCATACTATGCCTGTTTGGAAGCCGCTTTCGACCAAGAAATCCAAATAGCTAGGCAGCACCCGTTTGATGAATCCGGCGGTTTTCAGCTGATCATGAAAGAGCAGTATTGATCCATTTTGGGTGCTTTCAGTTATTTTCCGTAGAGACCTTACTTCATCTATCCCGGCTATGAAGTCTCCTGCCAAAACTTCCCACATGATTACCTTGTATTGTGGCGTTAGGCTACGGCCCTGTTGCGGGGTTATCCTCCCATAGGGGGGGCGAAACAAATCAGTGCTGATTCCTAACTGGTCCTCAAGCGCAAGCGTGCAACGAGTAACATTGCGCAGGTACTCTTTGGCAGTAGTCCGGCGGCCATTCAAGTGATTAAAAGTATGGTTTCCGATCCGGTGTCCCTCGTTAAGGACCCGCCTTGCCAAAGAGGGGTTTCGAACTATATTTTCCCCAACCATAAAAAACGTTCCCTTCATATTTCTTTCGGAAAGCTGGTCCAATATGAAATCCGTGACACCGTCTACAGGCCCATCATCAAAGGTAAGATAGACCTTCGAAGATTTCCTGTCGAGATGCCAAACACGCCCTGGATACATCCATTGAACAACTGCAGGCACGCGGTAAAAAAACATAAAATTAGTTAAATTTAATACTAAGCAAAGTGATGTCATCTCTCTTGGATTGGCCAAGAGCATATGCATCAAGGTCTTGAAAAAACCGATCGTGAAATACGGTTGGATTATCACATCTGTTTGCCCTAATGAAATCAATAAACTTCAAATCACCATATTCCTCATCATTCGGATTCATCGTCTCCGTAAGTCCATCCGTGTAGAGGTGTAGCGTGAATCCCGATAAATGATCTCGTTGGCCGGTTTCCAAAAACGGGAGTGTTTCAAAAGCTCCCAAAATGGTGGTCCCAGCCTCTAGCAACTCCGGATCGCTAGCCTCCTCTTCCCTGCATAGAACCGGGGGATTATGACCTGCATTGACATACCGGAGCTCCTGTGTTGTATAATTATAATACCCCAGAAAAAACGTTATAAAACGTTCTCCTTGGGTATTGTCGAACGTTGTAAAGTTAAGCTGCTCCACGATCATTTTAAGGTCGGATGAGCTTCTTAATAGGGTTCTCAAGGCAGCTTGAAAATTTGACATCAACAAGGCTGCTGGCATTCCCTTTCCTGAAACATCCGCAATGCAGAAAAACACTTCCTCCGGATTTTTCTGTATCAGATCATAATAATCCCCTCCTACAGTGCTATGTGGTATGTAGGTGACCATCGCAGCAAGCTTCTCCGTCTGGGGAAGCTTGCTTGGAAATAACATGCGTTGCACGTTACTCGCAATCTCCACCTCCCGTCGCAATCGTTCCTCCTCGAGCTGTCTGCGTGCGAAACGCTTGTTCTCCAAAGCAACCACAAGGATATTTGTAAGCGCTTGCGTAAAATTCAAGTCCAACTCAGAAGCATCATTCTTTCGCTTTAGCAACAAAATGGCCAACATCTTATCTTTGTGGTAAACAGGTACATATATGTCAATCTCAGAAAACGAGTATTCTTCCGAAAGGGTAAGGCTGAGTTTTCCCAGTTCTCTGTTTTCTTCCACGGAATCATGTGGTATTACCTGGGGAATATTGCCTTTTACATTGTGGGAAATTCGTCTATCAAACTTCCCCGCAGTAGCCAGGTACAGTACCATGGACTTAATGTTCAAGTGGACGAGACAGGTGAACTTGAAGATATTCAATAGAACCGATTCTGTTTTGTTCTCATTTATCGCCGTGGTTATCTCCAACAACGCTTTCAATTCAAGCTCTTTTCGCTGATATTTGACAGTTTCGGTTTTCAATGGCTTAATTAGGTTTAATTGGCTATAGCGTGGTATGACTTAGGAGCCCCTTCTTGGTCGCTAAATAAAAATACTCCGTTCCGCTTTCTTGAATAGACGCGCTTGCGAAGATTTCTTCATCCGGAGATGAATAGCATTTGATCCACCCCTTTTCATACAGTCGCTGCAAGTTAGCCAAAAGCTTTTCCTCTTCCCAATTCAATACGCCCTTTAAATAGGCAAATGACTGCAAAAAGTAAAGTTCATCTAACAATTCATATTCATCATCCGACATGGCAAATGGGTTAAGTCGCAAATTTAATGAAATATGTTATTCTTTCGACCCTTCCACGTATATCCTCCCCGGAAAACCCCATAGGTAACTGCCAATACATAGGCTGGATGTACCAAATCAACCAATGCTACCAGCGACCAAGTTGCACGCCTGCCGAGCCCGCCAAGTACCTTAGTAAGGACCACTCCATCACCCAAAAATCGACCAATAAAAATCAGGCCTACTAACCAGCCTGATACACTTCCGAAGACTAGAAGGAATAGGCTGAGATAGGGGAAGCTGGCGAAACAGGATGCAAGTACAGCGGACAACGCATGTAACCGAGAGCCATGCGACTGCCATTTACTTGCCCATCGGATACGCTGCTGCAGAAACGCGCTAACGCTGCGCTCAGCAGGTATGTAGATGAGGCTCTCCATACTAAAATTGTAAGCCAACGCCTCAGGGCCAAAGCGATCGGCCATTTTTTTTAATAAAAACTCATCATCACCCGAAAGTATATGTTCATTCCCTTCATACCCTCCGACTTCAAAAAAAGCCTGCCTTCTGAAAGCCAAATTGGCGCCACTACACATCAATGGTCTACCCAAGCGAAAAAATGCCCCAGTAACCAACAAGATGCTGGCCCATTCTATTTGTTGGAACTTGGCAAAAAAGCCCTTGCCTTCCTGGCTCATGACAGGACCTGCCACCAACTGGATTTGCTTATCCAAAAACGGATCTATCAGCCCGCAAAAACCATATTCAGATAAACTGACATCTGCGTCTGTCGTCACAACAATCTCCGATGAAGCGGCTTCTATTCCTGTGCGAAGTGCGCATTTCTTACCTTCACCATCAGCTGACAAAACGTTCCATGGTAGCCGTTCCCAGATGTCTAACCATTCCCGTATCAGGCGGACAGACGCGTCGTCGCTGTGGTCATCCACCCAGATAACCTTCCACGCTTGCGGTAGCCGATCGGTCAGCTGTTGCGCCAGTCGGATCATGTTTTTCTCCTCGTTTCTGAAGGGGATTATTAATGTCACATCATCGGTCCGATTCGGATCCTCCGGTTGCGGATCAAGGCGTCTATAATGATAAAAAAGTCCCGAAAGTATTCCAATATAGGTGATCAACCAAGCTAGGAAAACAACCTCCACCACATTTAGGCTGAATAAAAATTCTAGGTTGGGCAGATCCATCGTAAGAAATCCGTTAAATTGCAGAGATGGGTAAAGAAGCGAAAATAAATACAAAAGAAAAAATAATCTTAGGAATAGATCCCGGGACGAATGTGATGGGCTACGGGTTGATCCAAGTTACCGGAAACAACATGAAAATCATTCAATATGGCGTTATCCATCTTAAGAAATATCCAGATCACGCAGTAAAACTCAAAAAAATATTTGAACGGGTAACTCAGATTATCGATGAATACCACCCTGATTCGGTAGCCCTAGAAGCTCCGTTTTATGGGGAAAACATCCAGTCGATGCTCAAGCTAGGCAGAGCTCAGGGCGTAGCGATGGCTGCAGCGCTATCCAGGGAAATCTCGTTTATAGAATATTCGCCTAAAAAAGTAAAACAATCTGTCACCGGAAACGGCAATGCCTCCAAAGAACAGGTTGCTGAAATGCTTAAATCCCTTCTAGCACTAACTGAAACGCCTAAACTTCTGGATGCTACCGACGCGCTGGCGGTTGCTGTCTGCCATCATTTTCACTCAGGGAGAATTCAGAGTAGTGGTAAAAACGCAGGATGGAAATCATTTTTAGCGGAAAATCCGGAAAGAATAAAATAGCCTTCTTTTTTTTATAATTTCATTGAAGTGGAAAAAAGCCTATATTTAAAGGGCGAAGCATCAGAAGGCAACGGAGTGAAACTCGTATTTAAACCTGCCTTTTTAAATCATTTAACTCGGGAAATCATGAAGAAGCAAGTTATGACTAGCGAAAAGCGCTTTGAAAGTTATCAGTCAGCACTTGAAACGCTAAGGGAGCTTATTCAAACCGCTAAAGCAAAGGATACCCTAGAGCAATTACGTCCCGAAATTGTCAAAAGGTTTGAAGAGACCCATGATCTCGCTTTAGAAACTATACATGCTTATTTCAAAGAGCAGGGAAGAGCACCCTTTTCAGGATCGCGGGATATTACGGTTGAAGCTTTTAATGAGGATTTGATTGATGACGGTGAGGGTTGGCTGGACATTATCATCTGCCGAATCAAATATACGCCCCTTTATCCGGGAGATTATCTGGGTTCCTTGTCGGAGGGAATTGTAAAAAAATACTTCTACCTCCTCGAAAATTTTGAGCGGAACTTCACCAAGAAAATCAATGGTTGACATGTCGTTTTTATGTTCCCAAGTTTATAAACAGTACTTTCCTAAAAAAAACAGGAAATTTTTATTTTATATGTAGCACTTTCGGCTGAAGCTTCGTCTACGGAGTATAAGCGAATAAAAACGGCCAATTGGCCACATTTTCTATTTCAAATTTCACTTTACACTGCCATGAAACGATTGCTACAATCCTCCCTCGCAAGTAAAATGGGCATTTGGGCCCTGCTTCCAATGATTTTTATCTTTTCGGCCTGCGAAGACGAGGTCGTCACCACGTATTCCTACCGAACACAGGTACCGGTAATGCTCCAGGTAAATACCTTTAGGCAAGCGGACATTATCATAGAGCCGGGCAGGCAGCTGGAGAGTCCGGGGAAAATCTACATCTATGATGATTACCTGTTTATCAGCGAGCCTGATAAGGGCATACACATCTTAGACAACTCCAATCCCGCCGCTCCGAGAAACATCAATTTTATCAATATTCCCGGCACGGTAGACCTAGCGATCAACAGCAATATCCTCTATGCCGACAATTATGTGGACCTGTTGGCTTTTGACATTTCCAACCCTAGAGACATAAAGCTAGTGAAGCGCGAGACCGATGTATTTCCGAATCTATATACCAATGAACAGACTGGGACAATCGTTACATATAAAGACACCTTGATCACATCGGTCGATCCCGACATGATGATGGGGCATTGGGGAAGGCCAGCAATCCGGATCGATTTCATGTTTGACGGAGCCGTCACCCAATTTGCCAATGCAAAAGGCAGTTCGGGAGGGCAAAGTTATGGGCAAGGCGGTTCCATGGCAAGGTTTACCCTGCAAAACGAACATCTATATGCGGTAGACCACCATCAACTACGGGTATTTGACGTAAGCACGGCAGCGGATCCAACATTCCTAAAAGAAGTGCCCCTTGGATGGGGAATTGAAACCATCTTTCCTTTTGATAATAAACTGTTCATTGGGTCCATGACGGGAATGTTTATCTACGACGCCAGTGTTCCTGCCTCTCCAAAGATGATGTCCCATTACGAACATGTTACTGCCTGTGACCCAGTCGTGGTCAACGAAAAGTATGCCTTCGTTACCTTGAGATCGGGGGTTGCATGCCGTATGGGTGTAGATGAACTCCACATCTTGGACATTGAAGACCCTTATAAACCAAAGCTACTAAAGGCCTACCCCATGTCCAACCCGCATGGGCTCGGCTTATCAGGTGAACACCTTTATCTGGCTGAAGGCCGTTTCGGACTAAAAAGTTACGACGTATCGGACGTCATGAATATCTTGCCTTTGGAACATCTCGAGGCTTTGAAATCAGTTGATATCATACCCGGACCAAAATCCCTTATCGTGATTGGACCGGATGGTGTATGCCAATTCAACTACACACAGAAAGACAAGCTACAAAGACTAAGCTGCATATCAGTGGGAATAAACTAACTATGCAGCTATGAAGAAGCGACTCACTTTGGCATTTTGCTGTGTACTACTATCCTTTTCCGGTACATTCGCCCAACACCTACCCTATGTTTCTCACTGGGAGACGGGAATACTAATAGGGCAGGCAGATGGTGCGGATCGGGCAAATTTCAGCATCCAAAGTTTACACGGCGTCCGGATCAACAACATGCATGATTTCGGCATCCTAGTAGGATTCGACAGGTATCCTGGGGCCATGATAATGCCCTTTGGGGTGGGATGGAGAGGAACCCTGCGGCCAGAGAACAGGGTTTCTCTTTTTGCAGGGTTGGACTTGGGGTATGGTTCTATGGTCCTAGAAAAGAA
>WGNT01000142.1 GCA_016124425.1 Cytophagales bacterium
CTCAAACAACCAAATACACTTAGCAAACTACGAAATTTAAGCCAAATAATATGCCAAGTTCAGCAAACTTAAACTATAATAAAAAAATTGAAGCCAAAATTCATCAGGCAAAGATTCCATTTTTTAACTTACTCCCGAGTAAGCGTAGAAATCCAAAATAATACAGTTTGAATGAGACGTCGTCTAAGCGTATGGATGCAGAAAATGATTGCGAAAGCTTAGTAGGAAGTAGAAGGAAAGCTGGAACTATGGCTAGGTAAAAGTGTTTACGGCGAATACATAGGAATTTTTTGGTGGGCATCGATGCCACAGCAATTCAGCGTGTATGCAGGAGTTAAAGAAAACAAACAAGTTGCATGTAGGTGCTGCGTAGGGTATCTTTGTACTGAAACACACAATTTACAGGTAATTCAGAAAATTTATGGGATTGTTTTCATCACTCTTGGGAAACGCCGGCGCGGTTAGCCAGGAAGATCTTCTAAAAAAATACGGACAGCTGCTTACAGAAGGAGAAGCGATTGAACTAGGATTTAAGCTGATTAGAGATACCTTTATCTTTACCAACAAAAGGCTTATCTTAGTGGATGTTCAGGGACTCACGGGAAGCAAGATCGAATACAAAACAGTAACCTACAAAAGTATTACCCGGTTTAGCATTGAGACAGCTGGAACATTTGATTTGGATGCGGAACTAAAAATCTGGATTTCGGGAGAGGATCAACCTAGTGTAAAAAAACAATTCAATAAGTCAATTAACGTCTATGAGGTGCAAAAGGTGCTGGCTTTCCACGTGTTGAAATAGCATGCATGCCTGTTTTTAAGTTGCCTTTCATTTTCCACTAGAGAATACCGTCCATAAGCGTAAGGAGCTGAAAGAGCTTGGCACGTCTAGCTATCTCAAATCCCAATCACTTCTGTCCTGGGAATGACTCTATCCAAGAAGGTAAATATCCTGTCGCCATAGCAACCCCCATAGTGGCAGGGATGGACTATTTTACAGTGTCAAGAAAACATATTTGGTAAAAAAGCATCAGCTGAACACACCTATTTTTTCCAGGATTTTATAGGTGATTAGGTACGTGGGCCGTACCCCGTCCAGTCCCAACGCTCCCGAAGCGAGTGTTCCTCCAGTCTCTAGGGGGTTATCAGAAGCGTAGTAGGCATATAGCACTTTAACGGATTTCCTTATGCTGTTGCGTATTTTACTGGCAGACTGAATCGCTTTTTGGTAGTGCGCCCCTTCCATTTCGAGACCAATGGCCTTCCAGGAAGACTCCATAAAATACTGCAGTACGTCCCGGTTCTGTAGGGAAGTCCCCAATACGGTAATCATTGGACCTTCAAAAATACCCAAGTCGAAGCCTTCAAAGTCCTCTTTCTTTAATTCATTTTTGAAAGGATAGTTATCCGCAGTACCCTCGAAAACATGACTGCTAGGAATCATTACGTCGCCCTTATTCCCTTTAAGAATCCCCGCCTTACCCATTATGGAAGCAGAAATAACATCCAGGGGAATTTTTTTTCCACCTACCTCAAAGGGCTTAAGCAATTCGTCAAAGCACTCGTAGGCCTGCTCGCCAAACGCATAATCCATCACCAAAAGTACAGGCTTTTTCTTTTGATCCTTTGGGATTTCTACACCTGGGATCAGGGATTTGTGGATCATCTTGCCCGTGTCAATGAGCTGGACACTAATATTGGTTCCTGAGGTATCGGGAAGGTGAATCAGTCCATACTGATGCGCATAAGCCTCTATTTCACGCGATTTGTTGCTCTTGGATTGCAGGCTTATCTCCATTACCTCCTTCTCAATTTCCTCAAAGGTATTTAGATCAAGCGCCTGATGCCCGTAGATCGTATTCATGACGCTGTGTAAGTTTGCGCTGATGACGTGAATAGGACGCTCTAAGAGGTCTTCCTCTTGAAGCACTGACTTTATGCGATTTGCCCATAATTCTCCATACACATGGTGTCCCACCCGCTCCCGAAGCGTGGCCGAGAAGGAAATCTGCCTGTCTTTGTCCTCTCGCATCTCCAAAATCGACAAGCGTCCAAGGTGATATACAATGGAAAACAAGCTATTGGTATGGGTAGAAGATTCGAATTTTTCCACCGCCCTGTGCGTTTCTTCATAGGTTCTCCCGGTGATATGGCTTAAATAAGAACAGGCAGCTTCCTTATTGAAATCTTCATCGCGTTCTTCTTTCCCAACAATCTGTTCCAACATATCCCAATTAAGATTGGTACCCGACTTTGGATCCATACTGTTGTTGGCGATCTTTTTGGATTCGATAAATAAAAAGGTTAAGTGGGTCAAAATGTCATATATGTCACTTTTCCCGCGCGTCATTTCAACATACATTTGATCTTCATCTACCCGATAACAGTTGCGTTTTCGCTTGGCTGGAATAATCGGTGAAAACCCCGAATTCTCATATCCTTCTCTGCTTATAAGCCGGATATAGCGGCACTCTTCTATTCCTCTGGGTAAGCGTTCCATGATATACAACAGTCCATCAAGCTCAATCTTTTCGTTATCCGCGACATACCCATATATTTCTGGGCTTAATATCAACAACGATTCAATAAGGGATTCACCAGAAATTCCAGTAGGCTTGTAAGCACCCCTGGTAAACAAATGCCGCATGGTAATGTATAGGCGTTCTATCGCAGCTCGCGACTGTTGGGCTTTGGTCCTTTTCATAGATCTCCGAATAAATGATACAAAAGTACTGAAAAATCAGTAGCACAACCAACCTAATCAGCGGTATGGTAGCCACTTGCTTAAAATTAAACTTGGGGAAAGCCCTGACAGGGTTTACCTCGCAATCCTAACGAGTGCATAAACGCACAAACTCCGACTGAACACCAAGCAAATCTAACACCTATATCGTACGCGTGAGCCTCGCTGTTGCTTCTGGATTAGTCGTTAAAATTTGCCATCTCAGAAAAGCGTCTTGGATGTTTCGCTGCTATCCTTGAACCGTACATCTTCCTACCCCAGCAAATGCTGTTCTATTAAAGCCCGTCTAAAAAAACAACCAAGCTACTCGCAACCATATTGTTATGGTTCTAGAAAGAACGCACTATCTAGGCACTAACAGATAAACAAACGGTGGAGTACATCTTCCATCCTTTACCTTAGAAGGCAACCTAATGAAAGCTTTCTCCGGGGATACGCATCACAATACCACGCTATTTTAAACGTTCTTGGTAGCGCTTTTTAAACTTGTCGACTTTGGGCTTGATTACAAAGGTACAATAGGGCTGACTTCCGTTAAGTTCAAAATAGTTGGTGTGATAATCTTCAGCCTCATAGAAGTTACTGAAAGCCGTAATCTCTGTGACAATAGGTTGCTCATACACCTTGTTTTCTTCCAACGCCTCCACGGCTTTCAACGCAGTGAGCCGCTGATCATCAGTATGATAAAATACCGCTGACCGGTATTGAGGTCCCACATCCGCTCCCTGCCTGTTTAATGTCGTGGGGTCGTGTGTTTCGAAAAAGACCTGCAATAGTTCTCCGAACGAGATGATTTCAGGATCAAATGTAATCTGGACTACTTCCGCATGGCCGGTAGTACCTGTAACTACATCTTTGTATGTTGGAGCGGCGATATGTCCTCCTGAAAACCCGGACTGTACTTGGTCCACCCCCTTTAATTTCTGAAAAACCGCCTCTGTACACCAGAAGCAACCCCCGCCTAACGTTGCGACTTCTTTTCCTTCAGGTATGCTCGTATTCGTCCTTGGTAGATCCATTGGTTTCTTCTGTTTTAGATGTAATCCTAACAGGTCCTTTGGGTAAAAAGTTTGGGTCTACCGCAATTCCTTGCTGGGTAACCAAAATTTTGTCTTCCCTATACAAATCCATCATGGTTTCTTGTACATCAGGCATAAAATGTCGCCAGTCTTGTGGGTAAATCCAACGTACCACCTCAGAGGGACAAAAAGACGTCGCTTTCCGCTGTCGGATCATCTCAAATATGGCTTGCTCGAGGGGATTAACCATTTCTTTAAAATAAGTTTAACTGGCTTTTAGACCTAAATTGGGAAAAGTCATACTCCGGCATCGTTCTTCCATCTAAGTACTTTTTTTCCGATGCCTTAAATACCTGTCTGATGATTTCGGCAATGGGCCCGGAACCTTTGATACGCCTACCCCATTCCGTGTCATTTTCGCGACCACCATGGCAAGCTGCAATTTGATGCATTATCTTGTGCTCCCTATCAGGAAAGTGGGTCTGAAGCCAATTTTGGAAAATTTCCTTCACCTGCCCGTTCAACCGGACTAGTGTATAGCCAGCTTTACGTGCACCGGCTTCTCCAGCAAGCTGCATGATCGGGGAAATGGCATCGGAATTAATACCAGGAATAATTGGAGCAATCATCACGCCACAAGGGATCCCAGCCGCTGAAAAGTCGCTCATCACCTGCAATTTTTTTTCAGCAGTTGCCGTTCGGGGCTCGAGGATGGTTTTTAACGAGTTGTCCAAATGATTGATTGAAAAGTAGACATGAACAAGGCTTTTCTCCGCAAGTTGTACTAAAACATCCTTATCCCTTCCGACGAGTGAATTCTTTGTGATGAGTGATACAGGGTGCCTGTAGGCAAGGCACAGTTCCAAAATCCCCCGAGTCAGTTTGTAGGTCCGCTCAGCAGGTTGATAGCAGTCCGTATTGCCCGATAGCATCAAGGCTTGGGGCAGGTAGCCCTTTTTGTCAAAGGCCGCCCGCAGTTGGCGCACAATATCCTTTTTTACCAGGACCTGCGTCTCAAAACCCAATCCCGCATCATAGCCCCAATACTGATGGCTGTTTCTGGCGTAGCAATAGACACATCCATGTTCACATCCCTGATACGGATTCACAGAATAATTAAGTGGGAGATCGGGACTGTCATTCTTGCTGATGGGCTGCTTCACCTCAATCGGCAAATACGTAGTATCAGGCCGGGAAACGAGAGAAGGCTCATCAACACCTTCGATAAAAGCGATTGCCCTTTCTGTAGCAGAAAAAACATTCTTTGGGCTGATAGTAGCCCCCCGTCCTTTTACAAATTCGTTATCCATAGAGCCAAGATAGCAAAAATGGGTCCGAATTCCTCAGAAAAACTACATCACGGACGGCAAATCATTATCAGCGTCGGAGGAAAATTCTTCAAGGTAAAGGTAGTCTTTATGTTTTTAAAAAAAGGAGCATATTGAAACTTCAACAAATACGAATAACAGATTTGTATCAGCAACCCTTTTGGGTGGAGGCATTGGCTGCTCTTCCGGTAAATTTCGTTCCTCGCTTCCTTGGGAATTAAGCTTAAGGGTAGCGACGAAAGAATGATATCAGCAGGTCTACCCTTTAAATATGTATCCAAATGCTCCGCCGAATCGCAGATTATTCTCACGTTGGCCTGAGGAAACTCTCTTTCTAGGCTATCACAAAATGCCCGGCTGATTTCAAAAACAAGTAATTCGGCGCCTTCATCCATGCGCTCAACGATCCCTCTCGTAATACTGCCGTCACCCCCTCCTAACTCTACCAATACCTTTGCTCCCTTGAAATCGGCAAATGACAACATTTTATTAACTAGTGACCTAGAGCTAAAAGTAATGGCTCCCGTAGTTTTAATATTTACAAATAACTCCTTAAAGAGTGATCCTTTACCCATTTGTTCGTTTAAAATTTCCTGCAAATATAAATAATTTTTTATAATATTTTCGGAAGTTGGATTTTGGCTGCTGATATGCCGAAAGCCATTTTTCAATGCCTACTTCAAGAACAGTCTCTTTTTAATTAACCTAACGAGCAGCAAACACGTAAAGCAACTGCCTCCACATGGGTCCGAAATGGAAAAATACTACTTTTTTATCATTTGGGTAATTCTTTTCGATTTAGATTTTTATAGAATGTTGCATTATACGCTTTCATGCGAATTTCTACTTCATGTAGCTTCCTTTAGTTGCGTAGGAGTTAGAATGCCGCGCAAAAACCATTGCCTTTGATCAAAAGCAATGTATATTTGTTCGGAGCCCCCTACCCCGCTCCCGATAAGCCCAATACTGCCTACAGCACAGGTTCCATGTAATTGATTTATTATGAAAAAGCTAACACATATCCTTTGTGTGGGGATGGTAATCCTCATCGTTGCCTGTCAGCGTGATTTTGACAGCTCCACAGTTCTTTCTGTAATTGAGGATTTGAAAAAAGAGCATGCGCCGGACAAGCGGATAGCACGGTGGGATATTCAATGGGATGCGGGTGTGTTACGTGGTGAGACCAACCTGCAGGAGGCATACTTGGAGTTACAGCGGGTACTAGAACAGCAGGGTATAGCTTTCCAAGACAGCATTACCCTACTACCCCATGCCGATTTGGAGGGCGTGACGAATGCAATCGTCACGCTTTCAGTTGCAAATATCCGGTCAGAACCTAAACATTCCGCGGAACTGGCAACGCAGGCGCTAATGGGTACGCCGCTTAAGGTATTGAAGAAAGAAGGCAGCTGGTATTTGGTGCAGACGCCGGAGGGCTATATTTCTTGGGTAGATACCGCCGGAATCGCGTTGAAGGACGAGGATGCGATGAACGCCTGGAATGCTTCCGAGAAGCTGGTAAGCATCGAAATGATCGGGGCCATATATACCTCTCCCGAAGGCACCCAAATGGTGAGTGACTTAACAGCGGGAAACATAATGGCCAAACTGACGGAGACCGATTTCCATTACGGTATTTTGTTACCTGATGGACGTAGCGGGTACGTGACAAAAAATGAAGTCCTCCCCTACGAGGATTGGCTGGCAAGCCGGGAGCTCTCAGACGACAACCTCGTTCAAACGGCAAAAAACATGATGGGCGTGCCCTACTTATGGGGGGGAACGTCTCCTAAAGGGGTGGATTGCAGCGGATTTACCAAAACCATTTATTTTCTTAACGGCATGATCATTCCCCGAGATGCATCACAACAGGTAAACGAAGGGGATGAAGTCGATGTTGACCAGAACTGGGACAACCTGGAAGTGGGGGATCTGCTATTTTTTGGCGTTCCGGCACAGGAGGGAAAATCCGAGCGGGTGGTACATGTAGGCATGTGGATCGGAAATAATTCCTTTATCCATTCTAGGGGACGGGTGCGAATCAGCAGCTTCGACCCTGAAGACGAAAATTACGATGCCTATGAACTTGGCAGGTATCTACGCACGAAACGAATCCGAAACAAACAAACGGCCAACTTGTGGCCTGTGGATAGACTTATACAATAACTGACTTCTTTATGAAAATCGCACTTTCCTTTTTTCTTTCGATTCTTGTTTGTTTTGTGACCAATGCTCAGGAAACATTGTTTGGCTTTGTTCAGAACGAACTCGCCAGCCAGCAGACATTGGAACAGCAATTTTTAGACGGAACGGATTTTTCCAGGTTCAAAACCCATTTGCAGACGCTCAGCGCGGTTCCCCACGTGGTGGGAAGTGCTGCGAACGAGCGCGTAAGAGCCTACATAGAAAAGTCAATGAAGGACGCAGGCTGGGAAGTCAAAAGTCACCCCTATGATGTCTACCTGCCCAAAGACCCGGGAGAATCAGTGGTAGAAATAGTTACCCCCCGCCGAATCCCTCTGAATCAACAGGAAGATGTGCTGGAAGTTAATCCCTATTCGAGCCATCCGGACTTGAAGAAGGGCTGGAATGCGTATTCCGGCTCCGGAGATGTCACCGCAGAAGTCGTGTATGCAAACTATGGTACAAAAGCAGACTTCGAAAAACTAGATGACCTTGGTGTTTCAGTTAAAGGCAAAATCGTTTTGGCGAGATATGGCGGAAATTTCAGAGGGTATAAAGCCAAGTTTGCCGAGCAGCGCGGGGCGGCTGCCGTATTAATTTATACTGATCCGGGGGATAGTGGCTATGCGAAAGGCTTGGTTTTTCCAGAGGGAATCTATTATAGTGAGAGCTCCGTGCAGCGGGGGTCATTGATGACGGAAAACTTTACCGGCGATCCCCTCACACCCTTCGAACCCGCCTTGCCATTAGATGGGGACAAGAAGGTAACACGCCTCGATCCGACCGCAACCCAATTACCCACGATCCCGGTGACGTCCATCCCTTATGGATCGGCAAAAGAAATTTTTGCCGCCATGGAGGGCAAACCCGTGCCCAGCGGCTGGCAGGGTGGCTTGCCCTACACTTACCGGTTAGAAGGAGGTGACAAACTGACGGTTAGGGTCATGGTGGAGCAGAAAAGGGATTTTGTACGGATAAACAATGTAGTAGGTACGTTGGTAGGCTCCGAGTATCCTGATGAATGGATTATCTTGGGCTGCCACTACGACGCCTGGTCTTTTGGCGCTACGGATCCCAATAGCGGTACTGCCATGCTCCTCTCGCTAAGCGAATCCCTCGGGAAACTCGCTCAGCAGGGTCATAAACCCAAACGCTCCATATTAATTGCGCATTGGGATGGCGAGGAACATGGTGTCATCGGATCAACCGAATGGGTAGAACAGTTTAAGGACGAACTATCCGCCAAAGCCGTTGCCTATATGAACTTTGACGCCGGTGTGTCGGGCAAGACAGTTCGGGGTTCCTCTTCCCCAACGCTCAAACACCTGATGGCAGATGCCGGAAGGGAAGTAACGCTTCCGGAGTCGGAGGAGACCATATTTGAGAACTGGGCAGGAACAAACAAAGAGCCTATAATGGGTAACCTTGGGGGTGGTTCAGACCATATCGCCTTCTATATGCACCTTGGTATTCCTTCTCTCAGTGGGGGTGCCGGTGGCCCCACCCTATACCATACCAACTACGATGACCTGTATTTCTATGAAAAGTTCGCAGATCCATCCTTTAAAATGGGAGGGATCGTTGAGCAATGGGTTGGAATCATGGCCCTCAGGCTGGCTAACGCCACAATTATTCCCTACCAAGTAACACGCTATGCAACCGACCTTCGGTCCCATTTTGAAGCAGCCGAAAAACAGATCAAAACTTATGAAAGTAGTTTTAAAGGCTTCAAAGCGGTAGCTGAGGCCTTAAAGACACTTGAATCTGAGAGTGACCATTTCAACCGCTTGATCCTTGAAAAGTCAGCGGCAAACGGCCTGTCCGGTAAGCAAGTTAGGACAGTCAACCGCTCCCTGTTGGATTGGGAAAAAAGCTTCCTTCTAAATGAGGGGATGCCCTTTGGCCCTTGGTATAGATCATTATACGCCTCCACGGATCCTTTTAGTGGGTATGCTTCTTGGGTGCTTCCGGCCATACAATATGAGATTGAACTAAAAAGTACCGGTAAGCTGTCACAATTAGACAGTACCTATGCGAATGCCATCCGGCAATTGACATCATCCATAGAGAAGGCGGTCAAGGCACTAACCAATGAGTGATACTCCTACGCAGCCTATGGCACGGGCAGTAGCTGTCCCATCCATCAATTCGACGGTATATCCGATTCTGTTTACCATCAGTTTCGCCCACCTGCTTAATGACCTAGTACAGGCAGTGATCCCTTCAGTATACCCCTTGCTGAAGGATAACTATGCCTTGACGTTTACACAGATCGGGCTAATTACGCTTACGTTTCAGGTTACCGCTTCGCTACTACAGCCTTTTGTTGGCTTGTATACAGACAAACGTCCGCAACCGTATTCATTGGCTGTCGGAATGGCCTTCTCCCTGTCAGGACTACTGCTTTTGGCTTCGGCGGGAAGCTTTACGGGGATTCTTTTTGCCGCTGGGCTTGTAGGTATAGGTTCTTCTGTGTTTCATCCGGAATCATCCAGGGTAGCATACTTGGCATCGGGAGGACGACGGGGATTGGCACAATCCATTTTCCAAATCGGTGGGAACGCGGGGTCTGCCATCGGTCCACTACTCGTTGCCATTATCATCATGCCGCATGGGCAGCAAAATATTCGCTGGTTTGCCGTCGGCGCACTTATGGCAATGATCGCGTTGTTGAAGGTAGGTGGATGGTACAAACGCTTTCTTTCTGAGGAGTCTCGCGGCCATACTACCAAAAAGACGAGCACCGCAACCCATCTAACCAAAAGGCAAGTGAATCTATCGGTGCTGATTCTTTTGGTATTGATCTTCTCCAAATATTTTTATATGGCCTCTATGTCAAGCTATCTGACGTTTTATTTGATCGAAAAATTTCAGATAAGTGTGCCACAGTCCCAAATTTATTTATTTGTATTTCTTGCTGCCATTGCCGCAGGTACCTTTCTAGGAGGCCCCTTGGGCGATAAATACGGAAGAAAATACGTGATTTGGATCTCCATATTAGGAGCTGCTCCTTTTACATTACTACTACCCCATGTGGGGTTGGTAGGGGTAGTAGGCCTTTCCGTCGTCATTGGTGTCGTCTTAGCATCGGCCTTCTCGGCCATCCTAGTATATGCGCAGGAATTGCTTCCTGGAAGGGTAGGTATGATATCGGGGTTGTTTTTCGGATTCGCTTTTGGTATGGGAGGTGTAGGATCCGCCTTGTTGGGAAATCTCGCAGATCATACAAGCATCGAATTCGTGTTCTTTGTCTGCTCATTTCTCCCTCTTTTGGGACTAGTCACCTGGGGTTTACCTGATCTTAAACAGAAATCTGGCTGATTATCCATTATGAATTTCTCAAAACGTCCGCACGCAGCGAAGGACCAGTTATCGATTCTTTAAAAAATATCTACATTTATTTAATTTACTGTAATTATTAAATAATTTTGTTGATTTATTTGCAAAACAGCGAATCACGACCTACCTTTGAAACATCAAACAAAGACAAATGGTCTTTTCATACTGTAGGATGATGAAACTGGCAGACATGCCCTCCGGTCTCGGGGGTGGGGAATCAGGATAAAGCAAACAGCGAGCTCGTGTTTTTGCCTAACTGCCCCGTGGAGGTTCGACTCCTTCTCCTACAGCAGGTTATTTTGGGTTTATTGTTAATTGACTAAAGCTATGAGATTTTGTTTCATAGCTTTTTTTATTTACGCATACCGTTGTTGAAAATCCTTTTTATATATGCTTGGGGTAACCCCCATCCTATCTTTGAATTGCCGGTTAAAATTGGACAGTGTATTAAATCCACTTTCATAGCATACCTCACTGATATTGATTGCCTCCTCATGCAGCAGTTTACAGGCATGGCTGATTCGCACGTCAGAAAGAAAATCGGAAAACGATTTATTCATGCGGGATTTGAAGTACCGGCTGAAGGAACTTACGGTCATATTCGTAAGTGTGGCCACGTCTTCCAGCCTTATCCCCTCTTTAAAGTGTTCCATAACGTAGTCGTGTACCAGACTCATCCGATCTTCTTCCGATGCCTTGTTCAGGTTAATATACCCTGCCTGAACAATAGGGTGGCAGTCCTTTGACACTGCCATTAACTGTAAAATCTTCAATAAATGGATTATACTCTCCAACCCTTTTAGGGACAATAGCCGCCTCATCATTGGACGAATCAATCTGTTGGTGTCCCCCAAGATTTCGAGTCCCCTCACCGAGGATTGAAGAAGATGCTTCAGCGCTTCAAATTCCTCCTTTTCCAACAAGCCTTCTCCGATAAAATCCGCCGAAAAATAAATCACTATTCCGTGGGTATTCAAGGGTTGGGACTTATCGAAGTATTCTTGGTCATTCCGCCAGAGGTGGGGTAGGTTTGGGCCTGTAAAAACCAAATCATACTCCCGAAATGGCTTCATCGTATCACCCACAAACCGCGTTCCTCTACCTTCTAGGACAAGGAATAGCTGATACTCTGGATGAAAATGCCAATTCGTATCAAAGGAGGGCGCTATTAACTCCCGAACTACGAAGGTACGCTGGTCTGGAATCCTGGACTTTTGGAAAGGCTTGTTCACATCATTCTCATATTATGCGGTAAATCTACCGATTTTCAGATTATCATGACAAAATAAAGTCAGAATTTGGTAAAATACAGTGAGAAAGAACACGAAAAATTGATCATCTTTACACCATATATTTCATATAAATGCATGCTCGATAAACTCAAAAAAATGAAACAACTTGGTTTTTTAATCATCTTCGCAGCCTTGTTGGTAGGCTGTGGGGACAAAGCCAACCGCTTGGAACTCTCCGACGGTCCTCGAAGAATAGAAATCCTATTCCTCGGACACGAGAGTCAGCACCATCATTCCGAAAAACTGATGCCGATGTTGGCCATGCCTCTTTTCCAAAAAGGCATCAACCTAACCTACACCGCAGATCCGAACGATCTAAATACCCAAAACCTGGCGCTTTTTGACGGCGTCATGATTTACGCGAACCATGATGAGATCACGCCGCAACAGGAACAGGCGTTAAAGTCTTTTGTGGAAGGAGGAAAAGCACTGATCCCCTTACACAGTGCTTCCTTTTGCTTTCGCAATTCGGACTGGTTTGTAGAAACGGTCGGTGGCCAATTCAAATCTCACGGCGTGGGTGACTTTACGGTATCTATAACTGATCCTTCCCATCAGGTAATGCAGGGAGTGAATGAATTTGAGACCTGGGATGAAACGTATGTTCATAGCAATCTAAATCCTGACATGACCGTGTTGATGGAACGGGTAGACGGCGACCACAGGGAACCATGGACTTGGGTACGCAATCAGGGTGACGGTCGCGTGTTTTACACGGCGTATGGTCATGACGAACGTACGTGGAGCAAACCCGAATTTCACACGTTGGTAGCAAATGGTGTGTATTGGGCAGTGGGCGAGAAGGTAGTTCAGCAAGTAATGGACTACGCAATCCCGGTACCCACCTTCAGCGATGCGGACATTCCAAACTACGAACGTAAGGACCCGGCCCCAAGATACCAGCACCCGCTATCACCGGAAGAATCCATGAAACTAGTTCAGGTTCCGGGAGACTTTGAGCTTCAATTGTTTGCTTCAGAGCCTGATGTTATCAATCCCATGTCCTTGGCATGGGACGATCAGGGAAGACTATATGTGATTGAGACCAAGGATTATCCCAATGAGGTTCGAAAAGAAGGAGGCAGTGACGTAATCAAAATGTTGGAAGATACCGACGGTGACGGAAAAGCAGATAAGATTACCGTTTTCGCGGACAATTTGAATATCCCGACAAGTATGGTGTGGGTCAATGGTGGTCTATTGGTTTCCATGGCCCCAGATTTCATCTTTTTCAAAGACACAGACGGTGACGGCAAGGCGGATCAGCGGGAGACAGTAATTACCGGATGGGGCAAAAGTGACACCCATGCCGGACCATCCAACCTGATGTACGGTTTTGACAATAAGGTTTGGGGCGTCTTGGGGTACTCGGGCTTTAACGGTGAAATAGACGGAAAACCGTTTAACTTTAGCCAAGGGGTATACCGGTTTAAACCCGATGGGACGGATTTTGAGTTTTTGGGCAATACCAGCAACAATACCTGGGGTTTAGGATTCTCTGAGAATTTTGATGTATTTATCTCCACAGCAAACGGCCAGCATAGTGTCTACTTGGCCATGGAAAATAAATTTGTAAGAAGACCCATTATCGGAGGTTCTGTAAATGCTGCGCATGGTATAGATACCCATTACGATATGCCCCACCTAACACCCTATTTGAGGCAGGTAGACTGGCACGGAAGTTATACAGCCGCAGCGGGACACCACCTATACACGGCGAGAAGCTTCCCGAAATCCTACTGGAATAGAGTAGCTTTCGTCGCCGAACCTACGGGTAGGGTTCTTCACAGAGCGATTATTGAAAAAGACGGATCCGGCTTCCGCGAGAAAAACGGGTTCAACATTTTGGCCAGTTCAGATGAGTGGTTTTCTCCCGTACACGCAGAAGTAGGTCCTGACGGCGCTTTATGGATTGCGGACTGGTACAACTTCATTATACAGCACAACCCAACTCCGAAAGGATTCGAAAACGGGGAGGGTAATGCCTATATCAACCCGCTTCGGGATGCCAGCCACGGACGCATTTACCGATTGGTGTACAAAGGTGCACCGGAATACAAACCGGTAACACTAGATCCTACAAGCAATACCGATCTAATAGCCGCATTGAAGAGTGACAATATGTTCTGGAGAAGAACCGGCCAACGGCTTATTGTGGAAACTCAAAATACTAGTGTGGTTGACGAATTACTGAAGCTTGTAGACAATACAAGTGTAGATGAAATAGGGATAAATGCCCCCGCAGTTCACGCCTTATGGACCCTACATGGTCTAGGGATGCTGGATGGAACGAATGATAAAGTAAATCGGGTGGTTTACAAAGCACTTAAACATCCGGCAGCCGGAGTACGGAAAAACGCTGCTCAGGTACTTCCCCGTACAGAAGCAGGTGCCCAGGCATTAGTTGACGCTAACTTGATAAATGACGCCGATCTAAATACGCGAAAAGCTGCTTTGTTGGCTATTGCGGATATGCCGGCGTCTTCAACGCTGGCCAAGGTACTCTTCGATGCCAGCATGGATGACGAAAACAACACCGATGCTTACCTTCCTCAGGCTGTGTTTGCCGCTGTACTTTCCCATCCGCAGTCTTTTGACGAGCCTGTGTCACAAGTAGCACAGATTATCAAGCCCGATTCGCTACTAAATCTCACAGAACGGGTCTCAAAAAGCCTCGTACAGGAACAATACAGTCTAGACCGGCGGGCAGGTATTCCTTTTCCTCCGGCCATAGAAAATAAAGAAGTTCACCTTAAAGCCACTATCAGTAAAGCGGGTGACGACCCCTTGGAAGGAATCATTGTTGCCCAGGGAAATGTAGAAAATGGCTATAGCCTTTATGTACAAAACAACGCAGTCCATTGGCTAGTCAAACAGAATGGAAAAGCCTATAAGATCAGTTCTAAAGGGAATTTGCCTTCCCAGCAGTTTGTGGTTCAGGCCAATCTCTTGAAGGACGGATCCATGAATCTGCTTATTGATGACAAAACAGTAGCCTCATCAAATGCACCCGGGCTTTTTCAAACGGCATTAACGTCCACACGCGTACGCATAGGTAATGACAATCAAGGAGATAATCAGGTGGGAGATTATCCGAAGCCATTCTGGTACAGGGGACGCATGAATTCTAGGGAATCCTACATTCGACTGCTTCAACCTACGGCCGAAGAAGGCGCCTCGTCATCCGAAGCCGCTGGTGATCAGGAGGCTCCGGCAGCAGGTTCTGTAACCATTAAGATGGGTGTCATTCAACATGAAATGAAATTCAATAAACCTTCCTTTACTGTAAAGGCAGGGTATGAAGTCACCATTGACTTTGAAAACAACGACTTTATGCAGCATAACATGGTTATTGCTACACCGGGCAGCATGGAGAAAGTAGGCACCGCCGCTGACGCACTGGCTCGGGATCCTAAAGGCGCAGAAATGAATTATGTTCCAAAAATGCCTGAGGTTATTGCCGCTACGAAGCTGGTTGATCCGGAAACAAGCGAAACGATTGTGTTTAGGGCTCCAACAACTCCAGGCGAGTACATTTATTTATGTACCGTCCCAGGGCACTGGAGAATTATGAACGGAATCATGATTGTCGAGTAAGAAGATTTTACCCATAAAATAAACATGCCGGCCATACGTCTTGAAGACCTGTTGGCCGGCTTATCCAATACCTAAGAAAATGAGTTTAAACGTAACTTTTGGGGTAACCACCTGGCTTTGGACATCTCCTTTTAAATCGGATACGCCCGCGTTATTCGAAAAAATCAAAGGAATGGGCTTTGATGCCGTGGAGATTCCGGTAGAGGATCCCGACCTAATCGATATTGCTTCGGTCAAGCAGGCCCTGGAAATGTATGATCTAAGGCCCGTCATCTGTGGCGCATTTGGGCCAACAAGAGACCTGACCCACGATGATCCTGTCTTTCATCAGACAAGTTTCGACTACATCCAAAAATGCTTTGACATCAGCGCATCATTGGGAGCGAAATTTGTCGCAGGCCCCATGTATTCAGCTGTAGGAAAAGCGCGTCTGCTGTCCCCCGAACAAAAAAAAGTAGAATGGGACCGTGCCGTCAATAACCTACATATCGTTTGCAAAATGGCCTCTGTTTCGGGGCAGGAAATAGCTCTTGAGCCGCTAAATCGGTTTGAAACCGACTTGATAAACAATGCCGCTGACATCATGCAACTGATAAAGGACATCAATCATCCGGCAGCAAAGGTCCTATTGGACGGCTTTCACATGAACATCGAAGAGAAAAACATCGCCGATGCGATTACGCTAGTAGGTGATAAGCTGATTCATGTACAGGTTTCCGAAAATTACCGGGGTACCCCAGGCACCGGGCAGACACGCTGGGAAGATTACAGGCGGGGATTAGAACAGATAAATTATCAAGGAACAATATCCATTGAAAGCTTTACCCCGGAAATCAAGGAATTGGCGGGAGCAGTTTGCATCTGGAGGCCACTGGCTGAAAATCAGGATGACTTTGCTTCCGAAGGACTGAAATTCCTGAAATCGTGGGCATCCTAACCCTATAGGCTAGCATTTTTCAATACCAAAAAACATATAACCATGAGCGAGAAGAAAATCAACATAGCCATTATTGGCCTTGGATTTGGAGCGGAATTTATTCCCATTTACCAGAAACACCCATTGGCTAACATGTATGCCATCTGTCAGCGTAATGAAGAAAAACTGAATGAAATCGGAGATGCCTTCGGTATAGATAAGCGGTACAGTGATTATGATGAACTGCTTAAAGATCCTAATGTTGATGCCGTTCACATCAACACGCCCATTCAAGCACATGCAGAGCAGTCTTTGAAAGCACTTCGGGCTGGCAAGCATGTTGCATGCACCGTTCCTATGGCTACCACAGTCGAGGAATGCCGACAAATTGTCGAAGAAACGGAAAAAAGCGGCCTCACCTATATGATGATGGAAACGGTCATTTATAGCCGGGAATTTTTATTTGTTAAAGAAATGTACGAAGCCGGTGAAATGGGTAAACTCCAGTTTTTAAGAGCCAGTCATCAGCAGGAAATGGCAGGTTGGCCGGGATACTGGGAAGGATTACCTCCAATGCATTATGCCACACACTGTGTGGGACCCGTACTTGCATTACCCAGAGCACAGGCAGAATATGTATCTTGCTTTGGTTCAGGAAGAATTGACGAAAACCTCATCGAAAAATACGAATCTCCCTTTGCGATAGAAACCTGCCACATCAAATTAAAGGATTCCGACTTGTCCGCAGAGGTGACGCGCTCCCTATTCAACACTGCCAGGCAATACAGAGAGAGCTTCGATGCTTACGGTTCCAAAAAATCATTTGAGTGGACCCTTATCGAACATGAGGATAGCGTAATTCACACGGGTGAACAGCCGGAAAAGGTTAAAATCCCGGACTACGCACATTTACTTCCAGAAGAAATTGCTTCGTTTACGACTGCGGGAGTTTACGATTCTGAAGACAACCAGCACCTCTCATTTATACAAGGGGCCGGCCATGGCGGGTCGCACCCGCACCTGGTACATGAATTTCTTTCCGCATTACATGAAGGCCGTGCACCTTACCCAGATGCAAGGCAATCAGCTAATATTACCTGTGTTGGTATTCTGGCACATGAATCTGCCATGAAAGGCGGAGAAATCATTCCGTTACCCGACTTTACATTTTCGAAATAATTGAACGAAGGAAAAGTCCTCTTTTCAATCCTGATAACAAACCTATCCACTAACCTTGCCACCGGACAACAGCGACTTCATAAAAGTCGCTGTTTTTTTTTCTAAGGTGTTTGGCATTCTAGTTTCTCACTATCATGCTATAAATTTTCAAGAATTAAACCCCAGCAGTGATCAATTATCATGGACGAAAAAAATTGAAGCCTACTATAGGGAGCACAGCGCCCGAATTGTATCCGTCTACGGAGATGTTATGAACGTAAACTATATGAATACCACCTTCTCTGAATCCAACGGCACATTTTTACCAGACGTCCGTAAAAACAAAGAAGAACGTGGATGGAAACGCTAGTTCTCTACCGCCGTAACGCTGAATACATTTAAAATCAGCTTTGCCCGCTCCTTATAGCCTGGCAGGCGGGCTTCAATATCGGTAGTTATCTCTGTGGTAGTAGTACTTAATTGTTCCGGTGCTATAGCGTTTATTTTATCGGAAAATGAATCCGAATTCGAAGAATTTCTCCAATCGGTCAGGTCAATTCTTTCACACGTGAAAAGTATCAACAAAACCAAAAAAATATCTGGTAGAAACAATAAATGTTTTTTCATGACAGAGGCAGTATTATTGTTGTAAAGCTATTACAAATACGTATTATAAACCAAAATTATCCTTAAAATTATTAATTTTTTTACGTTAATTTTACTATCCATTGTTTACCATTTTATTATTAATTGTGTATTAGGTGGATATTTAGAAATAACAAACCGACTTGTGATGGATAGACAAAATATTTAGTGGCACCTGGCAATAGGAAAACATTTTGTTTTACAAAATCACCACCCAGTTGGGCTGTATATGATTAGGCCCTCAAATGACCTCCGGACCAATGCCCCCCATGCTACGATACGAAGCTGTAAGAATGCAGTCTATCCCGGTTAAAGGATAAAACCTTGGAATATTTCGGTGCAACATGCTTTATAAATGGGCGGCCATTCTCCACTTTAATGGGCAAACAATCGGTCTTGCCGTGTTAACACAAGCCTGAGGCCCAGAGACGCCGGCATATTGTCCCCGTTCAACTAAAAAAAAATTGGAACATTGAATTATTTTTTCGTAATATGGAAAAAAAACTATTCTCGCTTCCGTCATGCACCAACACCGCCTAATTTTATTATCCCTTTTGACAATGAGCCTCTTTACCCACTGTAGTTCCCCGGAAAAATCAGCTTCTACTCTCGATTCATCTGACTATTATACGATGGAGGATTTCCAACGCGTAAAAAAAATCGATGCACACGTCCACCTTTGGAAGGAATTTGACACGCTATTTTTGACGCAAGCGGCTGTTGATAACTTTTCCCTTGTGAATGTAAGTGTCTATTCCTCTCCAAATAGAACCGTCGAATCCCAGGATGAATTTTCATTGGTGTTGAAAGACCGATATCCCGGTGAGTTGGCGTTCATTAGTTCCTTTTCATTGGAGGGATTTAACGATGCGGGATGGACGGAAAGAACCCTCTATTATCTGCGCAGCATAATAGATAAAGGTGCGATAGGAGTCAAAGTGTGGAAGAATATTGGCCTGGAATTAAAAAACGAGTCAGATGAATTTGTCATGATTGATGATCCGGCATTCGAGCCCATCATGACGTTGCTTACTGAAAAAAACATAACGCTTTTAGGGCACTTAGGAGAACCGAAAAACACCTGGTTGCCGATAGAAGAGATGACTGTGAAGGGTGATCGGGATTATTTTACGGAGAATCCAAAGTACCACATGTACCTACATCCTGAATTTCCCGATTATGATGCCCAGATTGCCGCGAGAGACCGATTGCTGGAATTAAACCCCCGTCTTACATTCGTTGGCGCCCACCTTGGGAGCCTTGAATGGAGCGTGGACGAACTAGCCAAGCGACTGGACAGCTATCCCAACATGACGGTGGATTTGGCCGAACGAATTTCTCATCTGCAACATCAGGCTGTTACTGACTGGCAACGGGTTCATGATTTCCTGATCAACTACCAGGACAGAATCATCTACGGAACCGATCTGAGAACAAGTGCCTCTGACATCACCGAGAAGGGGCTTTCGTCCTCCGATGAAATCATGGGACATGCTCATGAAATCTGGCTACGCCATTGGCAGTTTTTTGTCACTGGGGAAGAAATGGAAGTTCCAAAAGTGACCGGAAAATTTAAAGGCATGCAGTTGCCAGCGTCGGTAGTAGACAAGATATACCGAACAAACGCTTTAAAATCATATCCCCGATTGAATCATTAGTTACCTACCTCTCGCATATCTGCTATGAAACCACAAAACCGTAGAGATTTCCTCAAGTTATCATCCCTCGTACTAGGAGGGCTTGGTATTGGTAGCGCTTTTGCACCAGTTCACGCACGTCCAAGCACCTTGAACATAAGACAGCCCCTCCGTTTGGGATTCGTCGGCATAGGGGGACGAGGTTCTTACCACTTGGATACAGCATTGGGCATCGACGGCGTGGTAGTTCCTGCCATTTGTGATATTAATACAAAAAACCTCTATCGGGCCAAACGCTGGGTTGAGGAATCCGGCCAAGCCAGCCCCACGCTATATGATAGGGGGCCGACCGATTTTGTGCGGATGTGCGAAACGGAAGAGCTGGATGCCATTATTTGCGCTACCCCTTGGGATACGCATGCGCCCATTTGTCTGGCAGGCATGCGTAACGGAAAGCATGTAGCCTGTGAAGTACCCTTGGCCCAGACAATCGAAGAGGCCTGGGAATTGGTGGAAACCTTCGAAAAGACCGGGAAATGGGCGAGTATCGTGCTCGGTGGATTTGGAGATCTTACGATGCTGAATATGGTCCGCAAAGGCCTTTTAGGAGACATAATTCACGCCGAAAGCGGCTATATTCATGATCTACGTATGGTCAAATTCAACCCTGAGGAAGAACCTTGGCGCTTACAACCCGCGGTAGACCGCAACGGAAACCTCTATCCGGACCACCCCATGCGAAACATAATGCCCTGTCTTGATATTAACCGAGGAGACCGTTTTGATTACCTTGTGTCGATGAGTTCCAAATCCGTCATGTTGAATGCCTATGCACGTGACATGTACGGCAAAGATCATCCTTATGCCACCAAAGAGATGGCACTCGGAGACTATAACGCTTCGCTGATTCGCACGGTCAACGGAAAGTTAATCACCCTCAACCACGATACGCACACCCCGCATCCAAGGGAGAGTTTTAGAATTCAGGGAACGAAAGGCGTATATTTAAAGGAACGGGACAATCAGCGTATCTATATTGACGGCCGAAGTCCAAAAGACCATCAATGGGAGCCAGCAGCGGAATATTTAGCCGAATATGAGCATGAGATTGCAAAAAGCTATACCCCTCCCAAACGAAAAGGGGGAGCGATACGTGGGCATGGCAGTGGAGGCATGACACAAACTCCCATCAACTGGCATCGGCTAATTCAGGCATTAACCGAAAAGACACAACCGGACTGGGATGTTTATGACTCTGTAACGAGTGCAGCGATTATTCCCCTTTCGGAAGCCTCTGTGGCGGGCAAGAGTAGACCCGTAGATTTTCCGGATTTCACAAAAGGAGCATGGCAACGCAGACCTCCGTTATACATCCCGTATACAGGAGCTTAGCCAAATATCCTTTTACCAGATCATTTTCTACATGCAAGGGTGATATTGAAAGACCCAACAAAGATAATTACACTACATTTCCTTGAACTCCAGCCTACTTATCACGTCGTAGGCGACATGAAGCATCACCGCAGCCAACAAACCCATGCCAAGACTCATTGCCAACATCCCGTAAACAAACTGTTTGGAGATCAAAGCGACAAATACGCCTGATCCAAGCGATGGAAGCACGCCGAAGATCAAAACGGCACCCATTATCAGTGGTCTTACCAACTTCCTATCCCATCCTTCATCGAAGCCTAGCTGTATCGCCATGTTGATCGAAAAGCCGCATACATAAAAAAACAGCAGGCAAAGCGGAAATAATACGATCAGTCCAAAAGCTAACTGGCCGATCAATACTGTGGGAACGATTAAAAAAAGCGAAAAAATAAGCGTTTGATACAAATCCAACCGGATAAGATTCCAAAATTTGGCTCCCCATGAAGCCGGAATTAATATGATAAACGGTTTTTTCAAATCGCCTACATTCACACGGCCTATACCCGCCATAAAATAAATAAATATCAACAAAATCAGGTATCCATAGATAACCCAATGTGAAAACCACGGAAATCTCGATAGAATGGCCATCAAGACACCGATACCGGCGAAAGCCAATCCATATACCCCAAATAGCGGATGAAAATCCTGACGGGATCCATGGACATAGTTGCGCCAGTAGATTGCCGTAGCTCCCGTTCCAAATTCCTTAAACACAAGTTTCTTGTTGGTATTTAAGCTCATGCTGGACTCAGAGGCGGTAGTTTTTGTTTTTATTTTTTCCTTAGTTTCCTCCTGTGCCTGCGTCGATTCCAATACATCTTCATAATAATGGCCTGAATGGGTGAGCACCATATGAACGATCAGCGTATAAGCAGCCGCATAGCAGGAAATTAGCCCGGCCACAATCCAAAGGTTGCCATGGACAACAAATGATACTATTCCCCTACTCCATCCAACCATTGGAAAAAGATTAAACCAGGGAGAGGCGATCCAAGCAAACATCCCGGCATAAAAACTCTCCGCCATCAAGCCGGGTATAAGTATCATGAGCAACAGTATGCTTCCCGTTAAAAAAATCGCAGCCTTAACTTGAGAGACAATATCGTACTTTGTATGAAGGGTATAAATCAAAAAGCGTATAGGTGACAGAATAAAAAAGAAAAGTGCTAACCCTATCGCCATTATACTAAGATTCAATAGGTTAAAATCAAAAAGGTCATTGAGTTGGGCAGTGCCATAGATGATAAAGATCAAAGATCCTCCCAATGCCGGGAATATAGACCGAATCATGTAGTACAACAAAAGCCTTGACGGTTTAACCGGTGAGGTGAATAACAGATTTACATCTGCCATGGTGAAAAATGTCACGTTTTTCTTTGTTGCGCGAAACAACAAATAAAGCATAACGGCAAGGGCCAAAAGCGTGATCGCTCTGACCACTGCCATTTCCCCCACATCTGGAGTATCAATTTGCTCCATGGCCTCCTGTAAATCTTCCACCTGTCCGGCGCCAGCGGTAGAGCGGGAGTTGCTGCCGCGAAAAAAATAAAATATCCCAAAATACCCAAATATAAAAAGGTACGGAATCAACCGCAGCGGGTTTTTCAGAATTAGCTTTAGGTTATTGATCAGGATATAAAAATCCTTACGAAGCAAAAGGGCAAATTCATTCATCTTTTGTGAGTTCCAAAAATAAATCCTCCAAACTAGACTCGGTACCATTGCTGAATGCTGCCTTTAGATTCCCCAGCGAATCGTTACCGATGATGTTACCGTTTTTCATAATCATGATGCGATCGGAAATGGCCTCCACACTATCAATTAGGTGCGTACTCACCAAAATTGTTTTCCCCTTTTCCTTAAGCTCCCCAAAAATCCGTTTGGTATTCTTTATTGCTTTAGGATCCAGACCGATCATGGGCTCATCAAAAAAAAGCACTTCAGGATCAGGTAAAAGCGCACAACAGATAGATACTTTTTGACGCATTCCTTTGGAGAGATCCCTACCCAGTTTGTCCTTTTTATCGAGCAGGTCATAGGTATGCATAAGTTCCTCCGCCTTTGTTTTCCAGTCCTTCACACTGTACGCTTGGGCGATGAATTGCAGATGTTCGTAGACCGTAAGCAGGTCATAGACGTGGGGGGTTTCGGGAATATAGGAAAAAAGCTTCTTGGCCGCTACAGATAAGTGGTCATGGCCGCCCAACCTAATAGTACCTGACGTCTTACGCAATAGTCCTACGATACATTTCATAGTCGTACTTTTACCGGCACCATTTGGTCCTATCAATCCCACCACTTCACCCCCGTTCAAGGAAAAGCTTATATCGTTCACGGCATTCTGCTTGTCATACCGCTTAATCAAACCATGTACTTCCAGCATAAACTCCTAGGTCATCTTAATTACAGTTCTTAAACTCTACTAAACCCCATTTAGTTGCCAAATCTACCGATTAGAAAGTTATTGCCTTATGGCCTCACTAAGGGGTACCGGTAACTAATCTCAAACATTTAGAAACCCAAATTTGCCGCATCAACCAATTCGACAAAACGCTTCATCTTTTTTTGGATGACTTTAAAATGGGGCAGGTCATCCTGGGTAATGAGCGAGATAGCCTCCCCGGTGGATTCCGCCCGCCCGGTACGGCCAATCCGGTGGATATAGTCCTTGGGAGAACGGGGTAATTCATAGTTGATTACATAGGGTAACTCCAGAATATCAATGCCCCGTGCAGCCAAATCCGTAGCAACCAATACCTGCAAATTTCCCGCTTTAAACTGCCGCAACGCTTCTGTTCTTCCTCCCTGACTTTTGTCACCGTGGAAGGCCATGGCCTGAATACCATTCTTATTCAGCTTTACCGTCAAATTGTCGGCGGCTCGGATAGAAGAAGTAAACACCAAAACTTGCTTCCATGCTCCTTCTTTTATTAAAAACCGCAGTAAGGGGCCCTTGTTTTCCGCTGAGACCAAATACGCCGTTTGGTTGATCAACGCCGGGGTGATGGTCTCCTGTCCCACTTCGATTCTTACCGGTTTCACAAGAATTTTTGCCATCAAGCTGTCTACATCCGGATCAATTGTGGCAGAAAATAGTAGGCTTTGCCTGGATTTGGGCAACCTTGAGAAAATCTCGTCCATCTCCTTTTTGAAGCCAAGATTTAGCAGCTTATCCGCCTCGTCAATTACCAATGTCTCTACTTGGGAAAGATCAGTAGAATTCTTGGAAACCAAATCCAATAATCTACCGGGCGTTCCGACAAGTACCGAAGTAGCATGCAACTGCATCATTTGTGGATTTATGGATACCCCCCCGAATACAGCCATGCATTTAATTTTAGTTGGAAGAGAGGCAGCCAGTAGTTCAAATACCTCCTTTACCTGCACGGCAAGTTCCCGCGTAGGTACGATCACCAGCACCGGTACGGATCTGCCTGGCGTAGGAGGTCTTTTTTGAAGTTGTTCCAGTATGGGCAAGACATATGCCGCAGTCTTTCCGGAGCCGGTAGGTGCAAGCCCTATTAGATCCGTTTTTTGAAGTATGATGGGAATGGCTTCCTGTTGAATGGGATAAACCGTGTCATAGTGTGCTTTGGAAATGGCTTTAATCAGCGAATTACCTAACCCAAGATCAGCAAAAGTCATCGTTTTTCTCCAAAGGTAAGGATTTTAGTCAATTCCCTTTCTTGTTTACATGAGCAAAAAGACACATCGAGGTTTCGAAAGAATTTCGTCGAGAATTATCTTTTCGGAATCACCCGGATCACAAACAGCTGCCTGGTATTATTACTGTCAATTCCCGGAACAAGTATGGCGTCATTAGTCCTGTTCCAGCGAGGTGCCGGATCTATACGGATATCACCTGCAAATTGCCCCTTACTTATACCTTCGCTACGCGCAAAAGCCCCGTCGCTCCGTCTGTAGACAGCGTAAACGTTCTCACTGCCTACTGAGTATCCGTTCACGAACATATTTCCATTAGGAGATAGGGATATATCACCCTCAGGTTTGGGAAACATGTCCGCATTCCCCAACTGCCCGACGATTTGCTTGGAATCGACGTCATATAGGATTTGATCATCCATCCTTTCCCCTTCATTTTTACGGATGCCAATCAAAACGTTTCCAAGATCCCATTCGGGATGCCCTCCAATATGGGATTCATGCATGGCAAGCCCGGAGCCATCGGTGTGTATGGAAACCGGAACATTTACCCGATCACCGCCCTTTCCGTCCCAGCCCGCTCGAACGAAAAAATACACCCTAGTGGCATCTCTGTTCCAAAGAGTATGGTTTATAAAAAGACCCCCATGATTCAAATGTGGAAATTTCTCCTGTAGCATTTCTTGAAGCGCACGAAAGGAAACAAGTAATTTTTTTTCCATGGTTTGGGTATTCACTAGGAACACACCATCATTGTCTGGAGCAGTTTCATCTTTTGACCAGTCTATCGCGCCTGGATAGCCGGTCACAAGCCTCAGCCTTGCCATGCGTCCATAATTCAACCCAAGAAAGGCCGAACCGTCCGATGCGACACCACCATTTCCTATCGGTGTATCTTTATATCGGAATTCCCTTACGCGTTTTTTCTGAGCGATATCGTATAAAACGGTGAACACCTGTCCTGATTCTGCATCTTTATCATTAAAAAAGAATTGTGTATCCGGAGCTAGTGGATTCCAGTAAAACATAGTTCCCTGCTGTGGATTCCAAGCCCGTGTACTGTCTATGTGAATTAATTTATTTTGATTATGGGTGTCAAGTAGGACAATCGCAGCTGCTTCCGTTTCTGTGGGCATTCGATCGATAGCTTCGATCTCTAGTGCTAATATATACCGACCTGTAGCATTCCATGGTATGGTCTGACATTGTCCTATATATCCGAAAAAGTGGTGTTTGAATCCGAAAGTAAGCTGTTCAATTTCTAATTTAAACTCCTCTGTCTGGGCGATCCCTGATGAATAGGACACCATCATAAATAGCCACTGAGCCACAAAATAAAAAAATGAGTTTTTATATATCTTCATAACAGAAACCCTATTGTTTTTCCTTATTAATACCAATTGGCCGATACGATCTAAGTGTAAAGAAAAGCCTGTCAGGCGACAAACAGCTGACAGGCTTTTATTCTTTAGCGCAAGCTATACACACTAGCCCATCTTAAGGCCAGTTCTGGTCAGTTCAGGTACTTCAAACCCTTCTCTGTAGTCTCGGGTAAGCATTTTATCTGCCTCTGCATCATTGACAAATGTTTCTGATTTCGGGTCAAATGTCAGAACGCGCTCCAACCTGTAAGCAATGTTACCCAAGTGGGCCAAACCTGACGAAAGGTGCGCCGTTTCTACCGGACCATTTAGGATGGATTTGTCATGTTTTCTTACAGCTTCGATAAAATTGGCGAAATGGCCATCTGTACCACCGGCACCTCTGTCCATTTCAGAGCCAGATTCTCCGCCGTCACTTCCTGACTTTCCGGGAGTTCTCTCCTGCCCTAGGTATGTTCGATATTTATCATAGCCATCTACTACCAAGTATCCCTTGTCACCGTAGAAAATGTTCCCTACGGTAACTCCGCCTTCCTCATTGGTACACCAAGGCCTTACTTCAAATTGAATGATTTTGTTTTCTTCCGGATAGTTATAGACAGAGGTAAGAACCTCCGGTACTTCCTTGGCATCATTCCACAGGAATTTGCCGCCCATTGAGGTGATTTTAGTAGGAAGCCCGACATCAAGTCCCCACATACATAGATCTGTTTCGTGAATGCCCTGATTTCCTACGTCACCGTTGCCATACTCCCAGTTCCAATGCCAGTTGTAATGCACTAGGTTTCTGGAAAACGGTTCCTTTTCAGCCGGACCTGTCCATAGATCGTAGTCTATTCCTTCGGGAACAGGAGCTACTCCATGATCTCCGATACTTGGACGCCACCTAAAAACGATACCCCTTGCCATATATACCCTGCCGATATAGCCATCCCGCATCAACTGAATGGCCTCCTGTACGGCAGGAGAGCTTCGCAGCTGTACGCCATGCTGTACAATACGGTCATACTTGTGAGCAGCTTCTACCATCTGACGACCTTCCCAAATATTGTGGGAGCCCGGTTTTTCGACATATACGTCTTTACCTGCCTGACAAGCCCAGATCGTGGATAAGGCGTGCCAGTGATTTGGAGAGGCAATACTTACCACATCGATGTCCTTGTTGTCGTATACACGGCGAAGGTCCTGCTCCAATGCAACGTCTTTTCCGTAAGTTTCCTTAAAGTTTTTCTGCCGTTCCCGAAGCAGGTTCATGTCCGGATCACAAAGTATGGTGACCTGTACATTTTTCTGGTTCATAAGGCTTTGAATATGGCTCTTGCCCCTTCCGTTTACCCCCAATACCGCTGCATTGATACGGTCATTGGCGCCAAATGCGCTCGAGGGGATTATTGTAGGAGCCACCATAGCCATTGAACCCGCTATGGCCGTTTTTTTCAAAAAAGACCTTCTAGTTGAATCGTTGGTCATAAGATACTTATTTTGTGTTTAAATTAAATTTTTCCCTTAAATTAAAAAAAAATCACCTGATGGAAATACATCAGGTGATTTTTTTATTGAATTAATTACTCTCCTATGGCTCGCATGGGATCTTCGTTAGGAGCACCCGCAGGTTGAACTACGTGGGTTAGTGGTTCGATGTTTCGGTCAGCACCATTGTAACCTGTCGTTTGGTTTAACGTGGCTTCAACGTTTCCAACGAGATACGGCTGATAGACCGGCCAATATACGTGGTGGGGATCTATGGTATACTTAGTCGTACTGAAAGTCGCCCAAGGCACCTCATCCCTGAAGAAGTTATTTTTATCCATCATTCGGTCATAATAGAAACTGTTTGCCGATATGGACTTTTCGATATCCGTTCCTGAGATGGAGTACGTTTTCCCATTATACGCTGTTTTACCCGTTTTAGCAAATATAACAGAGATCCTTACTAGCTCATCGTGCCTATATTCCTCTCCGAAAAGCTCCCGGTTGCGTTCGTCAAGCACGGCACCTACGCCCTCTGCCTGAAGATCCGCAGCCGTATACATGTCAATGGCGTTAGCACGTTGTCTAATCGTATTGAGATCCTCAGCGGCTCCGGCAAAATTGTCCTGCCAAACACGGGCTTCCGCCCTTACTAGATAGGCTTCTGCCATACGCATGATGTACATATCCATTTTCCCACCGTCTTGCCGGTCCGGGCGGGCCTCCTGATTCACAGAGTAGAATTTGTATCTTGGATAACCGAACCAGCATCGGATGGTGTCTAGACAAGTCAAGTTTCCGTTGTCATCATACAAGCGGAGGGGTTGTAAATAGTACGGGCTTCCATCATTCCGCAGTTGCGGGCTGTCGTACAATACATCCTCCATCTCAAACCAGTTGAGGTCTTTGTGGCGATAATCCTGCTCATCAAACTTTCCTTTAAAATTCCAAATCTCATATTGAGAATAGTTAGTAGGACGAGCAAATCCCTGACCACGGCCCCATTTTTTCATCATTCTGCCTCGGGCGTCTGATGTAGACTGCTGCACATCCGTCCCTATGCGGGTAGTTCCAGGCTCCCAAACACCCAAATTGGTGCTTACAAAATTGGGACCCCACGCTCTAATTCGAGCAGCTTGCCCTTGAGTACCCAATACAAAAGGTTCGTTTACCACCAACCAGATACCTTCAGGATTACTAGTTTTTTGAGCGCCTTTATCCATATGCAAGTAATTTACCGCATCTGCCGGTGCAAATCCGGACCTTCCCGGAAGCGGATTTCCTGTAATTGGATTATTCGTATTGGCGACTTCTACTTCCGTAACGCCAGAAGGAATCATGGCATCTGTGAACAACCTTGACTCTCCACCATTGATTACATCATCCATTAGTCGCTCAGCATCCGCAAACCGTTGGTTCAGCATGTAATATTTCGCCAAGAGAATTCTAACGGCATCTTTGGGGGCCTGACCGATGGGCAACTGGCTTTTTGGCTTTACATGTTGAACGGCGTATTCCAAATCCGCGATCATTTGATCCCAGATACCCTGCATGTGAAAGACCTTGAAGTCCCTACGCGCTTCGGTTACTACATTCAGAGGAAAGGCTACATTGCCAAACTGCATGGTCAACTGCATGTAGAAAAAAGCCCGCAGAAAGTACGCAGATCCTAAAAGGTGATTCCGCTCGGGATCATTAGCACCGTTTGGCCAATCCGGAATGTCTATGTAGTCAATTACTGTATTGGCCTTTTTGATGTGATTATAGTTATCTTGGTAGAAAGACCGAGCTCGGCCCGCATCATTGTTTCTTGCGTTTGTGGGAGTTGCATAGGTTCGCAAATCCACAAAAGCATCGGGCTTATCCGTTGCCGAAACTACCGAGGCGTCACTCATGTTGCTATTGAACATCAGTTCCCGGGTATCTCCATTCCATTGTGTCATGACGCCGTGTAGAGCAGCATCGAGTGCTGTTTGCAATCCGGCTGCATCCACAAATGTGTTTTCTGGACTTAAAAACGAAAGTGGCTTTTCGTCAAGAAAATCCTCCGAACAGGAAACCGAAAACAGTAGCAGCACGATTAAGCTTATCTCTTTGAGTTTATTTAAGATCTTCATTTTCAATTCGTTTCTGGTTAACTTTTTTTCGTTGTCTAACATTAGAACGTAAAATCTAAACTGAAGGAATACGTTCTTGGCATCTCCCTAGCAGACTCTGGGTCACCCAGGCTTCGGTGCCAAGGGGTAAAGACGGCCGCATTCTCGATGTTAAGGGCCAGTCGTAGCCGGGTTCCATTGATTTTTTCTAGTATACTCGGCGGAACACTGTAACCTACAGATATATTCTGCAGACGTACGTAGTCTCGGCTCATCCACACGTTTCCACCTCCCAAGTTGATCGAGTTAATTCGTGCGAAATCGTTTTGCCCATTAAGTGGTGTCCAATAAGGGATGGTGTACCAGTTTTTGTTTTTGATATATTGCTGGGAATTGTTAAACGGCTCCTGCGTACCGCCTTTCCAGCCGAATTTGCCCAGAAACACTAGCCCCAAGTCAAAATTTTTCCACTCAAAATCATTCCGGAAGGTAATGTACCATGGGTTTTGGGTCAATCCAAGAAATACCCGGTCATCAATATCAATATCACCATCATTGTCTTGATCAACAAATCGGAAATCTCCAGGAAATAACCCATATCGGGCAGCCTCATCTTCCTCTCCGATTTGATAAACGCCGTCAAGATCCCAATCCCAAATTATATCTTTGTTTTCACCAATAAACCAGCCATTTTGCAAGTCATCGGGTTCACGCATGACTGTGTTTCCCTCGGAATCGGTCATCGATATAGGCGCATTTCCCAAGGTGGTAATCTTGTTAATCGCATAAGTGACGTTAAAATTACTGGTCCAAGTAAAATTACTTTGGGTCACGTTTATGGAGCGAATTCCGAGATCAAATCCCCTATTCTGAAGGTTTCCAACGTTCGTCAGCACGGATGAGAAACCGGTCAATTCGGGTAGTTTTTGATCTAACAACAAATCCCTGGTCTCGGACTGATACACATCCAATGAACCACTAACCCTGTCGTTGAAGAAACCATAGTCGATACCGATGTTAAAGGAGGCATTTCGTTCCCAAGACAAAAATGGATTGGCAATCCGTGTGATTTCCGTACGTGGGGCAGCGAAGTACCCTCCGTCGTAATTTAGATAAAGATTACTATTCAATTGGGCGAATGCATTATAGTCCGAAAGGCCACTGCTGTTCCCATTCACACCGTAGCTTGCTCGTAGTTTAAGATAACTAAGTACACCAGCATTTTGCATAAAGTCTTCGTTGGAGAGAGTCCAAGCGGCAGATACCGACGGGAAATTACCTAGCAGGTTATTTGCACCAAATCGGGAAAAGCCATCCCTTCTTATTGAAGCAGAGAAGTTATACCGATCTCCGTAAGCATAGGTGACCCGGCCCATCAATCCTGTTCGAGCGTTTACCTCATCATAAGAAGTCATGGTAGGGTTTAGACCCAGTTGCATCGCATGGAACCCAAGGCTAGCTGTCGGCGAGAAGTTGTTGGTCATAGCACGTGTTTCCCAACTTTGGTTTCTTTCCGTGTTGTACAAGCCGGTAAAGCCAAGTCGGTGTTCGCCAAATTCTTTGTTCCAGTTCAAGATAGTATTGGATTGCCATTGGAAGGACTCGTTGTACCTTCTTTCAGCTGCATCCACGGCTCGCTGTGGATTGCCCCGCTCGTTGAGGTCAAACCGCTTTCGAATGGAAAAACGAGGGGTATAATCCTGTCGTAAGTTAAACCCGAAGGGAAGCTCCAACTGTGCGTACAACGTTGGGTTAATCATAATTTGGTTATGAAGTCGCGTATTCCAAGATGGACCCTGATAGGGGTTGGAGATATTTGATCCTGCTGCTTGGTCGTTGAGGTTTTCCCTCGTTCTAGGGGCACCATTTTTCCAAGGCTGATCGTACGGGGAGAAAACCCGATAACCTCCGTTGTCTATAAATTGTTGTCCTTCGTCTATGAAGGTGAATTGGGTGTTGGTACCAACGGTCAAACGTTCACCCAGGTTAACATCTAGATTCAACCGCGAGGTGATTGCCTGAAAGGATTCTCCCAATCGTACGGATTCCCGATCGCTGTAGCCTAACGAAAAATAGTAGGCGACACGTTCGGTTCTACCAGAAACGCCGAGGTCGTAATCCTGCCTCACACCTGTATGGAACAGAAAATCTTGCCAATCGTAGGTTACACCGTTTCGGAAATTTTCTACCTCATTATCCCAAAAACCAAAATTATTAATTCGGGTCATTCGGATTACTTCCGGGTCGGTTTCTCCGGGGATTCCGTTGGCAGCCAACCAGTCGTCCTGATACTGCGGATCGATGTCGTTAAAATCCCTAAAACGCGTCCAAGGTGCGGTGATCGACCCGGTAATCGATTCATTCATGTCAGTCAGCCAGTTCAATACTTCCTCTCCGCCTTTGTAGGTTTGCTGACGCCTTGCGCCGGTAAGCAATCCCACGCGGTTGCTAAAGGTAATCTGAGGCTTACCATAGGATCCCTTTTTTGTCGTAAAGATAACCACTCCGTTTGTTGCCTGTGATCCGTAAACGGCTGCCGCACTTGCATCTTTCAACACATCTACACTTTCAATCGTATTCGGATTTATTTCCGCCAAATCTCCCTGAAAGATAACGCCGTCCAAAACAATCAAAGGGCGGTTTGCCCGGCGTTCTGCATTGTCGTCAGCTTTCATAGAATTGTCACCGCGAACTTCGAAGTCCGGCACGTTCCGGGCATTTGTGGCGTAGCCTACGCTCAGACCGGGTACTGTTGAGCGTAGGATTTCTGAAACACTTGTAGGCTTGTACTTCATTACCTCCTCAGCTTGTACGTTGATTACCGCACCAGTCAGGTCCTTTTTCTTCTGTGTACCGTACCCGATAACCACAACTTCATCAAGTGCTTGGGCACTTTCTGACAAGGTGACATCAATGGTAGATTGGTTGTTTACCTCGATGATCTGGTTTTCAAATCCGATAAACGAGAAAACCAATGACGAATTCTCGGGCACCGTAATGGTATATTTCCCATCAATATCCGTAGCCGTTCCAATGGAAGTGCCCGGTACGGAAACTGTAGCCCCTGGAATTGGATCTCCGTTTTGATCCGTAACTGTTCCACGAACGGTTACGTCAACAGGTAGGCCTACCAAATTTTCAGCTGTCATCGCCAGGGCAGACCCATTGGGCATATTCAGGCTGGTTGACCCTACTGCCCTTGCCTTTTCAGGCAGCGAAAAAAGCCCAAACAACAGGGCGATAGACACCGCCATGCGTCGCACTTTGAAATCATTAAGTAATCCTCTTTTCATTAATTTTGGGTGTTAAATGAACGTTTTATTTGAGTAATAATAGGTTGTTTACACATTTATATACATGTTAATTATATTCCATCTGCCAATAGATAGCTCTTAGGGACCGGAAATCCCGGAAGTGTGCAACTAATTACGCAAACTTGCGCAATCGATTGCACATACCCAAAATCGACTTCATGAAATTTATCTCACTTTTTATATAAGCGGTATTTATTTGACGCCCTAATTTTAAAAAAAAATAAATGGTAAATGAAACAGAATCTTTGTTTTTTTCTCTAGAACTCGAACAAACATAAAATACAAAATAAAATTCTATATTTTTAGTTATTTAAAAATAATATTCCGATAAAATAGCTATATAAATTCTATAAGAATTAGCAAAAGGTTAAGAATTTGTTAGGAATTTAAAATTTTAAAAAATTCTGACGCAGCGTTACCTTTCTAACGCTCGTTCCGGTCTTTTTTATGCAATATATTAAAATTTTAATAAGAAAATATTGTCGGATATATACACTGTATATATTATTTCAGAATTTTCAAAAATTAGCAAGTTTGAACTAAATATAATTAATGATCACCATCGCCTGTTGACTAATCTCGTCCTGAATCCCTTTTTGATTAACGATTTCATTTCCGCTATAGGTTAACTAACCTAATCTTTTCGTAATCGGATTTTCGGGTTGCGCGTCATCCGTTAATACAGGAGGAGCATCACTGAAATATAGCCTAAAAAACAGTTCATTGACCGTAATAAGCTCCTTCTCCATGCTTTCGCTCAAAATGTTTCTTTACCAACGAGGGCTTCAATCGTTTGGCCTCTGGGTTAATCTGAAGTGTCAAATAAGCCATATGCGCGAGCTCTTCTAAAACTTTGCTATTGTATACTGCCTTCGTGGCATCCGCACCCCAAGTGAACGGACCGTGATTCCCCAGCAATACCATCTCTACTTCTTTGTAGGAAAGCCCCCTTTCTACAAAACAGTCTACAATCTGCCGCCCCGTATTGTGTTCGTAATCTCCGGCTATCAATTCATCCGACATGGGGGAGGCACAGGGAATGTCCTGTGTAAGGTGGTCTGCATGAGTTGTCCCAAAATTGGGAATGTCCCGAAGGGCTTGCGCCCAACTCACCGCATAAGTGCTATGGGTGTGGCATATCCCACCAATTTGGTCCCACACTTTATACAGATAGGCGTGCGTCTTCGTATCCGAGGAAGGCCGCATCTTGCCTGAAACTACATTGTTTTCAAAATCCACAATGACAATATCCTTTGGTAACAATGCATCATAGGGCACGCCACTTGGCTTGATACCAAAGACCTCCAACTCCCTGTCCACTACACTGACATTTCCAAACGTGTACACTACCAGCCCTAGTTTTGGGAGCTGCATGTTTGCTACGTAGCAAGCCTCCTGAAGAGTTTTAAAATTTCCCATTTTATATATTCGTTACGCAATAGTTAGCTCAAAATCGAGAAACAAATTTTCAAAGGCAACACCGCCCTTATTTTCCGAACCCCCAGTTCCTAGATCGCTTCCATTCGGTATACCTTTTTTATACCGCTATTCGTTTTTTTAAACCGTCTTAACAGAAAATGATCTTTTCGCTTGCCTAGGTAGTAAGATAGCATATATTTGATGTTTTGTAAAGCAGATCACCAAACGCCAAATGGGTTTCTACACTGAGAGGCGGAAAATCAAAATTAAGAAAAATATCAAAAATACGATGATGAAGTACATAAATCAGGAGCGGGTCTTGGTTTCAATAGATTGTGTTGTCCTCGGTTTTGATGGAGAAAATTATAAATTGCTGCTGATTCAAAGGGGTTTCGAACCGGAAAAAGGCAGATGGAGCCTGATGGGCGGCTTTTTACAGCCCGATGAATCATTAGATGAAGCCGCCAGACGTATTCTTCAGGAGCTCACCGGACTGAAAGATGTGTATATGGAGCAACTCCATGCTTTTGGAAGTCCCGACAGAGATCCCGCAGAAAGGGTCATAGGAGTAACCTATGTAGCGTTGGTGGATATCCAAAGATACCAACAGCAAATTACAGACCTTTTCAAACCGCACTGGTTTGTACTTGATGACCTTCCGGAATTGATTTTTGATCATCCGCAGATGATTGAAATGGCACTTAAGCACCTTCGACACAAAGCGGCCCTACAACCCATTCTCTTTGAACTTTTGCCTGAGAAATTTACTGTGCCGCAGCTCCAGATTCTCTATGAGGGACTGTATGGGATACCGATAGACAAGCGGAACTTTTCGCGGAAAGTCCTTGCAGCAGGAATCCTCCAAAAGGAGGAGGAAAAAGACAAAAGAAAATCAAAAAAAGGTGCCTTTTTCTATACCTTGGTAAAAGAAAACTACCAAGCCCAGTTTCACCGCGTACTTTATTTTATCCCCAAAAACGACATTCCTCCCGGTTTGGACAGTGAACCAAAAGTTCACCATTCTTACTCGGAATTGGCGGGAAACTCCTAATTTTCGGGAACAAATCCGGATAGGGCACAATCCAGCATAAATCGCCAGGCAAAATCTACTTTATGAAAAACAAGGAAGCAAAAACAATTTGGTTTGTCACTGGAAGTCAACATCTCTACGGAGAGGAAACGCTTCTTCAGGTAAGACAACACGGAATACAAATTGCCGAAGGCCTTGGGCAAAACGAACGCATCGGGGTGCATGTCGTTTTTACAGATGTGGTAACAGGCATGGAGGAGATCCGAAAATTGTTTCAACGTGCTAATACCTCGGCCGGTTGCATTGGAGTGATGGTTTGGATGCATACCTTTTCACCCGCCAAAATGTGGATCAACGGGCTAAAAATACTTCAAAAGCCGCTACTGCACCTCCATACCCAGTTCAACAGGGACATCCCTTGGAGCAGCATAGACATGGACTTCATGAACCTTAACCAGAGCGCCCATGGGGACCGCGAGTTTGGCTTCATAGCATCCCGTATGCGCATCAAAAGAAAGGTGGTAGTAGGACACTGGCGCGCTGCTTCGGTAGCAAAGGAGATTGACGACTGGGCAAGGGCCTGCCTGGGGTGGGATGATTGGCAAGGGGCGAAATTTGTGCGATTCGGAGACAATATGCGACAAGTTGCTGTCACAGAGGGAGATAAGGTAGAAGCAGAGATGCAGTTTGGGTTTTCTGTCAATACGCACGCGGTCGGCGATTTGGTAGAAACTGTTGAACGGGTATCCGAAGATGAAATTGATGCGTTGGTTCAAACCTATGAAGAATCCTACACCGTGTCGAAGGCACTGCAGGAAAATGGAACCCAAAGAGGGGCTTTAAGAGACGCTGCCAAAATCGAACTTGGATTGTCGCATTTTCTAAAAACTGGTGGCTTCAAAGGATTTACGGACACTTTCGAAGATTTACATGGGCTAAAGCAATTGCCAGGAATTGCCGTTCAGCGGTTAATGCAGCAGGGGTATGGCTTTGCCGGAGAAGGTGATTGGAAAACGGCGGCGTTAGTGCGCGCCATGAAGGTGATGGCCACCGGTTTATCAGGTGGCAACGCATTTATGGAGGACTATACCTACCATTTCGACCCGGAGGACAGTCTGGTACTGGGTTCGCACATGCTGGAAGTAGACCCATGCCTGGCATCGCATAAGCCCTCCTGTGAGATACATCCGCTCGGAATAGGAGGAAAAGCGGATCCGGTCCGCCTCGTATTCAATGTGGGTGCAGGTCCGGGACTTAACGCTTCGTTGGTAGACATGGGAAATAGGTTCAGATTGGTCGTGAACGAAGTTGAGGCAGTTGAGCCACGCCATTCTCTACCAAAATTACCTGTAGCAAGGGTTTTGTGGAAACCACTTCCGGATATGGAGACGGCGTGCAAAGCCTGGATCCTGGCCGGAGGCGCGCATCATACCTGCTTTAGTCAAAACATTTCTAGCTACATTTTAGAGGATTTTGCCGAAATCGCGGGCATAGAACTACTCACGATTGACCAAGAAACACGGATCTCCGCTTTCAAGAAAGAGCTAATGTGGAACGAAACGCATTATGGAAGAAAATGAGCGCAGGTTTCATGTTACTTTTTTTCGCATTTGGAGCTAAAACATTTTCTTTAGGCATCACTCGCAGTACATAACTAGTCGTACTTTCTTTCGTACGTTGCGACCGGAAAATGCAAGCGCATAATCAAGATTCAGCTCTATTCGTAGAAAAAGCAATCGGACATAAAAAACCAATTTACTTTAACGAAGTACAACGCGGCAGCGTTCGTTAGGTCATCATTGAAGGTCGGATCCTGGAAAAGCATTTTGTAAATTAGGAAACAAAGGATATATTCCGCTTCCTAAGTCGATTTCTACCCTATGAAACACCCCAAGATATCCAACTTCCTTCCGCTATCGGCAGCCATCGTCATTTTATCCACCATGGCCGCAAATTCCCAGACGAAAACAACCCCCGAAGCAACCATTAGCAACGGGCTCATTGAGGCAACACTCTATCTACCCGACCCGGAATCCGGCTATTATCGGGGAACACGGTTTGATTGGTCCGGCGTAGTGGCCAGCCTGACCTATGATGGGCACAGTTACTTCGGGCAGTGGTTTCCGAAATACGATCCCCTCCTCCATGATGCCATTTTAGGACCTGTGGAAGCCTTCGATCCGATTGGGTATGAAAGCGCGAAACCGGGTGAACCCTTTTTGAAAATCGGTGTGGGTACGGTAAAAAAAATAAATGATGAACCCTATCGGTTTACAGCCCCCTTTGAGATTATAAACGGCGGGAAATGGCATACAAAAAAGAAAAAGGACGGCATCGTTTTTTCTCATGAATTAGCAACGGATCATGGCTACGCCTACTACTATGAAAAGTCGGTTAAGTTATCCAAGGGAACTCCTGAAATGGTCCTTTCACATAGCCTGAAAAATCTGGGAGTAAAAACCATCATAACGCGGGTGTACAACCACAATTTCTTTATGCTTGACAACCAGCCCATTGGACCGGATTATGCCATTACATTCGCCTTTCAGCCAAGTTTGGTTTCTAATACCCGGGGCATGGGGACCACTGTTGATTTACAAGGTAACCAACTGGTATTTTTAGCACCGATTGCGGCGAAAGAAAGTATCTACATGGTCCTAGGGGGGTACTCGGATCAGGCCGCTGATTACGATATCACAGTATCCAACAGTAAGACGGGAGCGGGCGTACGAATCACCAATGACCGTCCAATAGCGCATTTGCCAGTATGGTCCATACCTACCACCCTCTGTCCGGAACCTTATATGGATGTTCGAGTTGCACCGGGAGAAACGTTTACTTGGGATACTACCTATGAATTTTTGTCTGAGTGATACTACCATCCACCCTTATAGTAAATTCCCAATCGAATGAAACCACGACTCGGTAGCAAAGCGCGTAAGGTTGTAGGGCTGTCCCTTTTTGCAGGCACGCTGATGGCCCTTGGGTGTGCTCGTCCACAGAATGAAAACTGGCCATACTACGGAGGCAATAGCGGAGGCAATAGGTATTCCTCGCTTGACCAAATCAATACCACCAATGTCCATACCCTTCAGGTAGCTTGGACTTATCTCTCTACGGATACAGCTAAAGCTGACTATAGACCGCGGGAGATACAGTGCCAACCTATTGTAATCGACGGCATCCTATTCGCCACCTCTCCCCTCTTGGAGTTATTCGCGCTTAAGGCAGATACCGGAGAGGAACTTTGGCGCTTTAACCCGTTTGCTGAAAAGACGCCACGTTACCATTCAAATAGAGGAGTGATGTACTGGGAAAGCGGTGAGGAACAGCGCATTTTATATACTGCGGGCACCTCCCTTTACGCGATAGACGCAAAAACAGGACTACCGATACCTAACTTTGGAGATAACGGAGCAGTATCCCTGCATCAAGGGGTGGGCGATAACTTGGAGAGAGATGAGAAAGACCTTGCTGTGATTGCCACTAGTCCCGGAATAATCTATAAAGACCTTGTCATCATGGGTTCTACCCTCTCCGAAAGCGCAACGGCCCCTCCGGGCCATATCCGCGCATTTGACGTACGTACCGGGGAGTTAAAGTGGGTTTTTCACACCATTCCGCAGCCCGGTGAATTCGGTTACGACACATGGCCGGAAGATACCTGGAAAGTCTTGGGAGGCGCCAATAACTGGGCAGGAATGGTGATGGATGAAGAAAGGGGCCTTGTCTTTCTGGGTACAGGCTCTCCCTCCGTGGATTTTTATGGAGCCATTCGGCATGGCCAAAACCTCTTTGCCAATTGTGTGCTAGCCATACATGCCGCTACGGGAAAACTTGCCTGGCACTATCAGATTGTCCATCATGATCTTTGGGACCGGGATATTGCCTGCCCGCCCAATTTAATCACCGTAACACATAACGGCAAAAAAATAGATGCAGTGGCACAGGCCACAAAAGACGGATTGGTTTTTCTACTTGACCGAGATACCGGGGAACCGCTTTTTCCGGTGGAAGAGATCCCGGCGCTTACGGATTTTGCACTGCTGGGTGAAGCACCTTGGCCCACACAGCCACAGCCAACGAAACCGGCGCCATTCTCCCGGCAGGTCTTGACGGAAGAGGACATCACGAGGAGAACTCCGGAGGCCCACGACTTTGTCAAAAAGCGGTGGCTGGAAACTCGGTCGGGCAGTAAGTTTATGCCCCTGAGTAAGGAAGGAACGCTTTACTTTGGCATAGGAGGCGGTGCGAATTGGGGAGGAAACGCATCCGATCCTGAAGGAATCCTCTATCAGAACTCGAATGAGATGGTTTGGGATGTCAAACTTGCTGAAATCCCCTCGGCTACCGATCCATCCGTGACAGCGGGTCGAAGCCTTTACATTACCCACTGCGCCCATTGCCATGGCTTGGACAACAAGGGCGCTCCGGGACAAGATTTCCCGGATCTTTCTCAAGTAGCAACCAGACTTAGTGCGAAGGAAATTGCTGCTATCCTCTCCAATGGTCAGGGAAGGATGCCGGCATTTACCCATTTAGCCGGTGCTGACAGGGATAAAATCACGGCATACCTTACCGGAACTGAAAAAACGGATAAGCTACCCGATGATATCCACAATCCCATCGCCGCAGAAGTGGAAGTAGCTAGCGGAGCATTTCCTTATAAGCCCGCGTTTACGCTGAACGGATTGAACAAATTTTTAGATCCTGATGGCTATCCTGCCATCACGCCGCCTTGGGGGACCCTAAATGCCATCGATATGAATACGGGTGAATTCCTATGGCAGGTGCCACTAGGAGAATATCCAGAACTTACCGCCCAAGGCATCTCCATAACCGGTACGGAGAATTATGGTGGTCCGGTTGTCACTGCAGGAGGTTTGGTATTTATTGCCGGCACCAAAGATGAGCGCATCAGGGCCTTTGATAAACAAACCGGAAAGGTATTATGGGAATATCAGCTACCTGCGGCAGGGTTTGCCACACCGGCCACGTACATGGTCGACGGCACCCAGTATCTGGTGATTGCCGTAGGCGGCGTAAAAAACGGACATAAGCCAGGTGGCACCTATATGGCCTTTGCCTTGCCTTAATTTACTAGCATCTTGTGTATATTTGTATGTGCGACAAAGACAAACGGCCCAGCTACACAGGGTGGCTTTTTTACGGCATCGATTGAAAACCAACCCATTATCGACTATGTACTTGAAAAATTCTAAACTATCCCCGACCCCATGACCACAAAACCACTACATACCATCCTCGGCTCGACAGGCAATATTGGAACCTCGTTAGCTAAGGTACTGGCTACAACCTACAATGCCAACGTACGACTCGTCAGTAGAAACCCTAAATCGGTTTCCGGAAATGAGGAACTAAAAAAAGCGAACTTATTAATAGCTAAAGAGGTGGATGAAGCGGTAGCAGGTTCTGACACCGTATACTTGGTAGTGGGGATTACGTATAAAACCAAGCTATGGCAGCAACAATGGCCCGTCATCATGGAAAACACCCTTGCTGCATGCAAAAAACATGGTGCTAAGCTGGTCTTTTTTGACAACATGTACTGCTACGATCCTAGTCATGTTGGACACCTTACGGAGGAGACTCCTGTAAATCCACAGAGTAAGAAAGGGAAGGTTCGGGCAAAAATTGCGCAAATGATTTGGGATGAGGTTTCTAAAGGCGAATTAACGGCTATGGTCGTAAGGGCGGCGGATTTTTACGGACCGGGGGCATCCTTGAGCTTCTTGAACGAATCTGTGATAAAACGGATGAAGGCTGGAAAAACAGCACAATGGCTGTATTCGGGAGACAAAAAACACTCTTTCACCTACATACCCGACGCAGCCGAAGGAACCGCATTTTTGGCACATCAAGCAGAGGCTTGGAATCAGGTTTGGCATTTACCAACCTCCGACATGTATCCTACTGGGAATGAATGCGTAGCTATTTTGGCCAAAGAATTGGGGACGACCCCTAAACTTGCGGTATTACCAGCATTTATGGTAACGCTCCTCGCTGCTTTTGTTCCTTTACTTCGAGAAATTAAGGAACTTAACTATCAGCTGTCGGAAGACTACCGCTTCGATTCTGGCAAAATTGAACGGCAGTTCGGACTAAAACCCACACCTCTCGAAGAAGGATTGAAGGCGTGCCTGTAGGGTGTAGAATCGGATATGTTTAACGCATCAATTTGGTAATTATATGGTATACTACCTTGAGAATCATCGTTTTATTTTGCATACCCTTCTTCAGTCAAAATTTAAGTAGTATCCTTAGGAAAAGTAGCCGTTCGGCCTTTTTCACCAGTCCCTGCATTTCTTAGAAACTCCCCAATGACCGACGAACAAGGGCGATGAATTCAGCTATCGTAAAAGTCGACACCTTGGATCAGCTTTTGTAACTTTAGGGGGAATTTACGGATGTAACAGAAAAGCAACCTCACACTTTCAAAAGTAGGCCTATTTAGCCAGAATTCAGGCGTATAAATGCGACAAACTTATTGGTTGATTCCGACAAAAATTTAAGGTAGATTCGTCTTGAACTTGCTGAAATACCAAACCAACCGATGAAAAATGTCCATATTCTCGTACCGGAAACAGCTATACCTGCCGCAATTGTTGACCCCCAATACATGTTTACCGCCATCAACGGCTTTTTGGCGGCGGGTGGGCAGCCCCCTTTCTTTAACGTTAGACTATTGGGTTTGACTTCTGAAGTCAGATTAAACGGCGGACTGATTGTCGTCAAGCCGGACATGTTGTTGGAAAATGCCGAAAAAAGTGACCTGATTATCATTCCTGCAATAAGTGGGGACTTGGTTGCGGCACTAGAAAAAAATAGCGCCCTGACCGCTTGGATAGTAGCGCGCTATCAAGAGGGGGCGGAAGTGGCCAGCCTCTGTATAGGTGCGTTTCTCCTAGCAGCTACGGGCTTATTAAATGGAAAAACCTGCTCAACACACTGGATGCACGCGCAGACCTTTCGCAGTATGTTCCCGGAAGTCAACTTGGTCGATGACCTTGTGATTAGTGAACAGAACGGGCTCTATTCCAGTGGTGGCGCCAATGCCTATTGGAGTTTGTTGCTTTACTTGGTCGAGAAGTATACCAGTAGAGAAATGGCTATAATGGCGTCAAAGTATTTTTTGCTCGATATGGAAAAGACGAGTCAGCTTCCCTTCAGTATCTTTAAAGGTCAAAAATCACATGGTGACGAAGGCATTCTAGCGTCACAAATTTATCTTGAAAAGTATTTTGATCAAAAAATCAGCGTAGACCAACTTGCGGATCGATATGGAGTAGGTAGACGAACATTTGAAAGAAGGTTCAAGAAAGCAACCAACAACACCGTAGTGGAGTACATGCAACGAGTAAAGATCGAAGCCGCAAAAAGACACCTTGAACAGGGACGAAAAACCGTCGGTGAAATCATGTACGAGGTCGGATATACGGACCCCAAAGCCTTTCGTGACGTGTTCAAAAAATATACAGCCATGAGTCCGCAGGATTACCGCAATAAATTCAAAAACCAGAAACCAAACTAGATAATGAAGCATGCATTTAAACCCGACACCTACAACTCCGCATCTCCATATTTTATCATAAATGGAGCCCAACGGCTAATTGATTTGCTCGATGCTATATTCGGAATTGAGGTATTTAGAAAATATACGCGGGAAGATCAAAGCATCATGCATGCAGAAGTACGATTGGACGATTCTATTCTGATGATCGGGGATTCCGGGGAAAGTTTCACGCCAAATACGTATTGGATGCATGTGTATGTACCTGATGTACAGCATACGTACGTTAAAGCGCTAGAGGCAGGATGTCTGCCAGTGGAAGAACCCAAACAAAGGGAAGGAGATTCCGATGTGCGGGGAACCTTCCGGGATTTCGCTGGAAACAACTGGTCTATTGCAACACAACGTTAATTTCGTGCCGTAAACCGATATGTGTTTACAAATTGAATTTCAAAAACCAATTCCCACACCGGTGTAACCTGTTTCTACCAGAATCCAGAAAATCCCGCTGAGTTGGCAATGGCCACAACTTTAACTATTACTCTATGCGCATTTTCCTTGGGGATGCGTTCATATATGCCTCGCATTCATTACCTTGTGATGATTTGTCAAAAGGTAAATAAAAACTAGCTCATTGGTATGAAACGAAGAAGATTTATGCAGATAATCCCGGGATCTGCGCTGTTGTTGGGCGGAGCACCCTACATTTACAGCGAAGCGAATGTTCTACCCATAAGCGCAAACGGCTATAACTGGAATACCTTCTACAGGCGATCAGGTAAAGCTTGGGGCAAGGATTGGGATGTCTGTATGGCTGAGTTTGCCCAAACTGGCATTCAAGGATTTGAACCTTCTATTCCGAATCCGGATCATCTAAGAACGTTGTTGCCCTTCCTTAATACCTACGGGATACAACTTCCGTCTATCTACGTGGGTACCGAACTTCATGATCCGGCAACTGCGGCTGAATCTATGAATACCATCCTATCTATTGCGGAATTGGCGGGTAAAGCCGGAACAAAAATCATTGTCACAAACCCCAACCCCATCCAATGGGGATCAGACCTACTCAAAAATGACGAGCAACTGCTCTGTCAAAGCCGGCATTTGGACCAACTAGGTGAGGCGGTTCGAAAGTTGGGCATAAAGCTGGCCTACCATACCCATGACGTGGAGCTTAAAGCAGGGGCCAGAGAGTTTCACCATGTCATGCAGAATACGGCGCCAGAAAACCTGCATTTTTGCATGGATGTGCACTGGATTTACAGGGGTTCAGGAAATTCCCAAGTGGCGGTATTTGATACCCTCAAGATGTATGGGAACAGGATCGCCTCCCTTCACCTCAGGCAATCTGAAGGTGGGGTATGGACGGAATCCTTTCACCCCAAAGGAGATATTGATTACGCCCGATTTGCAAAAATACTTAAACAGATGGGAATCTTCCCGCACCTGGTCATCGAACAGTGTTTGGAAGAGAAAAGTCCAAACACAATGGATGTGGTGCAAGCGCATCAGGTTAGCCTCAAGGAAATTGAAAGCCTATTTAAACCTATATCCGGCTGAAAAAGCCGAGCACAGC
>WGNT01000147.1 GCA_016124425.1 Cytophagales bacterium
GCTCTTCCGATCTAAATGGAACGGTGAGTCCTTTACCAAAAACGTCATCAGCTATGGGCCATTTGGTGAAGGAAAAGGTGCAGGTATTTTTTTCGCTGTTGCGGATCTCAATGATTCCGGATTTTTGGATATAGTCGTTGCAGGAAAGGATGGCTTAGCCGTTTTTTTTAACGAGGGGTATTAAACGTTAAACAAAACGTAATATTGGCTTTATGTAACTTCCTAGCAGATGTCTTAATTTGCAGAAAAATCTAACGATTGGTTTCATTGGATCGCGCGCGACGTAACCTTCTCATGGATAGAGGGGCATTTCGGCGGGATTTTTCCAATTCGGATCAGGAAAGATGATCCACATAACCGGGGCAAGTTTTGGCAATTAAAAACCAATTTTATACATGAAAAGAATTATCATTATTAGTTGCTTACTTTGGGTTTACCTTCCACTAGAAGCACAGCAGCAGGCTACAGGCTTCGTGTATCATGATGCCAATAAAAACGGGACAAAAGAACGGAAGGAAAAAGGAATTGCCGGCATCGCCGTAAGTAACGGCGTGGATGTTGTATTGACGGATAGTAAGGGTAAATATACCCTCTCGGTCACCGATGATACCCCACTCTTTGTGATAAAACCAAGTGGGTATGGAGTTCCGCTTGATGAAAACAATCTCCCTCAGTTTTTCCATATCCATAAGCCAAATGGATCCCCGCAGCTTCGGTACCCAGGGGTTGCTCCTACTGGAGATCTCCCGAAGTCCGTTGATTTTGCCCTATATCCTAAGGTAGAGGAAGATACCTTCACCGCATTGGTTTTCGGGGATTCCCAACCATATACGTTAGAGGAGTTGGCGTTTTTTAGGAAATCAGTTGTGGAGGAGGCTAAAAATGAAAAAGATATCGCTTTCGGTATTACCCTAGGGGATTTGGTCGGTGATGCGTTGGATCTTCATAAGCCCTATGCCGAAGTCATGAAAGCCATGAATATGCCGTGGTACAATCTCATGGGAAACCATGACATGAACCTTGATGCAAAGACGGATAACCTAAGTGATGAGAGCTTTGAAGCCACCTTCGGTCCTGCAAATTATGCGTTTAACGTTGGGCAGGCGCATGTGATCGTGCTCGATGATATTTTGTATCCGGATCCTAGGGACGGTCAAGGGTATTGGGGCGGATTCAGGAAAGACCAACTCGACTTTGTCGAAAACAATCTAAAGCATGTGGATAAGGACAGACTTGTCATTTTGGCTTTTCATATCCCACTGATGCATCAAAATGAGGATTCATTTAGAGACAGCGACCGCAAGCGATTATTCGACCTGCTTTCGGATTATGCCAATGTCGTTGCCTTCTCCGCGCATACCCACCTACAACGGCATAATTTCTATGGTTCAGAGGATGGCTGGAAAGGAGATAAACCATTCCATGAATTCAATACCGGAACAACGAATGGTGACTGGTATTCTGGGAAACTAGACGCAAAAGGAATTCCCGTTTCTACCATGCGCGATGGTACCTCAAAAGGATACACGCGTCTTTCTGTGGATGGGAACCAATATACATTGGATTATCAGGTATTGGGTCAGCCTAAGGAGTATCAAATGCATGTATTCCATCCAAAGGTCGTTGCTAACAACCGGGGTACGCAGGCAGGTATTTTTGTGAACTTCTACATGGGAAGTAAGGAAAACGAGGTAATGTACCGCATCGACGGGGGTAGTTGGAAGCCAATGACGTGGATTGACGCTCCAGATCCTGAATTTGTCCGTCAGGTCATGGAATGGGATACGGTAGAAGCCTTGATGCCTGGAAGGCGCCCGTCAAATCCCGTGAACAGTACACACCTTTGGAGAGCGCCCATTCCAGGGAATCTTCCCGAAGGTACGCATACTGTAGAAGTGAAAGCTACGGATATGTTTGGAAGGACTTTCACACAGTCGAGTTCTTTTCGCTCTGCGCCGCCGGTACGGTTCTCCGATAATTGATCCGATTTTGTCTCCGGCTACCAAATTCCTCCACCTGAGCGGGGGAGTAGGTCTAAATTTTCAAATACAAGTTACCAATACATAAGTTTATAAGCCCGGAAGTAGTGCTTTTATGCAGTTCTTCCGGGTTTTTGCTATATTGAAGTACCGTAACAACATATGAGCCATGGCAAAACAATTTGTTCTCGGGAATTCAATAGCGGATGTAGATCGAGTTTTTCCTGACAAAAAAATCCGTTTGGTGCAGTTAGGAGATGTGAAGGTATGCCTTGTCCGTTTCAAAGATGCGTTTTACGCATTTGAAGCGCTATGTCCACATCAAATGGCCAACTTGTCCGAAGGTATGATAACCCCTTTTGGAGAAGTTGTCTGTCCACTTCATCATTATCGGTTTGATTTGAACTCAGGCCGGGTAAGCAATGGTAATTGCCGCGAGCTTCGTCTCTTTTCTGCAAAGCTAACCGAATCTGGGTTGATGATTTACCTATAGATTCATCGAAATAACCAAACAACCTCCTACTCATAGTTTTGCGGGATCGCTTTTATTTAGGGGAAAATAGTGGTATATTTCTGATGTTCCCTACGTTAATCTATTATCAGAGCGATGAAATTCAAGGATATTTGGGTTTGGATTTTCATTTTTGGATCAGTCTCCCTAGTGGCTGTCTTTCTCTATCAGCAGTCCAAGACCAATCTTGAGCAATTGGAGTTTCAATCGCTGAAGGCGATCAGTCTTGCAAAACAAAGCCTACTTGAAAATTACTATAGTTACAATGTGCAGCTAGAGGAATACCTGGCGAGAAATTTTTTCAAGTTGTCGGATGACGACCCAACTAGCCCCGCCTCTGTCATGGTAGCGATTGTTGACGTTGGACGATCGTTTGATATCACTAAGATCCAAAGCATCGCAGGAGATGAGTTACCCTCGGTACACATGCGCCCGCGTTCAATTCAGATTATTCGAAAGGATTCGGTCAATTTTCTGTTAATTCAAGATCAGCTATTCGATTTTACAAAATATACAGCCCGCGGCAGCAAAAGTATTGATTATAAAAAGCTGGAAAGCCAACTTCCAGGTTCCATAGCTTGGGATTTTCAGGGTATTTCCGAAGGAGAATCTCCATCGGGACAGTTCTTATTGCATCATATTCTACCGGTCCATGAATTGATGAAACACAATTTTCAAACGCAGTTTTTTGATCGTCTGTACGTATTAAGCGATTCGGGAACGATTTTATGGCCTGCGGAAAATGAGGGGATACAACTTCTCAGTCCCGAAGAAGCAACGCCAGAAATCACGGAGGATGAGGTTACGTTAATCAATAAAGGAGAAAGTAAAGTGAAGTTGCGTATTGGGACAAAAGCCTACGAAGGGTTCGTGGCGCCTTTTAACTTAGGAGACAAGTCGTTTTTCTTGGTTGGCACGAAAGATAGTGCGGCGTTTAGGCAGGTAGCCTACCGTATTGATTTTTCCATCTTGAGTATATTCTTACTGTGCTTGGCAGTAATATTTATAAGCATCCCTGTGATAAGTATTTTTACTATGAGTGAGGGTGACGTACTTACCAAAGGAAGGATGTTTGGGTTGGGAATTTCTCTAATAGTGTTGAGTTTGGTAATAGGGTTTTCGCTAGCATTCTCCCAAAACCGACAGGCATCACCTACTTATGATTCCGTAATTCGTGAAATTGAAGGAGTTTTTTCTAAACAGATCGAGGCTATAAACATGAAGCTTAGCCTGTGGGAACATACAGTAGATTCCAGCCTACAGGATTCGACTTTATTGCCGCTACCTCCCGGCATTAATGAGTTAATTCAGTTTTCAACAGATGGAAGAATTTCTCGTCTTGTTTTTCCTACCCCGGATGGACTCAGGACGGTGGATTTCCAAACAAACCCCTTTATTTCCATCGCATCAAGGGACTATGTGCAAAAACTGGTAGCCGATGGAGATGAGGGCTATTTAAGTGCCCATTATTCTAAGTCTGACGGAAGGCTAGAGGGTGTGATTAGTCAGCGGGTAAATGAGGACTTTGGAAAGGCGATTACATTCAACCTTTCTGAGGGAGGTGATATGCTGGATGATCACCGCTATTTTATTTTCAAGCCTGACGGCCAGGTATTGCTAAAGAGTGACAAGGTGAATACTCCCGTGACCAATCTCCAAAATGTAATCGGAGAAAATAAATGGGCTGAGCTTCACCGTTTGATCATCAATAATGATCAACCCGAACAGAACTTGGTATGGGAAATCCCCATCTATGTCAACGGGTTTGAATATTTGGCTAGATTAAAAAGGCTACCCCTTGAGGATTTTTCTTCATCGGTTTGGCTGTTGTTTTTGATCGATGAACACCTGCAGGATACCCTGTATATTTTGACGACCTTTGAAACGCTAGCGGTATTGCTTCCCTATTTTTTCGTATTGGGTATTTTGGGCGTGCTAAATATGCTCGCTAATCCCCTAAGCACCTACCTAAGTGTCAAAAAATTCTCCTTTTCATGGTATAGTCCATCCTTGGCGAAAAGAAATCAATTTTTGCTTTCCAACTACATATTAGCGTCGCTGATTTTACTTTATCTGACCGTTTACTGGGTTGTTCCCCTGAACCTATTTACTGTATTCCTTTGGGCGGTTGTTTTCACCTGCCAAGCTGGACTTTGTAATTTTATTCTTATTCATCCGCAATGGGTGGGTAAGTTTGGAAGTAAGGAGTTTAACTTTCTTGCCCCCGCATTTCTGATGTGGCTTATTTTCGTGGTTATCTTGATCTACCTTTCATATATCAGCATTGCGGGACCTTTTTTTCTGCTGGTTATCGCAATCATACTAGTGCTTCTTTTGATGCTAGTCGGGGCGTTTTTTGCCATGCATCAGAATCGACTTCCAAAGCTAAGGCCTAACTTTTATACAAATACAGGAGAGCGCTCTTTGCTCAAGTCCCTTCACTACAAGCTGACCCAATTCTGGAATTTTATCACGCAAATACAGGTTGAAAAGCGTATCTTTTCAATAAACTTCTTACTTTGGCTGATGCTAATTGGTCTACTTCCTGGATATGTGCTTCACCGACAGATTTTTTTTCAGGAGCAGTTTTTGTGGGAAATTGATGGTTCCAGAACTGTTAATCAAGTGCAAAATCAAGTAAATGAGACATTTTACGACGATTTGATTCTTGCCCACGAGAAACTCAGACGACTTAATTTTAGCCAGTTGGCTAAAAATGAGGAAAAGACAGTATATAATTTCATTTCGCCGAAAATGGAGGATATGGTGGCTTCATTCGATCTTCCCAAAAATTGGAGACTTGGGCCAGAAAAAAAGTCATTTGAAATAATGGATTTTTTCACACGGTATATCGGCGACAGACCACTCTTTATTGGGCTTGTGATACTTTTACTTTTGCTGTCTTTTAATCTCCTGCTACGTATAAGCAAACGGATTTTTCTTACGGATTATCTTTTCTCTTATTATTCCAAAAAGCTACCTACTACCTGTCTTGACCGAAGGTTCAATTTTATCACTAGTATCGACAGCGTAAAGGCAACTGAGTGGATATCCCGTCATTTTCAGTCGGATCCTCGAAAGCGATTGTTTGTGAACTGTATGCTTGAAAAAGATTTTAGCGGTGAAATTCCTGAAAATATTGATTCCATAATAATTCACAATATTCATACGCTAATCAGTAAAGAAGACTTTTTGCAAAAAATGTATCAGGTAAAGGAACACTATTTTGATTCGGGCCGCGCGGTATTTATTGTTTCAGGGATCTCTTTTCCCGATATGCTCGAAGCTATTTCATCAGTTGAAGAACGGCGTCTTTTTGCCGAACTTATGCGTTCCTTTTTGTTTCATGTCGTCCCATTGAATTTCAACCAACCTTCGATATCCATCCCGCTTATCGGCCAATCTGCAGGCAATTTACCTTCCAAGGAGGAGGATTTGAAAAACAAGCAGCTCATCCAAAGTAAGTTATTTAACGATACAAAAATCTATTTGTTAAGTCAGGAGATTGGTTTCGGGGGCAACAGCGAGGCGTTGGGTTGTTTATTGACGGATGAGATAGCATTAGATGATTGGGAAAGTGGAATGACGGATGCGCGCTACGAAAAGTCGATCTTATCCATTCAACGTTATAATAAAGCCTACTTTACCGCGATCTGGCAAATGCTAAATCTACGGGAGAAAAAAATGGTCTATTATTTCGCATCTGAAGGGTTTATTAATTACACAAATAGGGAGGTTATGACTGCCCTTTTGCAGAAAGGGGTCCTTACGCTGAATTTCCAACGTGACTACCTTACTCTTTTTTCAAAAAGTTTCCGAAACTACGTTCTTTTGTTTACGAGCAGCGAAGAACAGGAAGCATTCCGGAGAGATGAAAAGCGGAAAGGCAATACCAAACTCATTCAGGCAGCCGCTATCAGTTTTGTTTTCATTTGTATTGCTATCATCAGTTTCTATGACCCTACCATTTTGGACAGGACTTCTGCTTACATAAGTGCCGCTATTGGCCTTGCAGGTACACTTTACAGCTTTCTTCATAAAGGGCTGCGCGGTCTGTGGCGCGGTGAGGAATAAAAATGGTATAATTTTTGGTAGTGTTAAACGGATCGTCCAATTTCCGTCCGGCGGGATTAATCTAACGAAATTATATGTTGTTTTTATTGGAAAAAGACAGCATTTCGACGGTTATTAGCGCATTTGTTGAGGATAGAGTAATCAATATCACCGGTTTCATCGTATATCAAAGCCCATTCCACCTTTATTGAAAAATTAGTACGGCACTTTTTTGGACCTAGTAAGGTTCTTGTTTAAAAAAATATAAAATAAATTGCTTAATAGTATCCAAACCTATACATTTGAAACCGGCCAAAAATTGATTTTCAACTTAGCTAAAGATAATATGGACTGAAACTCTACGTTAATTAAATATCAGTTTTATGAGTAAAAGGGTAGGACCTAAAGACAGTGAGCTTATAGCCCAATACCGAAACGGAAGTGAAGCAGCTTTTGAATTATTGGTAGATAGGTATAGATCAAGAGTGTATTCCACTATCTTCATGATCGTAAAGGAACAAGGTGTGGCGGAAGATTTATTGCAGGATGTATTTGTAAAGGTAGTTCAAACGCTTAACTCAGATAAATATAACGAAGAGGGTAAATTCCAGCCTTGGCTAATGCGTATCGGACACAACCTCGCCATTGACCATTTTCGGAAGATGAAGCGATATCCGTCCGTTGTGATGGAGGATGGGTCAAACGTTTTCAATACGCTTCACTTTGCTGAAGAAAATGTAGAAGACCTAAAAGTAAAAGAAGAAACACATGCGATGCTGAGGCGGCTGATTGACGAATTGCCTGAGAATCAAAAACAGGTGTTAATAATGAGGCATTATATGGATCTTAGTTTTCAGGAGATAGCCGAACAAACTGGGGTAAGTATAAATACAGCACTTGGTAGAATGCGTTATGCATTAATTAATTTAAGGAAAAAACTTAAACATATGAATATAGCCTATGACAAAATCTTTTACCCAAAATGACTTGATACGATACGTCTATCAGGAAATGACGGCGGCAGAAAGTGATCAATTTCTTGAGACCCTCCAGACAAATCCGCTATTGATGCAGGAATACCTGGATGTTTTGGAAACGATTGATCAGTTGGATCTGCTATTGATGGAACCTTCAGATAGGATTTCATCCGAAATTAAGAATATGGCGCAATCCACCACCGGATTGGAGAGAGTTTGAGGAACCACACCACACCCCATTAGCCCCGTCTGTTAAGAGCAATCTTTACCGAGGGGCTTTTTTTTTGCGTGCCGTTTTGTTTTGTCGAAAAACTAAACAATTTTGCCGTTATTCGGTAACTTGAGTTAAAATTCTTATGTTGAAAAAAGAGAGATATCGGGCATTTATACAACATTTTTCGGATAATATGCCACTGCCTGAAACAGAGCTTCATTTTGACAATCCATTCCAACTGTTAATCGCTGTCATTCTCAGTGCACAATGCACAGATAAACGGATAAATATGGTCACTCCCGCCATTTTCGAGAAATTTCCCACTCCAAGTCACCTTGCCGCATCAGATTTTGACGAACTTTTTCCATATATCCGCTCGGTGTCTTATCCTAATAACAAAACAAAGCACTTACTTGGAATGGCTAAAATGCTGGTGGAAACCTACGGCGGGGAAATTCCGGACTCCGTAACTGAGCTGATTAAGCTTCCAGGAGTAGGCCGAAAAACCGCAAATGTCATTACGAGTGTAGTTTGGAATCAACCTAATATGGCTGTAGATACCCATGTGTTTAGGGTGTCAAAGCGACTTGGACTGGTTCCTGCCTCTGCCAAAACTCCCCTTGAGGTGGAAATACAGTTGACTAAGCATTTGCCTAAAGCTGTAATTCATAAAGCACATCACTGGCTTATTCTTCATGGAAGGTACACGTGTCTCTCCGCTCCCCCAAATGCCATTCTTGCAGTATAACGTATATGTGTAGGTATTTTGAAAAAACGCAGCGGGAAATGGCCAAGGAATTGAATAAGGCAGCGAAACTCCCCTAGGTATGTGTGGGATTAATTTAGCGCTTTCGTATCCGGAAGCAATATCGGAGCGGATTATTTCCAATATGATGGATGCTACCAAGCACAGAGGCCCCGATTCAAGCGCATGGCTCCGGGTTGATGACGGGGTATATGTTGGCGGTAATCGTTTGAAGGTGTTGGACCTATCGGATAATGCCAATCAACCGCTTGTTACAGCGGATGGCAACGGAATCCTGGTGTGGAATGGGGCGGTATATAACTTTCAGGATTTAAGAAATGAACTTTTGTCATCGGGAATTCAATTTTCTAGTGGGTCTGATTCTGAAGTGCTTCTATATTGGTTATACCTATTCGGATTCAAGGGTTTGGACCGTATTTCAGGGATGTTTTCTCTGGTCTTTATCGATAAACGTACAAAAACCATCCTCGTAGCACGAGATTCGCTTGGCCAAAAGCCCCTTTACTATCATCAGGATTGCGATAAATGGTTGTTTTCTTCTGAGGTACGAAGTTTGCTCGCTTCAGCGGTCATCCCTAAAACATGGGACTCCCGCCAGTACTTGCCCTATTTCTTCCTTCGGCATAGCTATCCAAAAGAAACGTTTGTAGCAGGCGTCCATCAGCTAAAGCCCGGAGAAGTTTTGTCGTTAAAATTTGATGGTACCCTCATAGAGCGAACATCCATTCCTGTTGTAGCAGCGCCCATACAGCTTCCAGATGTGTCGTGTTTTGAGGATATGCTGGTCGATTCCGTTTTAAAACATTTTCATGCCGACGTGCCAGTAGGCGTGATTTTGAGCGGAGGAGCAGACAGCACCTTATTATACCAAACTTGGTTTAGAGAAACAGGAGTTCCATTACACTCCTATACGGCTGTTTTTGAACAAAAATATCAAAAGTCTTACCAGGATTACCGGTTTGCCAGAAGCATAGCCAAAAAATTTCATGGCAATCACCACGAAGTAGTCATTACTCCTGCGGACTTTTTGCGTTTGTGGCCCCACTATGTGAACTCGATTGATCATCCGGTCGGTGACAGTGCTGGGTTTTTGACCTGGATGATAGGAAGGGAAGCCTCTACCGACGTACGTGTACTAATAGCAGGCGTGGGTGCAGACGAATTATTCAGCGGCTACAATCGACATAAGGCTTTTTTGCAGTTCCTCCGGCATCCGCGGTTTGCCTCCAATTTGAAGCGTTTTTTCCCATGGTTGCGTCTGTTCCCGAGGATGGTGGAAAAGGTGGTTTCAGGAATAAGGTTGACGCCAAGCGAAACCTACATGAATTTTGCATCCTTACAGCCTATACCTTCTGAACTTTATGAACAGCTTGGCCACTTGTTTGAACCAAAAAATGAGCCTTACAAGGCTGCGTTAAATTGGGATCGTGATGTTTACTTGGTGAACGATGTTTTGAGTGTCTTTGATAATGCCACTATGGCGCATGGGATAGAAGGAAGGGCTCCCTACTTGGATACTCCTCTTGTGAGCTTAAGCAGGTCACTTACGGCTGAGCAACATTACGCGATTGCTCCAAAAAAATGGATCAAGACCTTACTCCAATCACAGGGCCTAGCGGAAATAGCCAAAAGAAAAAAAATGGGGTTTGGGCTGCCCCTTAGGGAATGGTTTAGAGATAACAAGGAGTTTAGAAACGAGGTGTTTTCTCTCGTAAAGCAATTTGAGATGGATTACGGGCAGGACTTTCCGGTAGAAATGCGTAAATTAGCTCAAAAGCCGGAATCTGGAGTGACGCATAGCTTTCTCGAGCTCTGGAACATCTATCTGCTTGCATCGTGGAGGTATTCCCAAAACCTATGAAAATCATTTACATCCATCAATACTTTTTTACACCTGAAGAGGGCGGAGCGATTCGGTCTTACCATTTGGCAAAGGGAATGGTTGATGCGGGCATTGATGTAGAGATGGTCACCGCCCATGATGCGGGCAACTATGATATTAAGGTTATTGAAGGAATAAAGGTACATTACCTGCCCGTCGCCTATGACAATAGCTATGGGTTTTTTAGAAGAGCGGTATCGTTTGTGAAGTTTGTCCTCGCAGCAAAACGGGTCATAAAAAAACTCCCGAGGCCAGACTATTTGTATATTACCTCGACACCACTTACCACAGGCATCATCGGCAGATGGGCGAAACGTAAATTTGCCGTTCCCTTTGTTTTCGAAGTAAGGGATCTTTGGCCGGAAGCACCTGTTCAAATGGGAGTGGTCAAGAACAAGATCTTAACGAAATTCCTGTACCGGCTTGAGCGTTTGATTTATTCAGATGCGACGCATTTGGTAGCACTCTCCCCAGGGATCTTCCAATCTATAAGGGAGACCTGTCCCGCAAAGCCCATCAGCCTAATACCTAACTTTTCAGACCCTGAGTTTTTCGATCCGGCGGTAAATGATTCGGCTAATGAAACCAAACAACTAGCTAATGATCAGCCAATCATTTCATACATAGGGGCTATCGGTCCGGTAAATGGACTTGAAGCATTTGTAGCATTAGCCCAAGCCGCAAAGGTACGGGGATTAGCCTATCAATTTGTACTGATGGGCAAGGGTGTAGGGCTGGCGGAAATAGAACGGCAAAAGGAGCTACTCGGATTGGACAACCTTTATCTGAAGCCGTTTGATGACAAGTATGCTGTGAGACAACTCTTAGCAAACACTGACTTTGTTTATCTCTCTTTTCGACCTTACCCGGTTCTCACTACCAGTAGTCCAAATAAATTTTTTGACGCAATTGCAATGGGAAAGCCAATAATTTTGAACTTCAAAGGGTGGATTCATGACATAGTCGTTGATGCTAAATTAGGTGTTTACCATGATAGTGTAGATATCAGTCCCGTTTTTGATTATATACAGCAGGTGAAGGAAAATCCCAAATCTATTGCAGGTATTTGCGAACGGGGCCGGAGACTAGCGTGTAACCAATATTCGAAACGACGTGCAATAGAAGCGCTTCTGAGAATTTTTAAAGAAAAGAAAGGAAAACGAAAAAAGGCTAACGCGGCTTATATCCGGATTGCCTAAAAATGGTGACAGCGTCCGCTTCAGCCATTAATTCCTGTAAAGTTAAATCAGCGTTGGCTTGATAGTCATCGACAATGTTCCAGCCCATCCATCTGCCTAGTCTGCCTGGAGCATCAAGACTAATTTCGTCCGTGAAGGGTGCTTCTCCTGTATATTTCCGAATCACAAACGGATTCGTTTCAAAAAACAGTTCATTTTCGACAAAGTGCGCATAGATGAGCTTTTCGTTGGCATAGCTCGCACGTACATCTTCTGAAGTATAGCCGATGATAAATTCGTCAGGGGTGCAGGGTAAGATGGTTTTTGTAAAATGGTAGGATTTGCCATAAAAAATCATTTCCGCCAAGAGTGTATTGTCCGACAGATCTGTTTTGTTGTAGGCTGAGGAAATCGCCGTGACAATCATTGGTACCAAGTGGTCGCGGTCGTACCTTCTAGCCATGTAGGTTGGTAATTCCACTGGCTGGAAGCGGTGATCTGACGGCAAAAAAAAGTCTAGTCCTATTACGAGTATCTCTTCTGACAAAAATATATCTGTGGTGAATCCGCTCACATAGGTATATACTTTTGGCGGGGTAAAATCCGGGTAATAGTAGGAAATTGCTTTAAAAGCATCTTCAATATCATCTTCTAATTGCTGAGTGTCAGGAAAATGACCGACAACTTCAGTGTAAAGCTCCTGCATGCCGGGGTCATTATGAATCTTGAAGATCTCTTCCGCAAGTGCTTCTTTACTTTCAAATTCATTCTCGAGTAGGTAGCTATCGCTGAATGTTGGGTATTTGTCCAAAAGCATTCGAATATCATCTGGCGAAGAAGCTTCGAAAAAAGCTTTTTCAAGTCGTTCTATGGAAACAGAAATGGGTATCGCACGAATCTCCTCCGTCAAGCTACAAGGCGCCTGATCTTTTTTGCAGGAGCTACAAAATAGGACCAAAGCCGGTAGAATCGCCAACAATTTTCTCATACCACAAATTTACGCGAATAAACTGTTTACCATAAAGCGTGGAGGCTTTTCTCTCGTAAATTCTAGTAGCAGGATTCTTCGCAAGAGACGAGGAATACAATTTTTATAAATAAATATAAAAATAATAATACTATTATATTAATTCCATTTCGCTCTGAAATTTCGGAACCAATGTACCTACATATTTATACATACACAAAAATAAACTGATTATTTCATTAAATATGCATTTCAAGTTATAATGAAAACAATTTTCTAAAAAGCATGTTTGTTTACTTAATTATCATATTTAACTAAACCAATAATTATTATGCAGAAATTTAAAATAGCCATTCGCTCTTTTTTAATGCCGTTGGCATTGTTAGGGGTCGTGGGATTTGCTTTGTCGTCCTGCTCGGATGACGATACGCCTATGCCTCCCGCACCTGAGAATATCGTTCAAGTCGCCATGGGTGCCAATCAGTTTTCGACACTTGTTGCTGCTGTGCAGCGGGCTGGGCTGGTAGATGCGTTATCTGCCGCTGGACCATTTACCGTGTTTGCGCCGACAAATCAAGCATTTACCGAAGCAGGAATAACCGACATTACCGCTATTCCGGTTGAACAACTGCGTGACATTTTATTGTACCATGTTGTTTCTGGACAAATATTGGCTACTCAGCTGACTACTGGAAGTGTACCAACTCTACTCACAGACGCAAATCTAGAGTTTATGGTAGGTGCTGATATTACAATCAATGGTAATGTAGGGGTGGTAACTCCCAACATAGAAGCATCTAATGGGGTTATTCACGCGATCAATAACGTGTTAATGCCTCCTGCGGAAGAAACCAATACAATAGCAGACATTGTAATGGGTAATGAAAACTTTTCCACTCTGTTGGCAGCTGTTATGGAAACTGGTCTTACCGGTAATTTAGCTAATGCAGAAGGTGAATTTACTGTTTTTGCGCCTACCAACGCGGCATTTGAGCGATTTTTGACAGACAACGGGCTAACAGCAGAGGCTTTATTGGCCTCCCCTAATTTACTTCAAATACTTTCCTATCACGTTATACCTGGTCTTGTTCCTTCATCTGCTGTTGAAGCCGGTAGGGTGAATTCGCTATCCGAGTTGCCATTTTACGTTAGTATAGATACAGAAGATAATGTGTGGATCAACGGGAATGCGAAGGTAGAGCAAGTTGATGTAATGGCAGACAATGGTATTATTCATATTATTGATTACGTGATTACTCCTCCATCCCAGTCGATCGCTGAAATTGCGGTAGCATTTTCACAAGCTGCGCAACCGCAGTTTACCCAACTCGTAGGCGCACTTACCCGTGCCAACTTAGTTGATGCCGTGAGTGGAGACAGTGACGATAATCTCACTGTGTTTGCACCTACAGATCAGGCCTTCCAAGCCCTTTATGATGCCTTACAGGTAGATGGATATGAAGATATTTCGGTTGAACTACTAACTTCAGTATTAACCTACCACGTTGTACCAGGTCGGGCCTTTTCGTATGACTTGCGCGAAGGGGCAGAATTACCGACACTCAGTGGAGATAATATTTTATCTGTGAATTTGGCAGATTTGGAAATCAATTCCTCTGGATTGATTGAAGGACTCCTAAATATTCATGCAGTTAATGGCGTGATCCACGTTATCGATGAGGTCTTATTGCCTCCAGCGCCTCAAGAATAGATTTTCAATCAGATGGATTAACTAAAAGGGTTTGCTAAGCAAGCCCTTTTTTTTATTTTTTTCCTTTTGCATTGCAACGCCCTGGGACCGGTACTTCCATGCTTTTATGAGATACTGTAACAGTTACCATTGTCCGGGCATCTACAGGCATCCGAACGTGATTGATATATAGCGGTTTTAGAGCGAAAGCACCTAATACGCCTTATTTCTGAATATAAAGATTTAATGAGGCAGATAGACTCCAAAAAGAATGTAATAATTATCTTTACGCGATATTTTGCTAAAAGTAGTGCCGTTCACGTGATTGCAGAACTTGTTTTGATGTGGGTGAAGCGGCGAAGCTATGGGCAATTCTTCTTAACAAAAGTGAAAACCTTCCTTATGACATATCAAACTTACCGTTACCTGAGGTGCGTCTTTCTGTTTTTTTCATTAGGTATAGGCTTTTTATATTTGTCTTATGACGTAAATGCCCAAACGTTACAGGACATTTCATCCATAAAAGTAGATGATCTAACAGACCAGCAGCTGCAGCAGTTGGTAAAGCGTGCCGAGGATGCCGGACTGACCGAATCGGAGCTGATCCAGATGGCACAGCTGAGAGGAGTGCCACAGGAGGAAATTATCAAGCTTAGAGAACGTCTCGAAAGCTTGACCCTGACTATGCCCTCGACATCCGGAGCTGGATTGGCACCCTCCAAACGCAAGCCAAGACAACAAGCTGATATAAACACCATAACACAAGGTGTTCTAAATCCTCAAAAAGCAATTGAGGTCACCGACGAAGTTTCTCCCTACTTCGGTTTAAACCTGTTTTACAGTAAGGATCGGCGGCTTACGTTTGAACCCAATCTCAATATGGCTACGCCAAAAAGCTATATTCTCGGGCCAGGGGATCTTGTGTACGTTGATATTTATGGGCAATCGGAAAAATACTATGAAGCATATATTACGGCCGAAGGAAACCTACTTTTGGAAAATGTTGGGCCGGTAAATGTATCAGGTTTAAGTATTGAAGAAGTAACGAAGGTTCTGAGAAGTCGTTTATCACGGTTTTACGCTGGAATGAACGGACCAAATGCCAATACATTCTTACAAGTCAGTCTTGGCAATCTCCGCACGATAAAGGTACATTTGGTCGGTGAGGTGAGGTTGCCAGGGACATTTTCCCTGAGTGCGTTCAGTACAGTCTTCAATGCCATGTATGCGGCCGGAGGTCCCAATGAAAACGGCACGATGCGTACAATAAAATTGGTGAGGAACAATCAGGAAATAGCAGAAATAGATGTGTATGATTTTCTGATGAACGGAATTGCCAGCATGAACCTGCAACTACAGGATCAAGATGTATTGCTTGTTCCGCCGTTTACTGGAAGGGTCACCGTTGAAGGTGAGGTAAAACGCCCAGCAATTTTTGAAATTAAAGAAGGCGAGACATTTCAGGATATACTGGAATATGCTGGAGGATTTACAGATGAGGCATTTAGGGATAGGGTAAGCGTAACGAGAATAACTTCCAAAGAGCGTGCGGTCTCTGACGTTTTTAAGGACCAATTTGACCTGTTTCTGGTCAAGGGAGGCGATACCTATCAGGTAGGGAAGGTGCTGGAAAGGTATGCCAACCGGGTTCAAATAAAAGGGGCTGTTTTTCGTGAAGGGAATTATTCTATGGAAGAAGGCCTCACCCTTCAGCGCCTTATCCGCAAGGCAGAAGGGCTAAAGGGGGATGCTTATTTGCAGCGCGCGACCGTCCTGAGAACAAAACCAGACCTCAGCAGTGAACTGATCCAGGTCAATTTGGGAGAGCTTATGCGGGGCAACGAGCCTGATCTAGCGTTGCAAGCAGAAGATATTGTACGGATCGCCTCTATCTACGATCTTACGGAAGATTTTTATGTTAAGATAGTTGGGGAAATAAGAAATCCAGGAACCTATCCTTTTTCGGAGGATATGACAGTGGAAGATCTTATCATATTAGCAGGAGGGCTAAAAGAGTCTGCCTCTCTCACAGATATTGAAATAGCAAGAAGGGATATGGGAAATAATGCGCGGGATTTCGCGGAAATTATTCCAGTCACGCTCTCTCCCAACTTAACTGCTGGATTATCTGCAACCACTCTTAGGCCTTTTGACAATATTTCTGTGCGCAGAAAGCCGAACTTTACCCTAGAGAGAATGGTGCAGGTAGAAGGTCAGGTCAATGCACCGGGTGAATTTTCATTAGCACATGCCGAAGAAAGAATTTCCGAGGTGATTAATCGCGCTGGAGGGCTCACGGATTTTGCTTATGTCAAAGGAGCTACATTAATACGGCGAACGGAGTTTTACCAGACCGAATCAGAGCTGCAACGTAAAGAGAGCAACTTGAGGGATTTGATGAATAACCTTAATTTAGACGAAATGGATCCCACTGAATCCCAGGCGCTATTATTAGAAAGGTTGGCAAAATCCATTAGAAACAAGGCATCCACCAAATCATCCGAGGCTGAAGAGATGGTCATCGAAGCGCGATCAGAAATTTTAAATGAGATATCGGAAAACCGTCTTGGAATAGGCCCCATCAGACTTAAGGAAACTGAAGCGATCGCTATAGACCTAGCGGCTATTATGTCCAATCCAGGATCAAGATTTGATCTTATTCTGGAAGAAGGAGATATTATTACCGTTCCACGCCAACTTCAAACGGTGAGGTTGAGAGGTGATGTAATCTATCCGACTACGGTTCGGTATGAGAGTCTGCGCGGAATGAACTACTATATCAATCGGGCAGGTGGCTTTGACAACC